>JAHEFT010000001.1 GCA_024640025.1 Chromatiales bacterium
GTCTACGGAGATTTTTCCAACCGGGTGGCAAATCACCTTGCCAGGACCGGTTCCCGGCTTGAAATTGTCGATGTCGCGCCCATCCAGATCGAAAACGTCAAGAAGAAAGTGGCTGCCCATGGCAATGTAGGTGTTCACCACCAGGATTCCACGTCCATGAAGTTCCCTGCTGCGAGCTTTGACCAGACGGTGGTGTTTTTCCTGCTGCATGAACAGCCCGAGTACGCCCGTCGCAAGACGGTTGAAGAAGCGATCCGCGTCACCCGCCCGGGCGGCAAGGTTATTTTCGTTGATTACCACGGACCGAAGCGCAGCAACCCGATGCGTTACGTGATGAAGCCCATCCTGGCCACTCTGGAACCGTTTGCAATGGACCTGTGGCGCGAGGAATTACCGGCATTCATGCCCGAAAGCATCACACCTGATCAAATTCAAAGTGATTTTTACTTCGGCGGCCTTTACCAGAAGATTGTCCTGACGGTTCGCTAGGCTAGATCCCGAAAGGCAACGAGCGGAGTCGTTTGCCGCTGGCTGCAAAAATGGCATTGCCCACTGCAGGAAATATGGGCGGGGTGCCCGGTTCGCCGATCCCGCCCATCTTCGCGCCGCTGTTGATGATTTCAACCTCGATTTCAGGCGCAGCATCCATTCGCACAACCGGGTAGTTGTTGAAATTACCCTGGACCGCTTTTCCGTCTTTAATCGTAATTTGACCATGCAAGGCGGCGCTCAGGCCATAAATAATGGCGCTTTCCATCTGCTCCCGGACACCCAGGGGATTGACCGCGAAACCGCAGTCAACGGCGCACCATACTTTTTCAACCCGGATCTTTTTACCCTCGACCTTCACCTGGGCGACTTCAGCGACGATACTGCCAAAAGATTCTTCGATTGCCACACCCAGGCCGGTGCCTTCAGGCAGTTCTCTGCCCCAGCCTGACATCACTTTTACTTTTTCCAGCAGCGCGATGAAACGGGGATGCTGCGCCAGCAGATTCAGCCGGTACGCCATCGGGTCAATACCGGCGGCATGGGCTGCTTCGTCGAACAGGGTCTCCTTCAGGAAAGCGGTATGCGTATGTCCTACTGAACGCCACCACAGGCAGGTAATGGGCGATTCAACCAGGTGTGCTTCCAGCGTCAGGCTTTGCACCGGGTAGGCTTGCTCCTTCAGTCCTTCGACCTGGGAGCTGTCGAAGTTCTCGATCTTCGTACCTGTGAGCTCCTCGAAGCCATCCAGCACCTGGCTGACGACACAGTTATGCCAGGCAAGCGGATTGCCTTTCTTGTCCAGGGCCAGCTTCGAATGATGCACAGTCATCGGACGGTATTGCCCGCCGCGCATGTCGTCCTCGCGCGTCCAGGTGGTCTTGACCGGGACGCCCTCGCCTTTGGCCACATGTGTGGCTTCGACGACAAAATCGGAATAGGCCGCCGCACGCCTGCCGAAACCGCCGCCAAGGAACATCGTATGAAGTTGAACTGCCTCCGGCTCATATCCCAGGATGGCCGCTGCCTTGCTGCGGTCAGCCGTTTGGGTTTGCGTTCCGGTCCAGACTTCGGCGCTGCCGCCCTGGTCGTGAACCGTGCAGTTCAGGGGCTCCATGCAGGCATGGGCCAGGAACGGAAATTCATACCGCACGTCGATCACCTGCTCGGCGGCTGCGGCCAGGGCGCCGAAATCACCTTCCTGCATGATCACGAACCCGGTCGTATCGGCCAGGGCCCGGTATTCTTCCAGCATGGACGTTGTGTTACGGCTGCCGTGTGCGCCTTCGTCCCAATCAACCTCAAGCGCATCACGCGCCTTGATCGCCCGCCAGGTGCTGTCGGCAATCACTGCGACGCCGGAAGGCACTTCCTTGACCTTTATTACCCCCGGCATGGCCGTCGCGGCCGTGGCATTGAACGATTTCAATGTCGCTCCGAAAACAGGCGGCCTGGCAACGGCGGCGTAGCGCATCCCGGGAACAGCCACATCGAGGCCGAACCGGGCTTTGCCGGTTACCTTGATCCCGGAATCGAGGCGCATCTGGTCCTTGCCCACCAGGCGGAATTCGCTTTCCGGCTTGAGCGGCGAATCTTCCGGCACCGGCTGTGTTGAGGCCAGTGCCGCCAGCTCACCGTAGGTTGCACTTTGACCAGTTTCCGGATCAGTCACTACCGAATTCCGGGTCGCCAGGCGTTCAACCGGCACGTTCCAGGATTGCGCGGCTGCGCCGAGCAGCATAGCCCTGGCTGTTGCTCCGGCTTTGCGCAGAGTTTCCCAACTGGTGTAGACGCTGGAGGATCCACCGGTGAGCATCATCGGAAACCAGGGCGAATTGTAGGCCGCATTCACGCCGGACTGCTCAACATGAACGCTTTCCCAATCGGCATCCAACTCCTCCGCGACGATAAGCGGCAAGACGGTAAAGACATTCTGGCCCATTTCAGACTTGGCCACGATGATGGTCACGGAATTGTCCGGCGTGATACGTATAAATGCGTTGGGGACGAACGTATCACCCCCGGCCCCTGCCTGGCCTGCCCGGGTCTTGATTGGAATCATGAACCCCAACGTGAAAGCGCCGGCAGCCAGGGCGCTGCCCTTCAGAAATTCGCGTCGCTTAATGGCCATCTCAAACTTCTCCCGAATTCAGTTCAGCGGCACGGTGGATCGCCTTGCGAATCCGCTGGTAAACGCCGCAACGGCAGATATTTCTCTTCATCGCATCATCGATGTCCGTATCGCTGGGCTTAGGATTTGCGGCCAGTAGTGCCGTGGCCGCCATGACCTGGCCGGACTGGCAGAATCCGCATTGAACCACGTCCTCCTCGATCCAGGCCTGCTGAACAATTGTGAGCCCGTTGGCGGAAACACCCTCGATGGTCGTAATTTCCTGTTCACCGACCGAGGATACCTTCACGCTGCAGGACCGCACTGCTTTGCCGTCGATGTGCACCGTGCAGGCGCCGCACAACGAAACGCCGCAACCATACTTGGTTCCGGTCAGGCCCAGCGTGTCACGCAGAACCCACAGCAAAGGCGTATCAGGTTCGACGTCAACTGGATATTTGGTGCCATTGACCGAGAGGAGAATTGACATGCCTGTTCCTATAATTTAGTCACGAATGGAGGTCTATTTTGCACGATTCCGATGCCTTGTAACAACATACATTACACTGCCCAACAGCATAAACACACCAGTCACAAGCCAGGATTTCATCGATGCATGGGTCATCAGCCAGATACTGACCACCAGTGCGACGATGGGAATGGCCATCCCGCCGTGCAGCCGGAACTGCCCTTCGTACTCGCCCAGTTTGCGGTGCAATACCGGCAGGCTCGCAATGCATAGAACATAAACCATCAGGCGAACAACCGTGCTCATGGCGGCCAGCCAGATGAATCCCCCGCTTAACGCCAGGACGATGGAAAAAAGTGCGTACAGGCAGATCGAGTTGGCCGGTGTCTGGAAACGGGGGTGAACCTTGCCAAACCAGTCCGGCAGGCTGCCCAGGTGACCCATTGCGTACAACATCCGCGGAGCCGACAGCATGCTGGCCGTCAGGTTGCCGCTGATGGAAAACACGGCGCCCATGGTCAGGATGGCCGCACCCACCGTACCCATCAGTATTGCGGCGACATCGGCCAGCGGCGTCTTGCTATTTTCGACCCCGGGCGCCACTGAGAGAGTCACAACCTGGATCAGGAAATAGAAAATCGTGATAGCCAGTATCGTTCGCACCAGCGCCAGAGGAATGTCACGCTGCGCGTTACGGGCCTCGCCGGCCGGTATCACGGCGCTTTCAAAGCCCACGAACGCATAGAAAACGATCAGCATGGTTTCACCCAAAGAATCCAGGGCCGGGATCTGCGCCCCGGTAAAAATCTCGGGATTGGTCTGGCTGATTCCAAGGAAAACCAGCAACAGCAGGGGCAATAATTTCAGCACCGTCAAAGCAAAGATGGCCAGCATGCCCTGCCGGATGCCAATTACGTTTACCAGTGTCAGCAATACACAGACCAGGGCGACTGCGGCCGTATGAATCGTTCCATCGGCCAATGGCGGCCAGAACCAGCCCGCGTAGGTCACCATCAGGTGTGCATTGGCGGCGAAAGCCGCGGCCCTCGAAAGAGTCAGCAACCAACCGGTCTGGAAACCGGTAAACGGGCCGAATGCCTCGGTGGCATACACGACCGGGCCGCCGGTGTTCTGAAAATAGCTGGCCACCCGGGCGAACACGAAGACAATCGCCATGATCAGCAGACCACAACCGACATAGATCCACGGGCTGAACAGCCCGGCACGCGCGACGGCAATGGCCGGAAGGGCAAAGATACCGGCGCCTATGGTGCCATTCAGCGCTATGGCGCCAAAACCAAGTTGGCTGATTTCTTTACGGAGCCCTACGTCACCGTTTTGGTCCGGACCTCTGCTATCGTCACGCCTCATGAAAACAGGGCACCATTGGTGAATCCGCCAATGCGGTCAATCGTCCAGAAAGCGGCCAGTGATCCGATCATATAGACCGGGAGCCGCCAGGCCCAACGCGGCCAGGTAATTCTACCCAGCACGAACCAGGCAAGGAAAACAGCGGCTATAAATATGAGTTGTCCGGCCTCTACTCCGAGGTTGAAGAACAGCAGAGCCATTGGAATGGCGTGTTCGGGCAGACCGATTTCATTCAGTGCTCCGGCAAATCCGAAGCCATGTAAAAGCCCAAAAGTAAAAGCGACCAGCCACGGCCATTGCCGGGTGATCCCGGGCCTGCCCTGCTTCCAGTGGACAATTTCCATCGCCACGAACAGGATGCTGAGCGCAATCACCGCCTCGACCGGCTTTTGCGGAACGTGAACCCAGCCCATCGTCGCGGCGGCCAGGGTCAGGCTGTGCGCCAGGGTGAACGCCGTGATAGTCCACACCAGCTTGCGCTTGTCGGGAACCAGGAGCAGCAGCAGCGCCAGCACGAACAGAAGGTGATCGACACCCAGCAGGATATGCTCGACACCCAGCATGAAATAGGTCGCGGCTACTTCGGTCAGGGACTCTGAATCATTGATTTCAAAATCGGGCCGGGCCGGAGTCAGTCTTTCCACCTGCGTCGTGCCGTCGAGCCGTTCGTAACGCGCCAGGGCGTCGATGACGGTGGAAGAAAGGCCGCTGATAACGACACTGTGACCTGTTATCCCGCCGGGACAGACTGCAGTCCAGCGCTCTATATGCGTGCCGCCTTCCTGCCAGGACAGGGGTTGTTCAGGCGCCTGACAGTGGTCGGGCATTTTTACATAAATCCCCAGACGGAGCTCACCGCGGGCCGGTACCCGCCATAGCACGTCGTATAAGTCACCCTCTGACTGCTGGATACGCAAATAGGCCGGGCGCACCTCGTGTGCTTCGGCCAGCCCTGCCAGGAGCAAGGCGGAGAATGCCAACAAAATAAGGCGCTTCACGGCTTGTCCATCGCGTTGGCGTCGACCAGGGGTTCAACCTCGATGGTGTAGTTCTGTGCAAGGCGTTCGTACAAACCATCGACGGATTTCTTGCTGCGCTGACTCGTCCATTCGCGTTGCACTGCGTCGCGGACCTCGACCAGTTCGGGCACCCTTCCTTCGACGCGTTCCTCGATAAACACGAGGTGTATGCCAAACCCCGAAGCAATTGGCCCGCTCCATTTTCCGGCTTCAAGCCCTTTTAATTCGTCGGTGAACACGGTTCCGAACAAGCGGGCGATCTCGCCTTCGCGCATGTCCTGGATATTTGCCGGCAAAGGAATCGGGTCGCCGAAATCCTCGAACCTGCCTTCCGGACCAGCGGTTGAAATCCGTCCCAGGAGTTCCATCGCATCCTTGTCGGCATTCGCTCCTCTCCGGTCGGTGCTGAAATAAATCTGCCTGAGTGAAAGATGCGGGTCGATCATGAACTCTTGCGCGTGGTCGTCGAGATAAACCTGAAGTTGTTCATCACTGGGCGGCGCCAGTGAAGCTACTTCCTCCACCAGCAGCTCGAGCTTTTGACGCAGGCGCCGGCGGATCACGATATCGTCCTGGTCCAGGCCCATGTTCCGGCTTTCGCGATACGCGATTTCCTGCCGGATATAGTCCTGCAACAAACCCTGGAATTCCTGCGGCGTAGGAGGCCTTTGCCAGGTGCGCGTAAAGGTATTCAGGAGATTTTCCTGCTGACCCCTGCTGATGAATATTTCGTCAACGGCGCTGCCCTTGCCGGCCACCGAGTTGTAGAAAAGAAAAATCAGTCCGCCGAGCAACAGGAAATGAATCAGCGGTTCTTTAAACCACCTGGACATGGATGAATTCTCCGAATCAAAAACGAATGAACCTAACGCGTTGTACCGGCTGTAACATATGTTTTCCTGGCTGCGCCTAATCGAGTCCCTGAGACTGTCGCATTTCCATTCTTTGCAGCGTTCTGATAAGTTTCAGGCGGTAAACGATGTAGTACTTCAATATGTTTGCCACATACGTGACAGTTTCACTTCCAATATCCTGCGCCGCAATGATTTCAACATTGTTGAACCAGACATCAGGATCATAGCCCTGCTGTTCCGCTTTCCGGCGGAGTTTCGCAATACGGGCAGGCCCTGCATTGTAGGCCGCCAGCGCAAAAAATGTCCGGTCAAGACGATCCATACCGGGGTCATCGAAGTAGCGGCTGCGAATGAAATCCAGGTACTTGATGCCTGCATGGATATTGTCTTCTCTATCCAGGATGTCCGGAATTCCGACATTCGGATCTGCAGCTGTGCTGGGCAGCAACTGCATGATCCCGATCGCCCCGGCGCTGCTTCGCGCACTCTGCTGCAGCCGGGATTCCTGGTATCCCTGCGCGGCCACTATCAGGTAGTCGAATCCGTATTGTTCCCCGTACTTTTCAAAAATTGCCGCCACATCCAGGAATCGTTTGTAGTCCTCCGAGTCGAGGGCGTTATATGTCCAGTCGAAATCCCTGAAGTAACGATTGATCAGGATGTTTCCCTTCAGGGTTCCCTGCCGGTGTGATTTCATGAATTCGTTCAGAGCGGACATCAATTGAGGGCTGTCTTTTCTGATCGCATAACCCAGTTGCCCGCCTTCGCGGAACACGATGTCCTCGCGTACATCCAGGCTTTCAAACACGCCGGCCCAGATCTTCGCCTTATAATCATCGACCACAGCCCAGTCCAGCGAGCCGTTGCTGACCATTTCCAGGATATCGTCATCTTCCAGCAACTCGGAGATTTCCAGGATATTCATCGGCTCACGCCCCTCCTCGAGAAAGCGGATATTCAGTGCCTCCAGGCTGGCGCGGTAGCTACTGGAGGCCCGAACATACATATCCTGTCCGGCCAGGTCATTGATGGAAGAAACCGTGGGTGCTGAAGGGCCCGTTACCAGAACCTCTGATAATTCGCGGGTGATTGGATCCGTGAAATCGACCAGTGCTTCACGTTCCGGCGTAATGGTCAATCCCGCCGCCGCGATATCGCCGCGGCCGTTGATCAAACCCGATATCAACTCGTCGCGTGCCACGGGAATGAAAATCACGTGGATTCTTACATGCTTTTTCCCCGCTTGCCTGTTCACCTGATCTTCAAACAGCTTGAACAGTTCGTAGACAATACCCTTTTCCTGACCCTTATCTATGAAGTACGTGCCAAGTCCGTAAACCGTCAGGACGCGAATAACTCGTCTTTTCTCCATGTCATCGAGATCACCCGTCCAGGGTTGGGTCAGGATGGGGATGTCCAGTACCTTGTGAATCTGATCCAGCATGGGCCTGTGCCCGGCTCCAGTATCTGCTGTTTCGGCATCACCGCACGAGGCCAGCAGAAAAATCAGAAGGAAAAAAAACAGCTTTCTTTTCAGGGTCATTGGGATTTACCGCAACAGGTCATCAACATTGACAGGATGTTATCTCTTATGATTTTTTCATGCTGTTCATTTTTTGACCATCAAATTCGGTTCGTCGCAAAATCAAAATTCTCAGCATTTCGATGTTGTTCATCTATTCAGTCACTTGCAAATCAGACCTGATGCCCGTTGTAAAAAATGCACCGTAAGCAGGCCTGCAATCGCATTGACAGGAACATTTCCCAGGAGTAATTTTAATATCCCGTTAGACGAAACCCACCGGCCGGACGGCCGACCCGTCGAAAGGCATTGGAGGGTAACAGACAACGGATAAAATGTTCACGTGGTACTGAACATGTCACCCTGACCGGGCTCTGTAAAAGTCGGTCGTACCATTAAGAGGTGACTCGAAAGGGAGACGCGATCCCTTGAGATAGACGCCAGGAGGCGCAAGCCTCACCAGGTCGAAAGGACCAGAATCAGTTCACACTGAAGGAAGGTTCGAAAAGGTCGGGGAAGTTTAGGCTTCGGACGACCGGGATTGGAGACCGCTTCGGCGGAGGAAGATCCGGAACTCGAAAGGCGCAAGCTGGAAGAGTCGAAAGGTGGAAAGAGCGCAAGTTCCGGAAACCGACGAGGATACGGGCGCAACCCTGTGGAATCGGAAGACCGAAAGACGTCGATAAATAAGGCGGGAGTAGAAGACCCGCGACCGGAGCCCAGGAGCAGAGAGCTGAGGAACCGGACAGAGTTGGGAAGGCCTTGGAGGATCTGCAGTCCACCATTAGCGGAGTTCCGATACTTCTACACGAGAGAGGAGGCTCGCGCCTCCTCTCTTTTTTTATGCCTTTAATATTTTTCCATTCGTAATACAATTGTCCCCCGCTGTGTCTTATGGCAATGATGAACGATTCAATGACTGACAACCTGGATTCTGAAGCGCCGATCATCCGGATCAGGGATCTGGTATTTCGTCGCGGGCGAAAAACCATCCTGGATGGCATCAGCATGGACATCCATCGTGGATCAATTGTCGCGTTCATGGGGCCCAGCGGTGCCGGCAAGACGACCATTCTCAGGTTGATATCCGGCCAACTGCGGCCGGACGAAGGATCAGTCGAAGTTAACGGGCAGTTGATTTCTTCGATGTCTGACCGGGAACTTCAGCACTTCCGTCGAAACATTGGAGTATTGCTGCAGGATGGCGCCCTGTTCACCGACCTGACCGTATTCGAGAACATTGCAACACCCGTACGCGAACATACCGACCTTCCCGAGCCGCTGATCCGGCGCCTGGTGATGAGCAAGCTCAGTGCGGTTGGCCTCGGTGGGATCGAGGAGCGCATGCCGCATGAACTGTCCGGCGGAATGGCCCGACGGGTGGCATTTGCCCGCGCCGTGGTGCTCGACCCCGATATCATGCTGTACGACGAGCCCATGACCGGGCTGGACCCGATCGCCGTTTCGACCATCCGCACGCTGATGCGCGAAACCAATAAGGCGCTGGGGCTGACCAGCCTCATCGTCACCCACAACGTGACGCAAATGCAGCTCCTGGTCGACTACTGCTACATCATTGCCTCCGCAAAAGTGGCGGGAGAGGGACGACCGGCAGACCTTAACGTCAGCACGGACCCGGGAGTTGACCAGTTCATGAACGGCAAGGTGGAAGGACCGATCCCCTTTCATTACCAACCTCCCACCTCGCGGTGGGGGCTGCTTGACTGACATGCAGGAATCCACTTCATTCATGGAGAGGTTTACCGGGCCAATTAGCCAGGCCGGTCAATGCGTGCTTTTCCTGTTCCGCATGCTGGCCGGTGTCCGCTTCAGCGGTTCCCAGGTTCTTACCGTACTGCAACAGACCTACCTGATCGGAGCAAGGTCCCTGGTCATCATCATGATCTGCGGTTTCTTTGTCGGCATGGTGCTGTCATTGCAGGCAATCAATGCGCTCGAACAATTCGGCGCATCGGACCAGGTCAGCCTGCTGGTCGGCAAATCTCTTTTCAGGGAACTCGGCCCGGTGCTGACCGCACTGCTGTTCGCAGGACGCGCCGGCACCTCGATTACCGCCGAAATCGGGCTGATGAAGGCCACTAACCAGATCGAAGCCATGGAATTGATGGCGATCGACCCGATCCAGCGCATCGCCCTGCCGCGTTTCGCTGCCGGCGTCATATCGGTGCCGCTGCTGACCGCGCTGTTCAACGCACTGGCCATCCTGGGCAGCGTTGTCTTCTCGATCGGGGTGATGGACCTGGATGCCGGCATTTTCTGGAGCAAGCTCCAAACCGGTATTTATTTTGAGCAGGATTTTCTCGGTGGGCTTTGGAAGAGTGTCGTTTTTGGCGGCACCATAAGCCTGATCGCCGTATATTTCGGTTATTCCGCCAAGCCGACGGGTTCCGGCGTGGGCACAGCCACGACCAACACGGTCGTCCTGAGCTCTGTATTGGTTCTGATTTTCGACTTCATCATGACGTCTTTCCTGACTTGAGGTAACGATATGCGTGCGAACTACAAAGTTGAATTCGCATCGGGGGTATTCCTGCTGCTGGGCATTGCCGCCCTGGTCTGGCTCGCGACACGGGCCACGGATTACGGCCAGGAGATCGGCAAAGAGACCTATAACATCAGCGCCAGGTTCATCAATGTCGGTGATTTGCGCGACCGCGCGCCGGTGAAGATCGGTGGTGTCACCGTGGGCATGGTTGAATCTATTACGCTGGACCCGGTCACATTCGAAGCCGTCGTGCACATGAGCGTGGCTTCGAGATTTGATGAAATCCCTTCAGATACCGGCGCTTCGGTGCTGACTTCAGGCGTCCTCGGGGACCGTTACATTGGACTGGAGCCCGGGGGAGCGCCGGATATGCTGGTCGACGGTGACGAACTGTTCATTACGCAATCGGCCCTTGTTCTCGAACAGATTATCGGTAAATATCTGTTCAACACCGGATCAGACAAAGAAGAATGATGAAACATTTACTGGCCATCGCACTGCTTCTGTTGGGCGCCATCAGCCCGGCAAGCGCAAACACTGTGGATCAGCGTGACCCTCAAACCATTATCGAGGAGACCAGCGCTCAGATATTCGCCATCCTTGACGGCCGGCGTGAAGAGTTCGCGGCTGATCCCACCCTGCTCAGATCGCTCGTGAGCGACGAGCTGGTCCCGTTGATGGATCTCGACTATTCGGCACGGCTTATCCTGGGAAAATCCGGCAGGGGTGTGAGCCCTGCCCAACTGGAAGCCTTTGCCAATGCCATGAGCGACGTCCTGATCAAACGTTACTCGGGCGGACTGCTGGAATTCAAGTCAGACAAGCAGGTCGAAGTGCTGCCGATGAAGGGCAAGAACACCGACAAGCTGACCCGGGTCAAAACACGAATCAAGCTGGAAAATGGCGGCTACGCGCCGATCGACTATGCCTTCCGTAAAACCGAAGGGGGCTGGAAGGCCTTCGATGTGACCGTCGAGGGCATTTCCTACATCATCACCTTCCGCAACCAGATTGTTCCGCGGGTCGAAGCCGACGGCATCGACAAGGTGACAGAAGAAATTCTTGCTGGAAACATCCAGATCAGTGAGTGAAGCCTGCATCATCCATATCGGCGACGACGGTTGTGCGTCTCTTTCCGGCATGCTGACTTTCGAATCGGTGCCCGGCCTGTTCCGGGAAACTGAAAAACTGTTCCGGGGAATCACCCCGGTTGCGTCGATCGACCTGGCGAAAGTGTCCACTGCCGACAGTGCCGGACTGGCCTTGTTGCTGGAATGGCAAGCGGTCCAGGGTAAGGCCAAACAGCGCCTGGATATAAGGAATGCACCGTCCGGCCTGTTGAGCCTGGCTCAGCTGTGCGAAGCAGATGACGTGCTCAATATCACAGGCAGGAGTTCGCAGCCGTGAAAAGGAAACTGCGGTTTTTGCCGGCTATCGTGCTGCTGTTATCCGTTTTCCTGGTAGGATGCGCCAGCCAGCAGCCAGTGACGCTGACCAACCCCGAAGATGACCCCTGGGAAGCTTACAACCGGAAAATCCATACCTTTAACATGAAACTGGACAAGGCCGTGGCCCGGCCGGTTGCGAAGGGGTATGAAACCGTCGTTCCGGAAGCGCCCAGACGCGGGGTCAGGAATTTCTTCAGAAACCTTTCCTATCCGGTCACGTTCCTCAATCTCCTGCTGCAAGGCAAGTTCGAGGACTCCCTGACCGCCACCGGCAGGTTCCTGATGAATTCAACCGTGGGCGTACTGGGTTTCGTCGACGTGGCGACCAAGGTGGAAATCCCTGAATACGATGAAGATTTTGGCCAGACCCTGGCGGTCTGGGGCTGGAAAAACAGCCGCTACCTGGTGATGCCGGTGTTCGGCCCGTACACGGCGCGTGACTTCCTGGGCCGCAGCTTTTACGGGTATTTCAGCCCGATCAGCTACGTTGCCCGTGAATACAATAACTACATACCCATGGTCGTTGACCTGATTTCGCTGCGGGCAGAGCTGTTGCCCTTCCAGGCGGAGTTGGATGCCGCAAACGATCCTTATGTGCTGATTCGCGACGCCTACCTGCAAAACCGCGAATTCAATATTTATGACGGGAATCCACCCGCGCCCGACTACGACGCATTATTGGAAGAGTATTGACCTGCTGGGGTAAGCTGGGCCCCGTGACTCCGTTGATCAAAAGTCTTTTATTGCTGTGCCTGTCCATTGCATCAATGGCCATGCTGCCGGGCTGTAATAACCGAAGTGAAAGCGAAGAAGCCGCGCCTCCGGCCACGGTTTACCGCCACTCCATGGACGGCGCTCCCAGCAGCCTCGACCCGGCCCAGGCCTCCAGCATCTACGCAAATTTTCTTGCCGTAAATCTTTACGACACGCTCTACCGTTACAAATACCTGGCCCGCCCCTACGAACTCGAACCCAACCTGGCGGATGGGCTACCGGAAGTATCCGCAGACGGCCTGATCTACACCATGCACCTCAAACCCGGAGTGCATTTCATAGACGACCCGGCATTTCCCGAAGGCAGGGGACGGGCGGTGCGGGCCGAAGACTTCGTCTACTCGATCAAACGGCAGTTCGATCCAGCAACCCGTGCACAGGGCGCCTGGCTTTGGCAGGGGAGAATCGTCGGCCTGGATGAGTGGAAAGAAAACGGCTCGGATTACCAACAGGAAGTACCCGGACTGAAGGCGCTCGATGACCGGACTTTGCAGATTCAATTGGTTTCCCCGTTTCCGCAGCTGACCCACACCCTGACCCAGGGCTTTTCCGCTGTCGTGCCCAGGGAAGCGGTCGATCACTACGGTCAGGAATTCGCCATTCACCCAGTCGGTTCGGGGCCGTATCGTCTACAGACTTTCAATAGCGCCAGCGCTGTACTGGTCAGAAACTCCCGATTCAGGCAGGAGCCGTTCAGCCTTTCGGCAGAGGGCTTCGATGCGGTCAGCCAAGGCCACCTGGGACTGGAACAGCTCGAAGGAAAGGCTCCACCATTGATGGACCGTATCGAAATCGAGTTCGTGGCCGAGGATGCGGCCCGCTGGAACTCTTTCATCGCCGGGGAACTGGATTTCATCAAGGTTCCTGTCAGCCAGTTCGACCAGGTCCTGGAGAACCGCGATCCTCCCGACCTGAATGCCACATTGGCGGAGAACTATCACCTGATTGCCAACCTGGAGTCCGGGTTCGTCCATACCGACTTCAACATGGACGACCCGCGAATTGGATACCACCCTGACCCGGACAGAAACACGCGCAACCATGCCCTGCGATGCGCCATCATCGAAGCATTCGACTGGCGGAAAAGAAACGAGATTTTCTACTATGGAATAGGTTACGTGTTTGACGGCATCATTCCGCCGGCAGCGCCAGAATTTGATTTGCAGAAGCATCATGTTCCCGTGGCCCGCGACCTGGAAAAAGCCAGGAACCTGCTCAGCGACCATGGCTGGAATGCTGAAAACCTGCCGGTCATCGAATACGGCTTCACTTCCAGCGTCACCGAGCGCCAGATGTTTGAACAGCTTCGAAGTTTCCTGGGAGAAATTGGCTACCCGCAGGAAAAGGTCAAACCCCTCACTTTTGCAACATATGGAGACTATGCGAGAGCTTATCTGAACCGCGAGGTAATGCTGATGACCATCGGGTGGACCATGGATTATCCGGATGCGGAGAATACGGTCCAGCTGTTTTACGGGCCCAACGCTTCACCGGGCTCGAACACCGCCAATTACAACAATAGCCGGTTCAACCAGCTCTACCGTGAGAGTTCCGGCATGCAGCCATCCGCCGGGCGAACAGCAATCTACCGGGAAATGAACCAAATCGTGATCGATGATTGCGCCACCATCAGCGGCGTATCACGAAGACTGATCCTGCTCTGGAACCGTGATCTTGCCGCTCTCCCGGACCGGTCTTTCGTGGGCGGCTTTTTCTTTCGCTTTGTCGCACCTCGCGGTCAATCGGGCGCCGCACAGGCGGCTGAATAGTGCGTTACGCTTTGAGTAAATTGGCGCACGGGCTGTTTCTTGTCCTGGGCGTCACACTGATCAGCTTCATCCTGATGGTCTGGTTCGGCCCCGACCAGACCTACACCCTGATCGGCAAGAACGCGAACCCTCAACAGATAGCAGAAGTGCGGCACGAGCTGGGCTACGACCAGCCATTTGCAAGACGGTATGTCGACTACGTGGCACAGTTGTTCACGCTGAATCTCGGGGCCTCCAACTCATCGGGTGAACCCGTCAGCCGCATCCTGAAAAGAACCGTTCCCATAACGCTGGCACTGATGCTACCCGGCTTCATCCTCGGAAACCTGCTCGGAATCGCCCTGGGCCTGACAGCAGCGCAACACAGGGGCCGCTGGACCGATCACCTGATCAACGGGTTTTCAGTAACCGGCATGAGCCTGAGTTTTCTTGTCATCATTATCCTCCTGCAGGTGCTGCTGAGCACACCATACGGGCTTAACCTGTTCCCGGTGCGGGGTTGGCAGGTTGATGACCCCGGTTCCTATCTGAAATACGTCACCGTACCGACACTCTCATTGATACTCGTTACGCTGGGCTACAACACGCGTTTCTACCGTGCCGTTTTCGTCGATGAATCGGGCAAGGACCACATCAGGACAGCCCGGGCCTGCGGCGCTTCCACTGCCACGATCCTGTGGAAGCACGTATTGAAAAATAGCCTGGTGCCTGTCTTGACCCGAATCATGTTCTCCATTCCGCTGATCGTGATTTCGGGAAGCCTGCTGCTGGAGAGTTACTTCGGCATCCCGGGCATAGGAAAAGCGACGTTCGATGCCATCACCAGCGGGGATCAGCCAGTTTTGAAAGCAGTGGTGGGGCTGACAGCCGTGGCCTTTGTGCTGATCCAGATCCTGACGGACCTGCTGTACCGGCTGGTCGACCCGAGGATTAGCTGATGACGTCCGATAGCCGCATCTGGCGACAACTGAAAAAAAACCGGGCGGGACTGGCCGGCTTGCTGATTGTTGCTGTCTTTTTCCTGCTGGCTGCCGGTGTCTGGACCGGAATCCTTGGACAAGACTGGTCTGATGCCGGTGGTGGTCGCTGGGAGCCACCCGGCAAAGAATTCTGGTTCGGGACGAACCTGCTGGGTCAGGACATCTTCCAGAGGTCCATATACAGCGTGCGCACCGCGTTTGAAGTAGGGATGGTGGTATCAATTTTCTCCACCGTGCTTGGCGCCGTCCTCGGATCCCTGGCCGGGTGGTACAGTGACAGCTGGATTGACCACGCTATCCTATGGCTCAAAGGCGTGCTGGATTCAATACCTTTCTACCTGTTTGTCGCGGCTGTCGCCTATGCCTTGCAGGGCCAGGACTGGGCCATGCACATTGCCATGATCGCCACTTTCTGGACAACTACCGGGCGACTGGTCAGGGCTGAAGTGATGAAAATCAAATCACGTGAATTTGTCCTCTCCGCACGTGCGATCGGCCTGCCCGATCTGCTCATTTTGTCCCGGCATGTGTTGCCCAACACGCTGCATATCCTGCTGATTCAAACGACCATTGCCTTCGTTGCAGCTATAAAGACCGAAGTAATTCTCAGTTTCCTGGGTCTGGGCGTCCACGACGGCGTCAGTTGGGGGCTGATGCTGGCCGAAAGCACGCAAGAGGTTCTGGCAGGGCATTTCAGCAATTTCCTGGCGGCGTCACTCATGCTTTTCGCTCTGCTGATGGGGTTCAACCTGTTCTCCGATGCGCTGCAGGATGCTTACGACCCGAAGCAGGCGGCAATATGAATCCGCCTGTACTGTCCATCCGGAACCTCTCCGTATCAAACCGCCGGACCAAACAGCCGTCCGCGGTAGTCCAGCAGATCAGCTTCAACCTTAACCCCGGTGAAGTGCTGGCGGTGGTCGGCGAATCCGGGTGCGGCAAGACCAAGACAGCTGAAGCCATCATGGGGCTTTTACCCCGTGACGGTTGGTCCGTGCAGGCTGACGCCATCGAACTGGATGGCTCTGACCTTGCGAAACTGCCTGAGAGCGGCCTGCGCAGGGTCAGAGGACGGAAAATATCCATGATCTTTCAGGAGCCGCTTACAGCGTTGGACCCGGTATTTACCGCGGGCAATCAACTGGCATCCATTTTCCGGCGGCATCGCGGCAAGACCCGCAGTGAAGCTTATCAATGCTCCATGGAAATGCTCTCGAAAGTCGGATTCGCAGATACACGGAACGTTCTGAAAAGCTATCCCCATCAGCTTTCCGGAGGTATGCGGCAAAGGGTCATGATCGCAATGGCTATGGCTTGCCGGCCTCGCGTGTTGATTGCGGATGAGCCCACCACGGCTCTCGATGTGACAACACAGGCGCAGGTGCTGGACCAACTGACCCGGCTGGGACAGGAATACGGCACCTCTATCCTGCTGATTACCCACGACCCGGGAGTGGTCGCACAGTATTGTGACCGGGCCCTGGTCATGCTCGAAGGCAGGATTGTGGAAGATGCGAATGTGCGTGACTTGTTTGCCAGGCCACAGCACGACTATACCCGGCGCTTGCTGGCTTCTGTTGCAGGAGTAGGTTCCGGATGACGAGCCCCGTACTGCCACTGTTGAGCGTTCGCGACCTCGTAGTGCGCTATCCGGCACGAGGCCATTCCGGGATACCGATGACGGCCGTACGTGGCGTCAGCCTGGAGATAGCACCCGCCGGTATCTTTGGGCTGGTGGGTGAATCAGGCTCAGGCAAGTCGTCATTGGCGCACGCCATCCTGCACCTGTCTCCTCCCGCCGGGGGAGAGGTTCTGTTTCGCGGCCAGGACCTTGCCGCGATGAAGCCCTCGCAACTGAAAGCGGCCCGGCGTAACATCCAGCTCGTGTTCCAGGATTCGCTGGCATCCCTGAGCCCGCGCCGAAGCGTTCTTCAAACCCTGCTCGAACCCCTCGACCACTTTCGTATCGGCAATCCCGCGACCCGCGCTGAAAAAGCGGCAATGGCCCTGGAAACCGTGGGCCTGGATCCCGCTCTCCGGCACCGTTACCCACAGGAATTATCCGGTGGCCAGAAACAACGGGTGGCGCTGGCCCGCGCCCTGGTTGCCGAACCGGACCTGATCATCGCCGATGAGCCTTTATCCTCTCTTGATGTATCCGTTCAGTCCCGCATTATCGAGTTGATCCTGGAATTGCGTGAAAAACTGGGCGTGGCTTTTCTGTTCGTATCCCATGATCTGTCGGCGGTGCAAAGGCTCGCAGATACCGTTGGCGTTATGTACCTGGGAAAAATGGTCGAAAGCGCCGACACCGACACCCTGTTCGAGCGGCCGGCACATCCCTACACACGGTCCCTGATGGCGGCAGTGCCCGTGGCGGATCCCAGCCATCCGCGACCCGCCGTATTGGCTGGCGAACCCCCGTCCCCCTTGACTCCGCCCTCGGGCTGCGTGTTTCATATGCGTTGCGGGGACAAAATCCCTATATGCTCAACGGTTGTTCCCAATGAAACGTTCGTTTGCGGAGAGACCGGGATGTGTGAAGATAGCCGGAGGTTTAAAACCATCAGCCACCGCGTAAGGTGTCATTTATGGAATGTGACGAAAACATGAAACCAGTATCCGGATCGAAGACGGCCCTGTGGCTTCTTTGCGCAATGCTCATTGCTGCCTGCTGCATATCCTGCGGGCCACAGGTGATCAAGGGCCGGCCGCCCTTCATCAGCATTTCCGGCATGAGCCAAATTGAAAACAGACTTTCGGTGGATTTCGATATCAGGAACCAGAATGATGTGCCCATGACCATTGACCGCGTCGACATCACGGTGACGGTCAATGACGTTGAACTGGCCAGGAACAACCGCAAATTCGATCTGGTCGTTGGTGCAAACTCCGCTGAGCGGGTGCAGGTTGAAGAGTTGCCGGATGAATTCAGTCGTTCGCTCCTTGATTCGCTGGAAAGTGGGGAAGTAAAGAGTCTGCCCTTTGATCTCAAGGGAAAAGTCCACACGGTTGAAGACGGCGACCTTGCCTTTGAGCACAAGGGTTACCTGTACCCCGTACCAGGAAAACCCGACCATTTCCGCGCGGCAGTAACCCAGGCACAGGGTCTGCAGCGCGAAGAAAAATACTGACCGGAGCAGACGATGTCCATGGAAATCACTTTCGAACTCAGCGACGCCGATCTGGAGTATTTCAGGAAAGTCATGCTGGCGGCCCGGGAAAAGTTGGGAGAGATGGACCAGGCTGATGTCATCGCCAACGCCAGGAAACTGTTGGCCGAAGTCTGGCAATCTGATACTTCCGACTTCATAAGGGAGCGAATGAACCGCCTTGAAACACTGATCGGGATGGTCGTGGACAAGGGCTGGGGCCTTGAAAGTGAAGACCGGAAGCGGGTATTGGA
This sequence comes from Chromatiales bacterium, assembly GCA_024640025.1. Taxonomy (GTDB): domain Bacteria; phylum Pseudomonadota; class Gammaproteobacteria; order Xanthomonadales; family SZUA-36; genus JAHEFT01. The sequence continues at coordinate 18,718 of JAHEFT010000001.1, forward strand.
AGCGCTCGCCTACTTCTCCGAACCTGAAGACCTGATCCCGGACGACATCCCCGGACTGGGCTTCCTCGACGATGCCATTATCATTGAAATGGTCAGCCGGGAGCTCAAGCATGAAATCCAGGCCTATCGCGACTTTTGTGTTTTCCGCGCAGCTGAATCCAGCAAGCAGGGCCAGGAAGCCATGGAACTGGAACGTTCTGACTGGTTGGAAGAACGCAGAAAACAGCTACATTCACGGATGAGAAGCCGTCGCAGAAAAGGGAAAGGCAGCGGGGATGGGAAATCCCCGTTTTCCCTGTTCTGATGAACAAGCCACTGGAAGGCACCGGTTTTTACCGGGTTCTGGTTGCAATTGAAACCGATGCGACGCGTTTCTATGGCACCCACGCGTCACGCCCAAAACTCCTCGGCGCCTCGGATTCGGAGCAGATGCTCGCCCACATCGCGACCGACCTGAAAGCACTCTTACCGGAAATCTCAAAATGCAGCCTCATCGCGGCAGGCGCCCTGTTTGATCAGACCCAGATCCTCAGACCCTCGTACCCCGCGTTCAGGGCCCTGGAGGCCGTTTCAACAAACGACAATCCGGAGAAATTCAAACCCGGCCTGGTCAGCATCGGCGTCCGAGACGGGGAAATGCCATCCAGCGAACTGCAACCTCTGCCGGATATTCCGCTGGGATTGCTGCAATTGCTGCCTGTCGTGGTCCAGGGACCGGCTGAACTTGTAAGCGAACTGGGTCAGTCCATGGAGTACCGGTTCATCGAGGAGGGCCAGGTTTCCGCGCACTCCGCGTCCTGGCTTGAAACGGCGTTCGGCATTTCAGTCAATCACGCGCGCTTTATGACATTGACAGATCTGAACGCCATGCTGCGCCTGCAACTTGATCACTTTGGTTTTCTTCCCTTGTGGGAATTGCTGGATGCGGCTTTGTCCGGCAGCGCCGGGCCGGTCAGTGCCTGTACTGCAAAGGGCCAGGAATTTTCCTGGGAAGACGGTGCTGTACACACCCTTTTTGAAACATTTGACAGCTGGGCCAGCCAGGGCGGTGGAGCCCGTGTGTCGGCGGAAAGACAAGCCCTTGCAGCCGGTTATGGCGATTGGACCAGGGAGATTCGGCAATACCTGACCACGCTCAGAGCACATGGCCTCGATGTTCGCTTCCACCTTGCCGGCGACGACGTTCCGCTGGAAGGAACCTTTCTGAAAGAGCAGAGCACTTCCGCTCCGGGCACGGGAGATTCGACAATCACCGAGCACAGCTACGGTGAGCTTGGCACCATCGCTGTCACTGTGCGCAACGACAACCACGTGGAAAACTACTATCCTTTGCGCCCCCGAGGCCTGAACGATATCCAGGGCCATATCAGGACACACGTTCCCGGGGTGCATTCCGTGGCTTTCCCGGGCACCATCCTGTATGACGAAAAAACCCGCAAACTCGTCCCCGATGCCGGGAATTTTTCGGCCCGGCATTGAAAACATGAACAGAAGCCAAACCAACAAACTGGTCTTCGTCACTCAGTCTCCGATACACGGGCTTGGCCTCTTTGCTGCCTTGCCGCTGGCAGCGGGCCAGCTGATCGGGGAGTACGAGGGCCCTGAGGTAAGCGATGACGGGACACACGTGCTTTGGATCGAAGATGATATCAGCAACAGTTGGACCGGCTTCGACGGAAAAAACGAAATGCGCTTCATGAATCATGCCGACGAGCCAAATGCGGAAATGGACGGATTGAAGTGTTATGCCCTGTGCGACATCGAACCGGGCACCGAGATCACGATCGATTATGGCTGGGATGAATCTTGATATCAGCGACTTCAGCCGCATATGCAATACTTGGAGAAAATCGGAAACACGCCAAATGGAAAAAGCCATGAATCTTGACGAAAGCGTAAAAAGCAAAATTGACAACTACGTGCTGAATAACCGGGTAGTCCTGTTCATGAAAGGCACCCCGCAACAGCCCATGTGCGGTTTCTCAGCGAAAACCGTGGCCGCGCTCGACAGCGTGGTTCCCGGATACGTTTCCGTAAACGTTCTCGACGATTCCGACATCAGGGAAGGCATCAAGGTATACGGCAACTGGCCGACCATCCCCCAGCTCTATATTGACGGCGAGCTGGTCGGCGGCTGTGACATAATCCTGAGCATGCTGAATTCAGGCGAGTTACACAAGAGCCTGGGGCTCGAACAGCCCGACCGCAGCGCACCGGAAATCACCATCACCGCCGCGGCTGCGGAGAAAATCCAGGAAGCCATGCAAGGACACGAAGGCATCGCCCTGCATTTCAGCGTTGACGCCAACTGGGACGCACAGTTCAACCTTGCTCCGCCCCAGGGACACGAGATTGTCAGCGAATCGAATGGCATCAAGGTACTGATGGATGTCGCGACCGCACCGCGCGCCCGAGGCGCGGTCATCGACTGGGTTTCGACGATGCAAGGCGAGGGTCTTGCCATTGAACTGCCGGAATCCCCTGCCCCGGTCCGCCAGATGACGGTCCAGGAACTCGCCCAAAAGCTCAAGGCGGGTCAAGTGACCCTGGTCGACGTGCGCGGCACTCACGATCGCAGCCGGGCCTTTATTGAAGGCTCGCTGTTTCTTGACCGGGAAACCATGGAAGAGCTCGAAAGAATGCCCAAAGATACTGAGATCGCTTTCCTGTGTCACCACGGCAACTCCAGCATGGGTGCGGCGGAGCACTTCCGCAAACAGGGCTTCACCAGGGTCAGCAATGTTGCCGGTGGCATCCACGCCTGGTCACTCGAGGTCGATTCCTCCGTCCCCACCTACTGATCCAACCTGTGGGAGCCGGCCCTGCCGGCGATTGAGCTCTGTGCCAGCCTGACACAGACACTCCGAATCCGGTGCGGAACCGGGTGCCTGTTGTCAGGACACGCTCAAGCCATCCATGGGCGCTAATCGGCTGTTCCCGACAGCCCGATTGTCCTGACAACAGGCACCCGGCTCCACACCTGCAACTGGGTGGTCAAACTTAAGCTTCATGTACTTTTCTGGAAAGGATGGAAAGCAGCCTCCCAAAGCTCAAGAGGAGGGAGTGGCCTTGCCCTGTTCTGGACAATAGCGCGTCGGGAACGCGTTATTAGTGCCCAGGGAAGGCTTGAACGTGTCCAGAACGGGGCAAGGTCATTCCCGACTCTTAGCACGGAGTTGAAGCCTCTGGTCCGGCACAGAGCTCAATCGCCGGCAGGGCCAGCTTCGACTTAAGCCGCTGCTACATCTCGAATTCGGCGATGGCGGGAGCGTGGTCCGAGGGGCGCTCCTGGCGCCGCGGCTCGATATCGATGTAGCTGGCGGTGCAGCGCTTTGCCATTGCCGCTGATGCCAGCACGAGGTCGATCCGGAGCCCAAGTTTGCGGCGAAACATGTTCATCCGGTAGTCCCACCAGCTCCAGGTGCGCTCCTCCTGATCGAACAGGCGGAAGGTGTCAGTCAGTCCGAGGTCCAGGATTCTGCCGAGAGCGTCGCGCTCAGGCGTGCTGCAGAGGATCTTCTCCCGCCATTCTTCGGGGTCGTAAACATCGCGATCATCGGGCGCAATGTTGAAATCACCCAGCACGACCAGGTTTTCATGCTGCGCTGCCTCGGCGGCCAGCCAGGAAGTGACTCTCTCCAGCCAATGCAGCTTGTAGTCGAATTTTTCGGAACCGACTTCGCTCCCGTTCACGACATAAAGATTCACGATCCGGACATTGCCCACGGTAACGGCCAGGATTCGCCGCTGCGGATCGTCCAGGCCGGGGATGTCAGTCACGGGATCACACGCTTCCTCGCGACTCAGGACAGCCACCCCGTTATAGGTTTTCTGGCCTGAAAAAGCACTCTGGTATCCGATGGCGGCGAGTTCTTCTCGCGGGAAGCGCTCGTCGACCAGCTTGGTTTCCTGCAAGGCCAACACGTCCGGCAAAGCTACCTCGCTCCACGCGAGCACATGCGGCAGCCGGACATTGAGAGAGTTGACGTTCCACGAAGCGATTTTCATTATCGGTGTCCTGATTTTCAGTCAGCCGGGCAACGGCCTTCTACAATAGTCCGTAGCTCTCCAGGAGCGGAGCGGGTTCGGGGGGGCGGCCACGAAATGCGATGAAGGACTCCATGGCCGGACGGGATGCGCCGACCGAGAGAATTTCCCTGCGTAAGGCTTCCCCGGTTTCTGATTCGAGCGCCCCTTCTTCATGGAAGCGGCCCCAGGCATCCGCCGCCAGCTGCTCGGCCCACAAGTAGCTGTAATAACCGGCTGAATACCCCCCGCCAAAAATGTGCGAGAAACTGTTCAGAAAGCGGTTCCATTCCGGTACCGGCACGACGGAAATCTCCGAGCGAACCTGGTCAAGGATAGCCAGCGGGTTGACCGGTGCTTCCGGGTTGTATTCAAGGTGCAGGCGGAAATCGCAAAGGGCGTATTCCAGTTGCCGGACCAGGAACAGGGCCTTCTGGAAATTTCGTGAGCGCAGCAGGCGGTTTTTCAGATCAGCCGGCATGGGCTTGTCGTCCTGGTAGTGATGCGCAAAGCGGGACAGGACTTCGTCATCCCATCCCCAGTATTCCATTAACTGGCTGGGCAACTCGACGGCGTCCCATTCAACACTGTTGATCCCGTTGATCTGCGGCCATTCGACTTCTGTCAGGGTGTGATGAAGACAGTGGCCAAACTCGTGAAACAGGGTCTCGACATCGTCATGCGTCATCAGGCAGGGCTGTTCCACTGTAGGCGGCGAAAAATTGCAGTTCAGGTAGGCGACCGGTAACTGTTCGCCAGCCTCCAGTTTCCTTCGAGACAGGCAAACGTCCATCCAGGCTCCGCTGCGTTTGTGCTTGCGCGTAAACAGGTCCATGTACAGGCCTGCGAAGCGGCGCCCTTCATGATCCTCGAGCCAGAAGAAACGCACGTCAGGGTGCCAGGTGCTTACCGACGAGTCCGCCGACAGTGAGACACCGAATAACCGCTCTGTCGTGAAAAACAGGGCGTCCAGCATGCGGTCCAGGGGAAAATATGGTTTCAATTCCTCATCAGAGAGGTGCAGTTCTGCCTGGCGGTACCGTTCGGACCAGTAGGCGATATCCCAGGCCTCGAGCGGGAGCATGGCGCCCTGGCTGCGTGCGAAGTCCTGGAGCGCCCCGTACTGTTCCTGCGCCGCTGATCGAGCCTGTTCAGCGAGACTGTGGAGGAAGTCGAGAACGGAACCGGGGGTTTCGGCCATTCTTCGCTCCAGCGCATATTCGACGTAGTTGTCGAATCCAAGAAGCCGGGCAAGCCGGTGCCGCAGAGATAACATTTCCTCGATCAGCGGCATGTTGTCCCACTGCCCGGGCTTCTGTCCCTGGTCTGAAGCGCGGGTGACAAAAGCGGTATACACCTCGCGCCTCAATTCGCGGTCTTCGCCATGTGTCATTACTGCCTGGAACGATGGAGCACTGAGATCCACCATCCAGCCCTGTGTTTTGTGTTGCCGGGCGATGCCTTTCAGCATGTTCAGTTCGGCACGGGGCAATCCCTCCAGACGGGTCCTGTCTTCCAGGTGGAGTGTCCACGCCTGTGTTGCATCGATCAGGTTCTCGGAGAACTTCGATCCCAGTTTACTGAGGCGCATGACCAGTTTGCGGTACTTTTTCTTGGCTTTATCGGAAAGATCAACGCCGGCGAGATGAAATTCCCGCAATTCGAGGTCAACAATCCTTTGCTGAACCGGCGACAGGGATTTGAATTCCGGCGAGTGCCGAAGATCATAATAGGCCTGGTAGATACCCTGGTGGTGTTGCCGCCAATTTTCATGCCGTGTCAACCGCTTCAACCCCGCGTTGTAAGCTTTCCTGAGCTTTTCATTGCCGGCAACAGAATTGAGGTGAGAAACAGGTGACCAGGCACGGCTGAGTTCGTCAGCCCATGATGCCTCCGACTCCACCAGTGTCCATCCATTTTTACGGCCGGAAGCCAACCGGGTTTCGATGCCGCGATGGTAATCCTGCAGCAGTTCCTCGAGTGCGGGCAGCACATCCTTCGGCTTTATCGCGGAAAAGTCGGGGAGCCTGCTCGCCGGCGTTGATGGCTTTAACGGGTTTTGCATTTCAAAATCGTCTTTCATAAGATGCACAATAATCGAACCGTGAATGGTAGCATGGTTGCCAAATCCATTGAGGTACGCGCAATGAAGTATTTTCTCATTCTGGCGCTCCTGTTGCCGCTGGCCGCAGACGCCCAGGAAACCGGTTCTACCAGCCCTCCCCCCGCATCGGCCTGTAGTTCCGCTGCCTACCGCCAGTTTGATTTCTGGATCGGCGACTGGGAAGTCAGCTCCGGCGGTCAGCCCGCGGGAACCAATTCAATTTACGCGATACACGGAGGCTGTGCCCTGCAGGAAAACTGGCAGGGCGCCGGTGATGGGGGTATCAGCGGCACCAGCTACAACATTTTCGATCAGGCCACGGGCCGCTGGCACCAGACCTGGGTGGACAGCAGCGGCACCTTGCTGTTGCTTGACGGCGGCCTGGTTGACGGCGTGATGGAGCTGAGTGGAGAGAAACCGGCACGAGATGGAAGCGGTTTGGCGCAGCACCGGATTCGCTGGACTCCCAACCCCGACGGCAGCGTACGCCAGTTGTGGGAAGTCAGCCAGGACCAGGGCGGAAGCTGGACGGTGCTGTTCGATGGACTCTATACGCCCGCACCAGCCAATCCGTGAAGAAGAGCAAAACCGGTTTACAGCGCTGGATCGACGCAACGGGGTATTCGATCAAGGGAATCCGCGCCTGCTGGCAAAACGAAGCGGCGTTCCGGCAGGACGTGCTGTTATCCGCGGTGCTTTTCATTGGCTCATTTTTCCTGGCAAACTCAGTGGAGCAGTGGCTGTTGCTGATTTTCCCGCTGTTCCTGATCCTGATTGTCGAGTTGCTGAACTCCGCAGTTGAAAATGCGGTGGACCGGATCGGGCATGAGATGCACCACCTTTCCGGCCGCGCCAAGGACATGGGATCGGCGGCTGTCCTGTTTTGCCTGATCCTGATCGGGCTCAGCTGGATTGCGGTTGCCTGGGCCAACTACTCTTAGGATACAATTTCTTTAACCCATTCGAGCAGAACACCTTATGAAGCCCGCCATCAAACCCTTACAAAAAACCGCCGCGCTCTTTTTCCTGACCATTTTCACGCTGGTGGCCTGTACCTCCAACCCAATTGAGAAAAGCCGCGGAGAGACATTCAAGCAATATGAAACCATTATCAGGTGGAGCCAGTGGGATGCCGCAGCAGACTTTGTTTCACTTGAATACCAGAAGGAACATCCCATCACCCGCCTGGAAATGGACCGGCTTCGGCTGTTCAGGGTAACGGCTTACACGTTACGTTCCACTGGCGTTTTTGACGAGGGCATGACAGCCCGGCAGACCGTAGAAATCAAGATGTTCAATACGCAGCAGGCCGTGGAACGTACTGTAATTGACGAACAGGAATGGCGTTACGACGAAGAACGTAAACGGTGGCTGCTGCACAGTGGACTGCCTGATCCAACCCAGCGCTATTGAGCAACATCAAAATCCGAAAACGCTAAACCCGCCGTCAACCGCCAGGCACTGGCCGGTGATATAGCTGGAAGCCGGCAAGCACAGGAAAGCGATGGCCCGGGCGACTTCCCCTGGCTCACCCACCCGGCCCATCGGGGTCCTATCAAGAACCTCCTTCCGATAATCCGGATCGGCCAGAACCTGGTCTGCCAGCGGTGTCCGGATATACCATGGAGCCACTGCATTGACGCGTATTCCCTCCTGCGCCCACTCCACCGACAGGTTACGTGTCATCTGGATCATGGCTGCTTTGCTCATCCCATAGGGCGCCCCGGTTTGCAAGTGGGTGAGGCCGGCAACCGAAGCATTGTTCACAATGCTCGAGGGCGCCCCCTTGAACAACAAGGGGCGAAGCAGGCGGCACATTTCAAAACAGGAAACCAGGTTGGTTTCCTGGACCAGCCGGTATTCTTCGAGACTGAGATCCGTCATCCGCTTGCGGATATTGGTGCCGGCATTATTGATCAGGATGTTGAGCGGAACCTCGAGCCCATCGACCACGCGTTGGCGGCCGCTACTGGTCGCCAGGTCCGCAGAAATGACATCGACAGAGCAACCCGGCACCTGCGAAGTGATTTCTGCACGGGCCTTTTCAAGTTTTTCCTGGTTTCGCGCCACGAGCACCAGGCCCGCACCGAGGGACGCCAGTTCTTGCGCTGTCGCCAGTCCGATTCCGCTGCTTCCACCGGTGATCAGCGCGCGGGCGCCATCCAGCCGCCAGTGTGAATTACTCGACATCACACAGGCAATACGCGGCGACGGTCAGACTCTCGTTGCTGCGCGCAAGCATGTCCAGATCGCTGAGGATGTTTTCCAACAGCGTGTTGTGAAGACCGCCCAGTCCGGAGATGCCCGGTTTGAAATGGATCATGGCGCTGCCCAACATGTCGAACAGGAAGGATTCGAACGCACTCATCTCCCATTCGTCGTATACCGCCTGGTAGGCAGACCCCAGGCCCGCGATGCGGGCGGCGGCATCCACCGCCTGTTGCAGGGTTCCTGCCTGGTCGATCAGGCCACGGTCCTTGGCCTGGCTGCCACTCCAGACCCGGCCCTGTGCCACCTCATTGACGGCCGCCGGGCTCATGTTCCGGGACTCAGCCACCAGCTTGATGAAGTCGTCATAGGTGCGTTCAGTCGCATGTTGAAAAATTTGTTTGAGATCCGGGTCCAGCGGCCGGTCAAGACGCAATTTTCCGGCCAGCTCAGTGGTGCCGACACCATCGGTGTGAATACCCAGCTTTGCCAGCGGCTTGGAAAAAGTCGGCAGTATGCCGAAAACGCCGATGGAGCCGGTTATCGTTGAAGGACTCGCCCAGACCTCGTCAGCTGCCATCGAGATCCAGTATCCGCCGGAGGCTGCTACATCGCCCATGGAAACCACCACGGTTTTGCCCATTTCTCGCAAAGCCTGGATTTCACGCCGGATTTTCTCGGAGGCGAAAGCATCGCCGCCGGGGCTGTCGATCCGGAGCACCACGGCCCTGGTATTCTTGTCTTCGGCCAGGGAACGAAGTTTTGCAGACAGCGTGGCGGCTCCAATGCTGCCCTGTGGTTGCTGGCCGCGAACGATCTCGCCCTCGGCAACCAGGATAACGACCTTTGGTGATTTGTCCGCGCGGTTCTGCATATCGGTGAGCGCCAGGTAATGCTCAAATTCGATCTGCCGGAAACCCTCGCTGCCTTCGCCCGGCGCGCCAAGACTTTCCAGTTCCAGGTTCGCTTCCGGCCGGCTCACGAGTTTGTCGACCAGCCCCAGGTCCAGCGCGAACCGCGCAAAATCTCCATCAACCCTGTCGAGACCCTCTGCAAAGTGGTTGATCTCGTCGGAAAGGTTTTCCAGCGGCACACCCCGCTGACGTGAAATGGCCTCGAGGTATTGCTGCCAGAGGCTTCCAATCCAGTACAGATTGGCTTCCCTGGCTTCCGGTGACATGTCGTCGCGAATGAAGGGCTCCATTGCCGATTTGAACTTGCCCACCCGGAACAGGTTGACCTCAACTTCGAGCTTTTCCAGGCCTTCGTGATAGAACTGGCGATAGGCCGAAAAACCATCGATCCAGACCATACCCTTGGGGTTGAGCCAAATTTCATCGGCCATTGCAGCCAGGAAATACTGCTGCTGGCCAAGATTATCCGCCAGAGCAACCACTGGTTTACCGCTATCCTTGAAGTAGGCAATCGCCGCTTCCAGTTCGAAAAGAGACGCAAGACCTATTCGGCTGAGGTAAGTGGGGTCAATCACCAGACGGGAGATCCTGCTATCGTCGGCTGCGCGGCGAACAGCCTCGGTGAGGTCCCGCAAACGCGTTTCAGTGGGCGACATTTCAGTCGCCTGCTGCAAGGCGTAATCCAGTGGTGTGCCGCTGTATTGTTCGACCACGTCCCCGTATGGCTGGAGAATGAGCGCCGTATCCGGCTGGATAATGAGCGTTTCTCCCGAATCAACGAAGGTCATCAGCACCAGGTACAGGATGAACAGGAAAACCAGGTTCAGCACGAGTATCCGGGCGCCGTTGATGAAGCGCCAGATACCCAGAATAAATCTCGAAAAAAGAGAACGTTGAGCGGTCATTAAGCATTTCCTTGTAAGCAACCCCTATTCTAGGGGCCGCACCAACATCTTCACAATGCCGAAAGTACCGCCCGCGGGGGTCAACCCGTTCCTCCTCGCCAAGATATTGCCAAATCCGCCAAACCGAAAAAGCTCCCGACTATTTGAACATACTCATCTTATTGTTTTTTATCACATTCTTTCATTGGCATGATATCTGCATCTGATTACTTACCAATCACCAAGCAAACACAGGAGATTTAAATGGGAGCCTTTTCTCGCCTACGTTATGTCATTGCAGCCAATGTTAATTCGCTGATTGAAAAAGCCGAAGACCCCGAAAAACTGCTGCGCGCACTGATCCGGGAGATGGAGGATGCCAGCGAGGAAGCCCGCGTTGCCTGCGCCGAACTACTGGCGGAGCAGCAACGCCTCGAACGCCTTGAATCCCAGCTTGCCGAGGAAACCGGGCAGTGGCAGGGGCGCGCCGAAAAAGCAGTTGCTGAGGGCCGTGATGACCTGGCCCGAGCAGCACTCAAGGCAAAAGCCGAATTGTCCAGCCGCCATAACGCTGTTACCAGCGAACAAACGAGCGTCGGGGAGCGTGTTTCGCAGATGGAAGCGGATATGGTCACGCTGAAGACCAAGCTTGCAGACGCCAAGATGAAATTGAAAGGACTCAACACCGGCAGGCATTCCCGTGAAGTCACGGCCCAGGCTGCCGAAAAACTCTCTCCGGGCGAGCGCAAGATCCGGCGCGCGATGGGAAGATTTGACCGGCTGCAGTCCCAGGTGGACAACCTGGAAGCCCGCGTCCGTTCTTACGAAGTTGGCGGAACAGTCACGTCGGCCTGGACCGATCCGGCCGCTGGAAAAGCAGACCCGGTGATCGAGGAGGAACTGGCCCGGCTGAAGAAGCAGATTGCCGGCACGGATACGGAAACCCACCCGGTTACGACTGAAGAAGGGTCCGCCGAAACATCATGAGCATCAGGCATGCCCGCATCGAAGGAGCACTCCTGGCCGGCGTCTGTGCCGCGATCGCCCGGACGTTCACCTGGAACGTCTGGGTGCTTCGTGCCTTATTCGTCGCATTCCTGTTGGTCAAAACGTTCTGGGCCGTTGTGGTTTACGCCGTCCTGGCGCTGGTCTTTTACCTGTACGAACAGCAGTGGCCGGGTCGTTCCGATTCCGGAGATGAACTGGCCTCCCCGGAACTGTCGGGGCGCAGCGAACGCATCAGCGAGCTGGAACGGCGGTTCAGGGAACTGGAAGGCCGGGATCAGTAAGCACACCCGGTCGCCTCACCCGACAGGAGCCGGCCTGGAGTCGACTTTTACCGCTCCGCGGATGAACCGCTCGGCGGTATGCCGGAATCGCAACAACATCAGGCCGGCGGCAACGGTCAGACCGGCAATCATACCGATCCACATCCCGGCAGGTCCCATGCCCCGCCCGAAGGTCAGGTTGTAGCCCAGGGTCATGCCGACGATCCAGAACGAGATGACCATGTACAGCATCGGCATGCGGGTATCCTTGTAGCCTCTAAGGATACCGGCAGCCATCATCTGCAGGCCGTCCGGATACTGAAAAACGGCGGCATAAAACAGCAGGCTGACCGCAAGAGGCGCCACCAGCGCATCATCAGTGTAGAGATGGACAATTCTCTCCGGAAACAGGAATATGATCGCCGCGCTGATGGTTTGAAACCCCATCACGATCAGCACGCCGATTCGCCCCGCATAACGTGCCGCTTCCATGTCCCTGCGGCCGATGGCGTTTCCTACGCGGATGGAAACGGCGCTTGAAAGGCCGATCGGAATCATGAACATCAGGGCCGAAAAATTGATCGCGATCAGGTGCGAAGCGGCGGGTACCGGCCCCAGGCGACCGATCAGCAACGCGGCGCCGACAAACAGGCTGCCTTCGACGAAAATGGAAACCGCGATGGGAAGGCCAACTTTGAGCAATGATCCGATCGTTTTCCAGTCTGGCAAGTCCAGGCGCGATAAAAGGTCGAACGGCCTGTAATGGCGGTGCATGCCAATGTACAGGACCAGCAGCAGGAACTGCAGCCAGACAACGATGGACGTGGCATACCCGCAACCCACGGTACCGAGCTCCGGGAAACCCAGTTTTCCGAACATCAGGACATAGTTCAGCGGGATGTTGAGCAGGGCGCCGGCCACACCGTAAAACATGGTAGGAGCGGTATTTCCCGTACCCTCGCTGAAAAAACGCAGCAGGAAAACCATGCTCAGCGCCGGGGCGCCCCAGGACAGGGCGCGCAGATAACTGGCTGCGTGGGGAACAATCACGGAATCGATACCGAAAAGGTTGAGCACCGGTTCACTGAAATAGCAAAGAAACCAGAACGGAATACCCAGGGCGAGGGCAATCCAGAAAGCCTGCCTGGTCTGGACCGCAGCCTCGGATTGCATTTTCGCGCCATCGAGTTGCGCCACGCTGGGTTGCACCACCATCAGGGTCCCCAGTACGAACATCAGCATTGCAGACCACAGGGCGCCACCGATGCCCAGGGCGGACAGGGCAATCTGGTTTTCGGGCAGGCGGCCGGCCATTACCGTATCAACGAAGTTCATGCTGAACACGGCCAGTTGACCGATGATAACCGGAGTCGCCAGGCGCATGGTGCGGGCGATTTCAGCCGGGTGGTTTCTTGCTTTGGTTATACTGTCCATACCAGCGGAACATTGTACAGGAGAGAAATCGGATCATGAGCCTGACAGCCTTTGTCAGCGGCGCATCCGGCTTTGTCGGATCAAACCTGGTCAGGGAGCTTCATCACCAGGGCTGGTCTGTTCATGTCCTCGCCCGGCCGAGCTCCTCCCTCGATGAACTTGAAGGGACTCCCGTCACTCTGCATCATGGCGATATTACTGACCGCGAGAGCTTGAGCAGAGCCATGCCCAAAAACGCGGACGCCGTATTTCACGTGGCGGCCAGCACCAATTTCTGGTCGAAGAACAACACCGCACAGAATCTCGTCAATATCGATGGCACGCGCAATATGCTGGACGCTGCCTCGGCCGCCTGTGCGCAGCGGTTCATTCATACGTCCAGTTTCACTACCTGGGGTTTCCGCGATATCGATTTAACCGAGGAGAGCCCACGCACGGGCGCGACAGACTGGATCAACTACGTTCGCAGCAAATACCTGGCCGAAGAAATCGTGCAGGATGCAATCGGCAGGAAACAGATGGATGCCGTCATCCTGAATCCTGCCCATATCCTTGGCCCCGGCGATCAACACAACTGGTCCCGCATGATTCGAATGGTCCACCAGGGAAAAATGTGGGCGGCTCCGCCGGGAAGCGGAAATTTTTGCGACGTACGCGAAATTGCCAGGGCGCATATCCAGGCATTTCACTCCGGTCGCAAAGGGGAAAAATACCTGCTCGGCGGGGAATACGCGGCCTTTGTCGATGTGGTGAAAGTTGCTGGCGAAGTATTGGGGCGCACGGTTCCGGCAAGAGCGGCGCCCGCATGGGCCATGAAGGCATGGGCGCATTTCAATACGGCTGTCGCGACTGTAACCGGCCGGGAACCGGATATCACACCGGAATCGGCCGCCATGGTCTCGTATCATGTCGCTTGTGATTCCGGTAAAGCGCAACGTGAGCTGAATTACCGGTTCACCTCCATACGTACCCTGATCGAAGACACCGCAGACTGGATGAACAAAAAAGGAATGCTGTCATGAATACGGAATCGGAACCCAAGCTACCGGCGCAGCAACCGGGCAAAGCCCTGACCATGGCGCCAAACCGGCTTGCGGGATCACCTGCCTGTCTTAACTGCGGCACGGAACTGAAAGGACCTTTTTGCTTTTACTGCGGCCAGCCCGATAAAAACCTGATGCGTTTTTTCCCGGTGCTGCTGCGCGAATTGCTCGAAGACACGTTTGATTTCGACTCCCGCTTCCTGCGAACCATTAAACCATTGTTGTTCAAACCCGGTAAGCTGACGCGCGATTATCTCGAGGGCCGTCGTTTCCGTTATGTGCCGCCTTTGCGGCTCTATATCTTCTCCAGCATCGCTTTTTTCTTCCTGGCTGCGTTGATCACCGGTGATGCCATCACGGTCAGCCGGGACCACGATGATGAGCCGGTCGAAAAGACCGAGTTGAGCGCTGAAGACCAGAAGGATCTGCAGGAAGCACTGGAAAAAGTCGACCCGGCGCTGGCCGCAGAGGTCAACCGGGCCATCGATGAAGCCCAGGGCGAAGAAACAGGCGCAGATGAAGAAGATCACTCCATTAGTTTCAACGGAAAAGACTGGGACCGCGAGACCAACCCGCTGATCATTCCCCTGATGCCCGATTGGGTGAACGACTGGGTTAACGATGAAATCGCGGAGTCTCCTGAAAAAGGCCGGCAAATCGAAGAAAACCCGAACCTGATAACAGACAAAATATTTGATGTATTGCCGGTGACCATGTTCGTACTCTTGCCGATGGTTGCCTTTCTGTTCAAGTCCTGGTATTTGTTCGCGAAAAAATTCTACTTAGAACATCTTATATTTGCGCTGCACAACCACTCGTTTATGTTTGTCGTTTTTATGATCATGATGCTCGCCAATACCTTTGCAGGCTGGCGGGAGCCGTCCGAACAAGGCCCCGTCACCAGCACTGTCTTCTGGTTCAATATCGCCATCTGGACATGGATCCCGGTGTACCTGCTGATATCGCTCAAGCGCGTTTACCAGCAGGGCTGGTGGTTGACCGTGGCAAAGTTCAGCTGCATCGGGATTTCGTACCTGGTTCTCCTGGCCCTGGCCACGTCGGTCGTCGCGTTAATCAGCTTCGTGCTGCTTTGAACACTATCCCGGATACGGCGAGTTAAGCTTTTCGCCTTGATCCTCAGGAAAACATATAGTCGTTCAGTATATTCTCCACCCACTCCTGTTTTCCGCTTTCCTGTATGGGCTCCGGACTACCTGCGGCAAAATCACGAAGATCTGCCAAACCCAATTCACCGGCCTCGAATCGCCTTCCGGCCGTTTGGGAAAAGCTGGTATAGCGTGATGCCCTGAACTCCTCAAGCTTTCCTTCGGAAACGATACGGTCTGCAATCACCAGTGCACGGGCATAAGCGTCCATGCCGCCGATATGCCCGAGGAAAAGGTCCTCGAGGTCCGTCGATTCGCGCCTGACCTTTGCGTCGAAATTGAAACCGCCGCTTCCCAGCCCACCGGCGGCCAGCACAATGATCATGTTCTGAACACAGTCGTACATGTCCATCGGAAACTGGTCGGTGTCCCAGCCGTTCTGGGGATTGCCCCGGTTGGCATCGATCGAGCCCAGCATGCCGGCGTCCACGCACATCTGCAGATCGTGTGCCGAACTATGGCCTGCCAGCGTAGCGTGATTCGCCTCGATATTGAGTTTGAAATCCTGGTCCAGTCCATGCTGGCGCAGGAAACCGATCACGGTTTGCGCATCGACGTCGTACTGGTGGTACATTGGCTCCATCGGCTTGGGCTCGATCAGGAAAGTTCCTTTGAAACCGATCGAACGCCCATAGTCGCGCGCCATGGCCAGAAAGCGGGCAAAGTGCTCCAATTCCCTTTTCGTGTCAGTGTTGAAAAGGCAGGAATAGCCCTCGCGGCCACCCCAGAACACGTAGTTCTGCCCGCCAAGCTCAACGGTCGCTTCCAGGGCTGCCTTCACCTGGGCGCCGGCATGGGCCACAACGGCAAAATCCGGGTTGGTCGCGCCGCCATTCATGTAACGCGGGTGCGAAAACAGGTTGGCCGTACCCCATAGCAGCTCGACGCCGGTCGCCCGTTGCCGCTCTTTGGCCATTGACACCAGCGCACTGAGATTGGCTTCGGACTCTGCAACGGTGCTGCCTTCGGGCGCCATGTCGCGGTCATGAAAACAGTAAAAAGGCACATTGAGCTTGGTGAAGAATTCAAACGCGGCATCCACCTTGCTGCGGGCGTTCTGCATGGGGTCGCTACTCTCGGACCACGGACGACGGCGCGTACCGGGACCAAAGGGATCGGCGCCGTCGGCACAGAACGTGTGCCAGTAACAGGTGGCGAACCGCAGGTGTTCCTCCATGGTCTTGCCGGCCACGATACGATTGGGATCGTAAGCCTTGAAACTCAGGGGATTATCGGAACCGGGGCCTTCAAATTCAATGCGTTCAATTCCCGGAAAGTATTCCTGGTCTCCAACATATACTGATCTGCTCATTAGTTTTGCCTTTCGGTGTAGAGGGGGGTAATGGCGCGTACCGATTGCTGGTAGCTTCGATACGCATCGTTGTAAAAATTGACCGATGATTCTTTTGGTTCACAGCACAATGCTTCGTTCCTGGTCAGGTGTGCGCTGGCGATGTCGCGCAAGTCCATTCCGCGCCCATGATCGAGAACCGAAAGCGCCTGCAGGGCGGCGCCGAAGGAGGCGCCTTCATCCTGCTCAAGCACGTTCACCGGCGCTTTGCAGACATCAGCGACGATCTGCCGCCAGGTCGCGCTTCCGGACCCGCCACCGGTCAGTAGAATTTCGGAGGCTTCGAGGCCCAGTTCCCGTAGCTGGTCAATGCCATACCGGAGTGCAAAGGTCGCCCCTTCCAGGGCCGACCGGAGCAGGTTTTCCGGACGTGTATTGTGACTGTCGAGACCCAGGATACAAGCCTTGGCGCGGGGTAAATTCGGTGTGCGTTCACCGTTAAAAAACGGCAGCGTGATCACGCCGTCCGCCCCTCGCGGAGAACTGCTCACGCGGGCTTCAAATTCTTTGATATCAGACCTCAGCAGGCTTCTCATCAACTCGGTGCTGACCGTGCAGTTCATGGTGCACAACAGCGGGAGCCAGCCGCCGTTTGAGGAGCAGAAAGCCGCTATTTCGCCATTCGGATCAATGACCGGCTGGTCCGAATAGGCGTAAACCGTACCGGAAGTGCCCAGACTCATGGTCACTTTGCCCGGTGTGACATTCCCGGTGCCAATGGCGCCCATCATGTTGTCCCCACCACCGCTGGAAACCGGAATGCCCTCCGGCAACCCGGTGCGCTGGGCCACTTCGGCCAGGATGTAGCCAATCACATCCGGTTGTTGGCGTAACGGTGGCAGGCAGTCGGCCAGGTCACGGCCCGGGTCTATCGCGGCCAGCATCCCTTGCGACCATCTCCGCTTACGGATGTCGAGAAATCCCGTGCCGGAGGCATCGCCGGCTTCCATGCAACGTTCCCCGGTCAGGTAAAAATTGAGATAGTCATGCGGCAGAAGAATGGTTTTCATCTGCTCGTACAACTCCTCGCTTTTCTTGCTGAACCACCGGATCTTGGATGCCGTGTATCCCGGTAGAACCAGGTTTCCGACATCCTTGAGACACCGCTCCGCTCCACCGAAGGCCTGCGTGATTTCGGCACACTCTTGCACTGTTGATGTGTCACACCAGAGCTTTACCGGAGCAAGCACTTCACCGGATTTACTCAGGGGAACAAATCCGTGCTGCTGCCCGGAAACACCCACCGCAACCGCTGATTTCAGGACAGCCGGATCAACCTTGCCGAGCGCCTCGTGCAATGCATTGAGCCACCAGTGCGCCTGTTGTTCCGCTGCTCCCTCGTCGTTTTGATACAGGTCAAGGCTGGCGCTCTCCGAGGCGACGATTTCCCGCTTTGAAAAATCATAGAAGATCACCTTCAGCGATTGGGTGCCCAGATCAATTCCAATAGTAGTTTGCATGGCAGGTAACATCGCATCGCAGTGGTGTAAACGTTTACATTATACACAGCAAACCGCAACACTCAACCGTTTGACCCAAATGAATGTAAACGTTTACAATTCAGACTGCCACCACACCGGATCAATGATGGTAAACCCCACCACAATGCCTGAACAGGTGCGAGAACCCCCCGGTTCCGTTTCCATCAAGGATGTCGCCCGGATTGCGGGTGTGTCCATTGCCACCGTTTCACGCTTCATCAACGACCCGGAACGCGTCAAGGAACAGACGCGGACCCGGGTGCAGGCCGCTATTGCTCAAACCGGATATTCTCCCAATACACTGGCTCAGAGTTTCCGGCGGGGAAAAACACACCTGATCATGGTTGTACTGCCCTCCGTGGGCGACCCGTTTTTTACCGGGGTCATGAGCGGAATCCGTTCGGTTGCGGGTGGCAGGGGCTACTCGTTGCTGATCAACGAAACCCAGTTCAACACGATGACCGCGGACGAAATCGGCGCGATGGTAGTGTCCCGGCAAGCCGATGGCATTGTATTGCTGGCCAGCCTCTCCCCCTTCGGAAACGAAGTGCTCTCCGCGCATAGCCACCGGACACTTCCGATCGTCATTGGCTGCGAAACCGTTTCTCCGGAATTGGCGAACTTTCCGGGTGTGCATATCGACAATTCTGCTGCGGCGCAGGAGGCGACCGACTATCTTCTGGCTCTCGGTCACCGGAAAATTGCTTTCATATACGGCCAGCAGCAGTCCCTGCTGACATCGGACCGTGAGCAAGGCTACCGCGCGTCAATGCACAAGGCCGGTATATCGGTCAGGGAAAGCTGGGTCGTGGAAGGCAAACTCACCATGGAAGGGGCCATCGCGGCGACCCGTATCCTGCTCGGCCATGCAGACCGCCCCACCGCCATCTTCTGCGCCAACGATGAAATGGCCCTGGGGTGCATTTACGCCGTCAAATCTGCCGGGCTGCGTGTGCCGGAGGATGTGTCCGTTGTTGGCTTTGACGACATTCGCTACGCAAGGATCTGTGACCCGGCCCTGACCACGGTTTATCAACCCGCCGAAGAAATCGGCGAAAAAGTCATGAACCGGCTGCTGGACGAAATCGAAGGAGGGCGGAGTGGCAGCGCAGGGGCTGAAATCGTCGCGCATAAACTGGTCGTCAGGAAATCCGCGGCCCCTCCATCAGTCTGAACCCAGCCGGCGCCTGAGATAGATCAAGCCTGTTGGCAGCCCCGTTCCAGGATCGCTTTGTTGTTAACCATATCTCGACTGCAGGTAGGCAAATGCAGCCCTCAAGCCCAGTGCTTCACCGCCCTGCGGCCTGCCCGGACGGTCGGCCTGGTTCCATGCAAACGTATCGATATGCACCCAGGGAATATCAGGCTCGATGAAAGACTCCAGGAAGAGTGCTGCTGTGATACAGCCCCCGTAGGAACTGCTGCCGCTGTTGTTCAGGTCTGCGATGGGACTTTCAATCTGCTTGCGATAGGGCTGGTGCAGGGGCATCGTCCAAAGTGGATCCTCTACCTCGTCACCCGCATTTTGAATTCCACGTGCCACATCTTCCCGGTTGCTGAACAAAGGCGGGAGATCGGCGCCTAGTGCGATGCGCGCTGCCCCGGTCAATGTCGCAAAATCAATCACCAGGTCAGGGGCCGACTCACAGGCATAGGCCAGGGCATCTGACAGCACCACCCGCCCTTCCGCATCGGTATTGCCGATTTCCACGGACAGGCCTTTCCGGGTCGGAATGATATCCCCGGGCCGGTAGGCATTGCCGGAGACCGAATTTTCCACTGCGGGAATCAACAGTTTCAATCGTACTGGCAGGTTATGCTCCATAACCAGCCGCGCAAGGGCCAGTGCATGGGCAGCACCCCCCATATCCTTTTTCATCAGTTGCATGCCAGCCGCGCTTTTCAGGTCCAGCCCGCCGGTATCAAAGCACACACCTTTGCCGACCAGCATAAGCACCGGCAAGTCAGTTTCTCCCCAGCTCAATTCAAGCAACCTTGGTTCACTGCTGGAAGCGCGTCCGACTGCGTGAATCGCTGGAAAATTTCGCGTCAGCAATTCTCCGCCCACGATGAAATCGGTTTCGGCTTTGAATTCGTCTGCTTCGCTGATGACCGCATCGGCAAGCTGCGCAGGGCCCATGTGCTCGGTCGGGGTATTGACCAGGTCCCGAACCAGGGTTTGCGCCCGGAGCAGGGAGCGGACATTGCTGTCGACATCTTCATCCAGCAACAGAACGGGCCTGGACTTTTTATTCACCTTGTACCGGTCAAACCGATAGGAAGACAGGCCCCATCCCAGGCTGGCCAGCATCCGGTGCTCCCAGGGCCAGTCACAATCGAGGCGATAATTACCTTCAGGCAACGCGGTAGCTGCCGAAGCCAGGCGATACAGGAAGCCCTGTTCATCAGTACCGAACAACCAGGATTCCAGGCCGCCGTTATGCCCCGGCAAGGCGCAGAGCTGGCCGGGAGACGCCTTGAAACCGTAGGCTTCCAGCCACTTGAGCTGTGCCGGAGAAGCCAGCTGCTTCCAATGGTCAAAGCTTTTTGCCGTAACGGGAATCAAGGGAACGACAACTTGGTCGGCCTCGAGGTCACTGATTGAGAGATAGCACATGTTTCGGATCAACCTTCAAAAACAAAGACCGAGGATAAATCAAATCCCTTTGCTTACACAATTCAGAACCCCGGGCAGGTGGGTATTTAATCCACCCTGACAACGTAATCAGAGCCGTTGCGGCGGACCTCGAAAAACAGGCTGCCCCTGACAGACGGAACCACTTCCTGGAATTCAGCCAGGCCGGGGGTTTTCATGCGGTTACATCCCATGATCACATCCCCTGGGCGCAAACCCCTGCGCGCCAGCCTGCTGCCAGGCTCCAACTCGGAAATAAGCACACCTTGCACACCGCTTGACCGCAGCTTCTGAGGTAACTCCTCAAACTGTGCACCGGCCAACCGCGCGTCAATTTCAGCCCCCCCGACGGCTTTCAGCTCTTCCACTTTCACCATCAGTTCCTTGTCCGACTGGTTTCGCACGATTTCCAGTTTGAGCACCTCACCAACCGGGAACTGGCCCTCGTAATTGTGAAATTCCTGCATGTTCCGGACTGGATAGGTCCCTATCGTCTTGATGACATCACCCGCGAGAAGCCCGGCTATATCGGCCGCAGATCCTTCCGCCACTTCAGAGACCAGCACACCCTGGCCTTTCTCTATATCGAACGCCGTGGCCAGTTCAGCGGTCAGATCCTGGACCGAAATACCCAGGGTTCCGCGCCGGACTTCGCCAAACTCTCTCAACTGGTCCATCACATAGCGGGCCATGTCGGATGGAATCGCAAATCCGATACCCACGTTGCCGCCGCTGGGCGTAAATATGGCGCTGTTGATACCGACCAGTTCGCCGCGCAGATTGATCAGGGCGCCCCCCGAATTGCCCGGATTGATGGAAGCATCCGTCTGGATGAAATTCTGGAATTCCAGCCCGCGAAAGCCGATGCGCCCGAGCGCACTGACAATTCCGGAAGTCACTGTCTGGCCAAGGCCGAATGGATTGCCCACAGCCACCACGAAATCCCCAACGCGCAGGCGGTTGGAATCTGCGAAAGACAGCGCCTGCAGATCATCTGCCGGAATACGCACCATGGCGAGATCGGTGTCGGGGTCTGTCCCAATGACCTCAGCCTCGAAGCTCCTGCCGTCCGAAAGGGTCACCGAGATATCATCCGCCCCGGCAATCACGTGATTGTTGGTGAGCACAAACCCTTCTTTTGCATCCACGATTACCCCGGAACCCAGGCTCTGTGAGATCCTCTCGCGCGGCGCATCGGGAATGTTGAAAAAACGGCGGAAAAACGGATCGTCCATCAACGGACTGCGCACCCGGACACGGGTCTGGGTGTAGACATTTACGACCGATGGCGTGACCTGTTCCAGCACGGGCGCCAGCGACGGCAACGGTTCACCACCCATCGCCGCGGGCAGCCCGGCAAGGCCCGCCTCAGGCGCCAACAGCAGGTAAAGGGAAAAAAGCACAGTCAATTTCCACTGGGTAGATCGCTTCACATCAACTCCTGTCCTGGTACAACGGTAGCCCACGGCTCCCGCGCGCTACCGCATTTGACCCGCTTGCAGCCGAGAGGTTCTGGCGCCAGAGTAAAACACCAAAAAAGGCAGTTGGCCACCCGTATTTGGCATCATTCCAAATTCGTGAATACTTGCCATTTGGCCAAAAACCGGATATATAGCCTTAAAACTGAAAGAACAACACAATATATTGTGTCGTTGAGCATAAATGCAGCGATGCATTAAGAAAATGGACCACGACTTACAACAACAGGTATTGAGAACCGACGTAGCAGGAATGCCGCTGGAATGGATCGGCTACCAGGATGCGGCACGCCTGATTGCGCTGGAACAGGTCAGTTACTCACTGGGTCGCATCGTCTACCGCATTCACGGCGGGGTCAATGCCGTCACCGGCATTCAAAGCATCATCGACGTTAATGCCATCATCGCGAGCCAGGGTCTGCATCCCCATTCGCACCTGTTTTCCGAATCCTACACACCACCACTGAGCAACAAGGCCCTGTTCCGGCGTGACCAGTCCCTCTGCCTGTATTGCGGCGAACAGTTTCCCAATGCCTTGCTTTCGCGTGATCACGTCAATCCCCTGAGCCAGGGCGGTCAGGATATATGGGGAAACGTGGTCACTGCCTGCAAGCGCTGCAATAATTACAAAGCCGGCAGGACACCCGAACAGGCCGGGATGGAGTTGCTGGCGATTCCCTTCAAACCCACGCACGCCGAATACGTATACCTGCAGGGCCGGCAAATCCTGGCTGACCAGATGGATTTCCTGTTGGCGCATTTTCCGCGCAACAGCCAGCTGCGTAAAAGAGCGGAACAAGGCCGGTTGCTGACGGCCTGAGGTTATGGCTGAGGTGAGGTAATCAAGCCCGCAGACAACGCTGCCGCAGCATCCCGCCGAATGCCAGGTCATCGAACAGTTGATTCAACCGGTCCGCGTCGACCTCGGTGCGGCCCAGTTCGGGTGACAACAGCGTTGATTCCACCGCCGTTTCGATAACGGTAAGCCTGCGCGCCAGTTCAGCCGTGTCCCGGTTATCGGCGAGTTTCTGTTGCAGCGATTTGGCGCCGCGGATGCCCATGTGCTGCACTTCTTCCAGTCTTTGATAGATTTCGTCAAGATCCGAGAAATGGCCCAGCAGGGCCGAAGCCGCTTTCGGCCCCACGCCCGGAATACCGGGAATGTTATCCACCGCATCGCCCGTCAGCGCCAGGTAGTCCGCCATCTGCTCCGGCAACACACCGAATTTCTCCGTCAGCTGCTTTGCATTCAATTTCAGGTTGCGGGAAAAATCCCACCAGTGATCATTCTCGCCGATCAGTTGCGCCAGATCCTTGTCGGCGGTCACCACGCAAATTGGATGCCCCCTGGACCGCCAGTATTCAGCGAGCGTTCCGATCACGTCGTCCGCTTCGTAGCGGCTATCGGCAAAACACTGCAGACCCATGGCTTCGGCAGCGTCCCGGGCCCAGGAAAACTGGCGTTTCAGGTCCTCGGGGGCCGGGTCGCGATTGGCTTTGTAGAGCGGATAAATCTCATTGCGGTAATTGGTGGTGAGGGATTCGTCGAACGCGACGGCAACATGCGAGGCGCTGGTTTGTTCCAGTAAGCTGCACAGAACTCCGATAAATCCATATACCGCGTTGGTCGGTTCGCCCCGGTTATTGACGAATTCTCCAGGCATCGAAAACCAGGCGCGGAAAATATAGATACTCGCGTCAACCAGGTAAACCGGCGGTAAACTGGTGCTCCCGGCTCCCGTCTTCACTGGTTTTCTGGTCGGACGATCCGAGGGTCTTCTTTCATCCTGGGCGCCACTGCCGCCGCGCCGGCGCTTAGCGGCGTGTTCAGCACGATGGCTCCGGCCTCGTCTGCTGTTTCGGTATTCGCAATATAAAAGAGGCTGTCACCCTTGATCATTCCAACTCCGGGCCGGTTAAATTCGAGCAGGGCCACTGCCATCGGATTGACACTCAGCACCGCGCCGGTCGCTGGATCCAACTCCAGCCGAACGATGCGCTCAGGTTCAAAATCTCCCTGGACGGCATACAGGTTACCGTCACGATAGTCGAGACTTGAGATACCACCCAGGTTCATGGTTTCCGGGCCTGCAAGCATGCCTGCCTGCTCAGCGAGCGGCGCGATCTCGAGGATGCCCAGGACAGCGTCGGAAACATAAATCCTGCTGTTGTCGGGGATAACGGCAATATCGCTAAACTCAATCATCTCCGGACTCGCCATGAATGGGTTTAGCGTGTCCCCACCGGGAGATTTAAGGTAAATGAGCGGGGATGCGTGGTCTATCACGTAAACATGTCCATCCTGCGTAATGGCCAGGCTACCCAGCACGTGCGGCGCCCCATCACCTGACGGAACAAACCGGTTGAGCACTTCCAGCGTTTTCAGGTCCAGTTCGAACAGTGCCGATTTTACTTCTTCATCTGCTGCATAGCCGGTAAATTGAGGTGTTGCGGCACTCGCCACCCACAGACGGTTGTTATCTGCGTCAACTGCCAATCCGGTTATCGACCATAATCCATTTTCGCCATCGGCTTCCAGAATGGTTTTCGTTTCGCCGTTTGCAGAAACCGACAGCAGGGCGCCTTCGACCGCCGTCCCTGCCAGGAATACTTCCCTGCTGGCGTCCCAGGCGATCGCGCTGTAATCGGAAGGGCTTCCGGGCAGATCGAAGGCAAACACGCCCTCACCCGCCGGGTTTCCAGCATCGATCAACAGGTTGGCAATATACTTGTAGGCTTCGGTGTCACGAATATCCAGCGTGTCGTCGGTAGCATTGAAATCATATGTAAAGCCCTGTTGCTGAAGCTGCAGCATATAGTGATACGCTGTGGTTCTTCGGCCCAGGAGAGCACAAGCCCTGACCACGTTCACCAGGTATTCTGGCTCGTAGGGTAAAAGCTGGTTCAATTTCATGTTGGCGGAGTAAAAACTGACCCACCTTCCCTCTTCGTAGGCAACCCGGGATTTTTCTTCCAGTGCAGCAACCTGTTCCTGCAGGCTTTCGGCCGGGGCGGCCTGACCCGCCTGACCGCCTGGTTCTGCGGGGGCGCCTGCCGACTGGGCCTGCAACGGTAAGGTGAACACCAACGCAGTCAGTGCGGCGGCAAAGGCTGTAACTATTTTTCTTGACATGTTTTTTCCTTGGAAACCAGTTCAATCCTGTGTTGGCGCTATTTGAACGGAATTGCGCAATTTAGTTCAAGCACGCAGGAACCAGGGCGGCTCCTGTGATTGCGGCGTTTGTCGGGATACAATCCACACAGTTTATCAGAGCCGGCCACAAAGTGACTTCATGAAACAGGACACCATCTTGTACGAGGGACGTTACCTCACCCTGGCGGAACGCGACCGGTGGGAATTTGTCACCCGGAGTAACGCGCGCTGCGTGGTCGCCCTGGTTGCAGTCACGGCCGATGAAGAGATCGTCCTGGTCGAGCAATACCGTAAGCCGGTCGGAGCCTTTGTCATCGAAATTCCGGCGGGCCTGGTTGGAGACGTCGCGGACCCGGATGAGCCGATCCTGCTGGCAGCGGCACGCGAACTCGAAGAGGAGACCGGTTTTGTCGCAGCCCGGATGAACCACCTGGTGGACTGCCCAAGTTCGGCCGGCATGTCGGATGAAGTCATCTCCTTCGTGTTGGCTGAAGACCTGGGCCGGGTGGGTCCGGGAGGCGGGGACGCCAGCGAAAATATCGAGGTGCACGTTGTGCCTCTGGACGAAGTCGATGACTGGCTGGTCCGTCAGTTGTCTGCCGGCAAACGACTCGACCCCAAAGTTTACTCGGCTCTGTATTGGCTGAAGTGCAACAACCCCTTTTCCTGAGTCGGCGGGAAAAACCCATGAACCGACTGACTTCCACCCTGTTCCTTGCTCCAGCCCTGATGGGAGTATCGCTGATGACCCAGGCCCAGACCCCAGACGCCGAACCCGACGCACCCATTGCCATTGCCATCCACGGCGGTGCCGGCACCATCAGCAAGGGGGATTTCCCGGAGGAGATGGAACGTGACCTCCGCAATATGCTGGAGAAAGCCGTTCGGGCCGGTTACCAGGTTTTACAGGATGAAGGCTCCAGCCTCGACGCGGTCACGCTCGCTGTGACCCTGCTGGAAGATTCTCCCTATTTCAATGCCGGCAAAGGCGCAGTGTTCAACGCCGAAGGCAATAACGAACTGGATGCATCCATCATGGAAGGCGCCGGCCTGGAAGCGGGTGCAGTATCCGCCGTGCACAATATTCGCAACCCCATTCTTTTGGCCCGCAAGGTCATGACAGACTCGGTACACGTCATGCTGATGGGCGAAGGCGCAGAGCAGTTTGCCCGTGACAAAGGCATCACGTTTGAAGACGATGCGTATTTCTTCACCGAATACCGCTGGCAGCAACTGCAAAAAGCCCGGGCCGCCGATGATGGGCAAACCACATTCTTGTCGGAAACTCCCGACCGTTGGTTTTCAACGGTAGGCGCCGTCGCCCTCGATTCAGCGGGAAACCTGGCCGCAGCAACGTCGACCGGCGGAATGACCAACAAGCGCTGGGGCCGGGTCGGCGACTCTTCGATCATTGGTGCGGGGACCTACGCCGACAACCGTTCCTGCGCGGTGAGTGCGACCGGTCACGGCGAGTATTTCATCCGGGCCACGGTTGCCCGCGATATTTGCGCCCGGGTTCAGTTCACGGGCATGAGGCTTGAACAGGCCGCGGACGAAGTCATCAATCAGCAACTGGTCAAAATGGGTGGAAGCGGCGGCATCATCGCTGTAGACCCGGCCGGGAATATTGCTTTGACCTTCAACACACCGGGCATGTACCGTGCCAGCATCGATAGCGTCGGGCGAGTTACTGTGGCCATCTATCGCGAAGAGTAAGCCACCACCGTCATTTGAACGCCGATTCGAGCACCAGTTGCATGTGGTTCCAGGACGCATTGTCGGCCCTTTCGTCAAATCTTAGCGGCAGACCGTACTTCTCGCCGTTGGTGGTGGCGGCCGGGTTGCTGAATCCATGCAGCGCCATGGGCAGCGGCACGAACAGGCAATCCGCTCCGGTTTTTGCCATCTCGGCTTTGAATGCGGTAACCGCCTCGCCGGGAATCAACACGTCGTCTTCACCGTGGTAGACGGCAACCCTTGCCGTCATTTCTGCGCCTTCGCCTTCCGCGGCCACGCCAAGCGGCAGGGCGCCGTGGAATGATCCAACCGCTTTCAAATCTGCACCGTAGCGCGCCATGTGCAATACGATTCCACCGCCCATGCAATAACCGATTGCAGCGGATTTGCCAGAATCAGTGGTCGGGTGTGCTTTCAGGACATCCAGGGCCGCAGTGAAACGGCTACGCACAGTTCCCAGGTCAGCCAGCAACCCGTTCATCAGGCCGCCCGCCTCGTCCGGATTGTCCGCAACCTTGCCTTCGCCGTACATGTCGAGGGCCATTCCGGTATAGCCCAGTGCGGCCAGCATGTCGGCTCGTCTGCGGGCGTAAGGATTATTACCCCACCACTCATGCACGACCAGTACGCCGGGGCGTTCGCCTGCGACGTCGGAATCCCATGCAATGTAGGCTTTCATTTCAACGCCGTCAGCGCTGTAGCTCATTTCCTCAGATTGAATTTTGGCCATGGATTTTTTACGCTCCCAATGGTGTTACCTGGAAAATGACAGTTTACTGCAATCTGTTGCGCATTGTGATTGAGCTATGATGTCCCCAGATATTTGTCCTGCGATCAAAGGATTAACTTATGAACAACCCGAATTCAAACAATGACATCAAGATGGAAACGTCCAATCTCTACCGGGAGGAGGTTTTCACCGACAATACGGTTGGAACGCTGCGGCGCCTGACGCCTGTTACCGTTAACGGCGAGCCCGATCCGGCCCGTTCCGAGCAGTACATCGGCTCGACCCAGGTCATGACCACCGCCGGCCCCTTGCCGCTTTCCTTCGAAATCAAGGCTGAAACGCTGGCTGAAGCCGCCGGGGCCTTTGGTGCAGGCGCCAAGGAAGCTTTCGAAAAGACCATGGAAGAACTCCGCGAAATGCAGCGCCAGCAAGCCTCATCCATTGTCGTTCCCGGCGCGGGCGGCATGGACCCCATGAGCGGCATGGGCGGTGGTGGTGGTGGCAAGATCCAGATGCGCTGATCTCTGATTATGAGCCCTGGTCTTCAGAATCTTTCTACCCGGGTGGCAGCCTGCCTGATCGGGCTGCTGCCCCTGATTGCGAATGCTGCGGATGACCTGATCTGGCGGGAGGTTAATCCTGAAAACCTGGTTTTCATGGAATTGGTCGAAGGCCAGGTCACCATTGAGCTCAATCCGATGTTTGCGCCGAAAACTGTCCGGCAGTTCCGGAAACTCGTACAGGATGGATTCTATAACGGCCTGAGTTTTTACCGCGTCATCGACGGATTCGTGGCCCAGGGCGGGGACGGCAGCGACCTTGGCGAACTGAGCCTGGTGCCCCTGATCGACGCCGAGTTCGAAGCTGAAATTTCCGGCGACGTCGAATTCACCGAGGTTCAGAAAGACGACCTGTTTGCCGCCGGAACCGGGTTCATTGATGGCTTCGCAGTCGGCCGCGATTCATCCGGCAAGAACGCCTGGCTTACGCATTGCCCCGGCGTGGTGGCCATGGCGCGCAATGATAGCCCGAATTCCAGCCGGACCGATTTTTACATCGTGATCGGGCAGGCGCCCCGGTATCTTGACCGCAATATGAACGTATTTGGCCGGGTCATCGACGGCATGGACGTCGTGCAGAGAATCCAGCGTGGTCCGGCGAATGAAAACGGCATCATCCAGGATGAAACGAAAAGCAGTCGGATCCGCAGCATGACGCTGGCTTCGGATGTTCCGGAAGATGAACGTTTAACGGCGTTCGTGTTGGATACAAACAGCAAAGCTTTCAAGAAACTCCTGAAGAACCGGCGCAACCGCACCCAGAAATTTTTTCACAACAAGCCGCCAAAAGTCCTCGACGTTTGCCAGGTGCCGATGGCGGGGCGCGTCACTTTGTAATCCAACCGGTTTGCAATTACGCTTGTCGTCCAATGGATATTTACCGATACGACGACTTTGATGAGGACAGGATGACTCATTCGATGCGTCAACATGGAGAATTGGAAATTCGCCTCTCCAACGCACAGTCCAAAGTCTTTGACTATCTGCTGTCACGCTACACAAAAAAGAAACGATTTGAAGTCGTCACATCTGAGCCTACCATCGACATCTGCTGAAGGTTGGTCTCCACCCACCACCAAAAACCCCTCAAATATCCCCGAACTGCAGTTGAGCAAGACGTGCGTACAGTTCGTTATTCTTAATCAGTTCATTGTGCGTTCCCACCGCCTCTATCCTGCCATGGTTCATGACCAGGATCCGGTCGACTTTCATCACCGTCGCCAGCCGGTGAGCGATCACCAGCGTAGTCCGGTTTTTCATCAGGCCTTCCAGGGCCGCCTGCACCAATCGTTCGTTCTCAGCATCCAGCGAACTGGTGGCTTCGTCAAGCAGGAGTATCGGCGGATCCTTGAGAATGGCGCGTGCAATAGCGACGCGCTGGCGCTGACCGCCGGACAGGCGCGTTCCCCGCTCGCCCAGAAACGTGTCATAACCTTCCGGTAGATTGCGGATGAATTCATCCGCTTCCGCCATCACGGCCGCCTGCCGGACTTCTTCGTCAGTCGCTGCGGGCCGGCCGTAGCGAATATTTTCCAGCGCACTCTCACCGAACAGGACGGTTTCCTGGGGCACCAGGCCGATCTGCCGGCGCAGTTCACGCGGGTCCAAATGCGAGATGTCCTTGCCGTCCACCAGGATCTTTCCACTGGACACGTCGTAGAAGCGCAGCAATAACTGGAAACTCGTGCTCTTGCCGGCGCCGGACGGCCCAACCACTGCCAGCGTGTTGCCGGGCGCAATCTCCAGGCAGAAATCATCCAGAGCCCGTGTTTCCGGACGGGACGGATAGCTGAACCCAACGTGATCGAAACGGATGCGGCCCTCGACCCGCTGCGGCAATCTCTCGGGGACGGCAGGGGGCTTGATGGCTGGCTCGGCCTGAAGCAGTTCGGACAGCCGTTCCATGGCGCCGGCCGCCCGCTGGATTTCGCCCCAGAGACTGCTCAGCGCAGTCGCTGAAGAACCGACGAAAAACGCATACATCAGGAACTGACCCAGTTGTCCCCCGGTCATCGAGCCGGCCATGACCGCCCGGGATCCTTGCCACAGGAACAAGGTCAACATGCAAAACACCAGCACGAATGCGAGACCGATCAGAATGGCGTTCAACCGGATCCGCCGTACTGCCGTAAGGAAACTGTGTTTCACGGCCTCCGCGTAACGGCCGACCTGGAGTTCCTCCAGCGTGAATGACTGGACCGTTTGCATCGCGTTCAGCGTTTCGCCGGCGAGTCCGCTGGTATCCGCCACGCGGTCCTGGGATTGGCGCGACAGCTTGCGGATAAAGCGCCCCACGACCACAACCGGTAACACGACAATGACGATTCCAACCATGGTGTATGCCGCCATTTGCGGGCTGGTCAGCACCAGCATGACGAGCCCGCCAACCAGGCTCAGAGTGGAGCGCAGGGCAATCGACAGGCCTGTCCCTGAAATGCTCTGAACCAGGGTCGTGTCCGTGGTTAGCCGGGACAGGACTTCACCAGTGCGGGTAACCTCGAAAAAGGCCGGATCCATGTGAATAATCCGCACGTAAACTGCGTTTCGAATGTCGGCCACGACACGCTCGCCCAACCAGGTCACCAGGTAATAACGCATCGCCGCAAACAGACTGAAAACTACCGTGGCCATAAGGAACCAACCAAAGTAGCGGTTCACTGTAGTCATGTCCTGGGCAATGAATCCGTTGTCGATCAGGTAGCGGAGCGCGACCGGCATGGCCAGCATCGCAGCGGAGGCAATAAGAAGTGCGGCTATCGCGGCAATCAGAGTGCGGTAGTATGGAGTGATGAACGGCCAGAGCATGCGCAGAGGCCTCAGCGACTTTGCCCTGGGCCTGTCGCTGCTGGACTGTTCGCTCATGGATGCACCCCCGCCATAGCTTTTCAGTATGGGGGCTCTTACCTAATGATGAAAGGGCCTCACGGTCCTCCCCGTTCCGACGCCGGCGCCGATCGGGCCGGCTGTTCCAGGCTCTCAGGCCGGCTGACGCATGCTCTTCAGACCTCTACCCAGGGTGCTGCAAAGCAGCATCAGTAAGTACCCTCCTGTCAAATCCCAACCTTTCATTTGCGGCGCCTCTGTAATTATTGTGTATTCGTATTACAGGGCAGCAAACGAAAAGTTGGCGCCATTCGAAAATCGATGGGGTTCCCTTCACAATTTACTGCCACTCACGCGGGTCAACCCGGTAATAGGACTTCAGTACTTCGAACAATTCCTGGTGGTGCTTTGCCATCCGGCGCGGCTTTTCGAAAAATGTCTCGGTGGCGACGGCAAAGAACTCGGCCGGATTGGTCGCTCCGTAATGATCCATGAGGGACCGCTTGCCGACCCGTGCGTCGCGCTGCAACTCCCCGAATTCGCTGGATAACGCCCCGGCCCAGCTGCGATAGCTGGATTCCCCCGCCAGCAGGGGCGCACCATCGGCGCTCCCTGTCTCGCTATCCAACTGGTGCGTAAACTCGTGCAGAACGACGTTGCTGCCATCGACGAAATTTCTCGCGCCGTTCAAAACATTGTCCCACGCGAGGATGACCTTGCCATTCTGCCAGGATTCACCCAGCAATCCCTTGCTCCCGTGGCTAACGACACCGGCCTGATCCATTTCCGGACGGGAAACAACGAAAGCGCTCGGGTAAATAATGATGTACTTCAGGCGGGGATACAGCCCGCTGTCACGGTTCAGCTGCAACATACAGGCCTGTGCGGCAATCGTTACACGCATCTCGTCTGTCACTTCGAGCCCGCCGGCGCCTGAAAAGTGCTTCTGGTGCAGGAACTGCTTGATCAACAACCGCAACTGCAGCCGCAACGGCATCGGCAGGTTTCTGTATACACCGATATTCCGCTCCAGTATTTCCACCCATTGTTCGGGAAATGGCGCAGAAACGGCACGCTTAAGGCGAAATCGTGGGATCCAGAGCGCCAATACAATGGCAACCAGGACCGTTGACAGCAATATCCATGGGTTCATAGCTGCATAGACTAACCACGAATCAGGGCAGTCACAAAAAATTTGATCCGGAATTGATCTGAATCGCGGAAAAATCCCCGAAGCAGACTATGCTAATGGAAGCGGAGTTTCGCTTTCTGCGGGCTCCGCATGATTTCTTGAACCTGGAAAGCCGAGGATAATGTAATGGCTATTGCAATGACCCTTAAAGCGTACCTGGAAGGCCATAACGTGCAATATGACACGGTAGAGCACCCCCATACCGAGTCCGCGATGGATTCAGCCAAAGCTGCCCATGTACCCGCTCATCAACTGGCAAAGGCTGTCGTTCTCGAGGATAGCAGCGGTTATATCGTTAGCGTGCTTCCTTCCAATAACCACCTCAACCTGGGGTGGGTGAATGAAGAGCTGCAGCGCGAATTGAAACTGGCTACCGAGCCCGAGCTGAAAAAGCTGTTCAAGGACTGTAAAACAGGCGCGGTGCCCGCGCTGAGCAGTGCCTACGGTTTGAAAGTGATCTGGGATGACCAGCTCAAGTATGCGAAGGACATTTACATCGAGGCGGGCGATCACGAGCACCTGATTCATCTGAAAGGTGAGGACTTCAAGGCGTTGATGGCCAAGTTGCCGCACAGCGTCATCAGCGCCGGAAAAGAATATTCACGCTGGGTTTACGAGTAAGGGCCCCAATTCTTTTTTATAGACCGGCCTTGATCTCCGCGAGCTTCGCCTTCACGCGCGTTGCGTTCTCATTCCCCATACGCAACAGGATTTTCTGTCCCGCCGAGCGTGACTCGAGATCAGGGTCCGTAAACAGGAAAAAGGCTTCGGGTTTCACGAGGTTCAAAGGCCCTGAAATGTCCGGGGTTGCGAGCAGATCATCAATGATCTCGACCAGGCGGCTATCGAAATCAGCGTCGGCGTATCCCATTTGCCGGTAGGCTTCCTGGAACAGCGGGTACATGCTGCGGTAGTTTTCAATCAAATCAGCTGTATCAGCCTCTTCCAGCAACTCCACGTATGGTGTGTACCTGGCGTAATTGGCCGGATCAATGATGTATTGAGGTATCGGGTCGCCTTCTTCATTGGTGATAATGGTTTCGGGATTATCATTCACGCTGACCTCGAAACCGCTCTCCGGACCCGACACGGCCTGAACAACCCCCGGTACCTGGCGACTGCCCAGCATGTCAATCGTTGCAACCACCCGTGAAATCACATTGTCCCCGACAACATACCGCTGCACAGCAGACTCACCCACCAATCCATCAAGCGATTCCAGAACAACCGGGTCGCTCTCCGTCAGCATCGGGAGCGGGACCTCTTCGGTCTCCGCTTCCGGGGCCGGCAGAAATTCAGTATCCAATACGGTGGCAGAATCCGTCTCCACAGGTACTTCTGGTTCAACGACAGGCTCAACGACAGCCACCGGCGCGAGAGTATCCGCCTCCGGTTCAGCCGGTTGATAGACATTGAAAAAGTAATAAGCGGCCACTGCTGCCAGGACCACAATTGCGCCAATTATCCAGTTTCTCATCACCCAGTCACTCCTTCGCTCATCATGTAAGCTGTAACTCCTGAGTACCCTTCGGGTTCAGTAAATCACCTACACGAAAACCAGAACTCTTCACCTAACAAGAATTCTACACTGATGCTCTGGATGCAAGGAGAATCTTCCATGTTAAAAACCTCGAGCAGTTTAGCAGGCCTGTTGCTGGTCTTGATTAGCGCAAACCTTGAAGCAAGCGACCCGGTCGCCGTGAAAGCCGCCCTGGACTCGGACTTCTACGACATGGGGTCACCTGTCCCGGCCCGGGTCGAACTGGGCAGACTCCTGTTTTTCGACAAGATCCTGAGCGGCAATCTGAATATTTCCTGCGCGAGTTGTCACCATCCTTTTGCAGGAACCGGTGACGGTCTGTCACTGCCGGTCGGGGAAGGCGGAATTGGCCTTGGCGTGACCCGGGATACGGGGTATGGAGGCGACGCGATACATGAACGCGTTCCACGCAACGCACCACCGGTGTTCAACCTCGGCGCCCGTGAGTTCACACGAATGTTCCATGATGGCCGTGTCGAGGAAGATCCGCTGGAGTATTCCGGATTCCGGTCACCGGCCGGCGACCAACTCCCCATGGGCCTGGATAACGTGCTGGCGGTGCAGGCCATGTTTCCGGTTACATCGGCTACTGAAATGGCCGGGCAGATCGGAGAGAATGAAGTAGCCGATGCAGCCGCCGCCAATCGGCTGGCGGGACCGGGTGGAGTCTGGGACCTGGTCGCTGGAGGCATGCAGGCTATTCCTGAGTATGTAGAACTGTTCAGGGCCGCATTCCCCGGAGAGATTCTGGCTGCATCTGATATCGACTTCGTCCATGCCGCCAATGCCATTGCAGCCTTTGAAGCCAGTGCGTGGCGTTTCGACGACAGCCCGTTTGACCGGTACCTGCGCGGAGACCACCAGGTAATGAGTACACGAGCCCGCAATGGGATGAACCTGTTTTACGGCAAAGCCGGTTGCGGATCCTGTCACAGCGGCACTTTCCAGACTGACCATGATTTCCACGCCGTCGCCATGCCGCAAATCGGACCGGGTAAAGGCGACAACCAGTCTGGCTTTTCAGATGGAAGTGATGACTTCGGCCGCGAGAGGGTGACCGGGGAGTGGCGGGATCGTTTCCGCTTTCGCACACCATCACTGAGAAACGTAGCGCTATCTCCGCCTTACGGCCACTCGGGTGCATATGACTCCCTTGAAGGCATGGTTCGCCACCACCTTGATACGGTTCGATCACTGCATGCGTACGATACGTCCCAGGCAACGCTACCGTCACGGGCAGACCTCGATGATTCGGATTTCAGGGTCATGAAAAACCCGGTTCGACGGAACGCCATTGCCGGGGCCAACGAACTGGAACCCGTTGTCCTGAAGGAAAAGGAAATCCAGGATCTGATCGCTTTTCTCCATGCGCTGACTGATCCGGCAGCACTCGACATGCGCAGGGATGTGCCTCCCAGCGTACCCAGCGGACTGCCGGTGCGGGATTGATGGAGATGTAAAACCGGAGGTATAGGCCTTATCATTAACCGGTGATAAGCCTGCCTTACATTGAGCCCGTGTTCCGGCCTCCATCCGAAGCCCGCAGCCTGATCCTGCAGGTGACCAACGGCTGTTCCTGGAACCGTTGCACGTTTTGCGAAATGTACACCCAGCCGCAGAAGCGTTTTCATCTCAAACCACAGGAAAAAATTGAGGCGGAGCTGAAGCTGATTGCTCAAACAGGTATGCCGGTTCGGCGAATCTTCCTGGCGGATGGTGACGCCATGACACTTTCGCCCAGGCGGCTCAGCTTGATCATGCAGGCGATCAACCGTTACCTTCCAGAGGTTCAGCGCGTTTCATCCTACTGCCTGCCGAGAAACCTGAAGCACAAGACCGTCGAAGAAATGGCGAAGCTCAGGGACCTGGGCCTGAACCTGTTCTACGTGGGGTGCGAGTCGGGCGACGACCTGGTGCTGAAGCGCGTGAACAAGGGAGAAAACTTCGAAACATCCCTTTCCGCCTTGCGAAAAATCAAGGCGGCCGGCTCCAGAAGTTCGGTGATGATTCTCAATGGCATGGGCGGGAAGCGTTACAGCCACCAACACGCCATCAATTCGGCGCGGCTGATGAACGAAGCTCAACCGGAATATCTGTCGACTCTTGTGGTGAGTTTCCCGACCGGTGCAGATCGCTACCAGGCAGGTTTCGGCGGTGAGTTCGAACCGCTGGGGCAGAACGGTTTGTTCCAGGAGATGTTCTGGTTACTGGATGCCCTGGAGCTGGAGAACACGATTTTCAGAAGCGACCACGCTTCTAACTACCTGGTACTCAAGGGCACCCTGAACCGGGACAAGCCCCGCTTGCTGCAGACCGTGCGTGATGCTCTTGAAAGTCCGGGCGCAGTGAACCTGCGCCCGGAATGGATGAGGGGTTTGTAAAAAGGGGGAAAGCGCAACCCGCCAATTACTTAAGTTTCAGCTGGGTTGCTTTCTTGTTGCCCATGAACTTGGTGATCTTTTTTCCCGCACTTTCAAAATTCTTGATCATTTTCGAGTATTCAGAGTACTTGGTGACGCTGCGCCGCTCGTAAATCATGTCATCGCCGTCCAGATCAAGAGCCGTGGTTACCATGATCGGTGAGCTCTGTTTCAGCAGTGCCTCGACAGACTTTTTATCCATGCCCTTCATGTTCCTGACGTCTCCGTTCGGCAACGTTCCTTCCACCTTGGAATTGACCGTTTTGACGTTGGAAATATTGTACATGGACCCGTTGTATACGATGTTTTTACCAGCATTGTAAGATTTCGAACTGCTGATGCAGCCGGTCATGAAAATCATCAGGATAAACATCAACAACACACCCATGGTGTTGGCGGTGCTGTGTGCCGTGCGTCTGTCAAAAATATGCTTTGCGTTCACTATCGAGTGCTCCGGGTTGATTTGAATGTTCGCCAAAGGTACCCCTTTACCTTACCGAATTCAATAAAATGTCAGCTTCGAATCAGGTCTGAAATCACTTACGAACTCAGTCGAGCGGTTTTCTGAATTTCAGGGTCCAGCGGTCCGTATTGCCTGTTACCGTTTTCCGGCCTACCTCGTAAACAAGCTCATCATCAGGGCGGAAATGGAGGTCGGAATAGCCGACAAATTCGAAACCTGCCGATTCGATTTCCAGGATAGCGAGAACCGGATCGATGCGTCGGCGGTTTTCATTATCATCCGCTTCCATGTGCCGCCGGGTGTGGTCGACGACTGCGTAAATCCCACCCGGCTTCAATGCATTGAAAACGGCGGCATTCATGGCGGCACGCCCTTCAGGGCCGAAGTTATGGTAATTCCGGAACGTAAACACGATGTCGACGTCATCGACACCCAATTCCCCCATTTCCAGTGCATAAGACCTGGAGCCTTCCGGCCGGAAGATTTTTGCATCTTCCGCAATGACATTGACCTGCTCGAAACCTTTCTGGTTGAGCACGTTTTCCTTGACCCGGCCGGTTCCCAGGGCCACATAGAATTCACCGTTCTCTGCCAGTACCGGCGCCAGCAGTTTTGTGTACCATCCACCGCCGGGCAATAGTTCGACGACCGTCATGTCATCGCGCAGCCCAAAAAATTCCAGTGTTTCGACCGGCTTGCGGTTGTCATCACGCTCAACTTCCTCTGCAGTACGGATATCCGAAGCCATCGCTGCATTCAGTTTTGTTTCTACGGACGAATAATCACTTGCCTGGGCAAGGCCGGCAATCAGCAATAAAAAGGGCACAAAAGATTTAATCATGCAAATTACTCCTGGTGTATGGGTTGGGCAATGACGGAAAGCCGGCGCTCCGCCAGGAGTCCGGCAGTTTGATTGTAATCGAAGAAGAACCAGCCGTCAGGCTGCGACTCTGAATTCCACCGCCCCGTTCGAATTCAGTGCCCGAACCGCCTTCTTAAGACAGTCGCGCATTTCAACTTCCCGATTCTTGGTAATCTTGCTTTTGTTGAGACGCAGCATCTCGTGCCAGTACTCAACTTCTGCCTGGAGCAGGTAACGCCTGGAAGATTCCATATCTTTTGCCCAATCCGGTACCGCGTTCTTACGCGGGCGATATTTTGGAAATCGTCCTGATCGATACACCGTGAAAAATCCTTTTTCACGGTCTTTGCACCTCCTGTGCAACAAACATGACTGGTAGATCATGTTTGTACTGTGATAATCCAAAATGAATTAAAAGTCAAGGCTAAGGCTGTGAAATCATGCTAATTCTCAAATATTTCCGCCAGTTGAGAACCATTGTCAATAACCAGGGGCTTGTGGTCCGCAGGGCCTTATAGTTCCCTGAGAGCGGTTGCCGCCGGTTGGATCACCGGCCGAGACCATTCATGATGTAGCCCCTCAGACCCTGGGCTTGAGCAGCATTTCGAGTTTGCCTTCAGGCAAAAGCAGGCCCCTTTCGAAATCAAGGCTGCTGAGCATTTCATGCATTTCTATCTGGGAATGGGGGTAGCAAGACATCTGGGCGGTCTGGCGTTTCCTGATACTCAGTGTTTCCTGGTCAATAATACCGTACTGAATATTTTCCACGCGAATGGCTAGGTGATGTGCGCCGAACCCATGCACTTTGCTTGCCGGGTGAATCCAGGGCTTCAGAGCCGAGTTGAAAGCCTTCAGCGCCGCATCGTCAAGGTAGCAAAGAAAATCCCATAACAGGCAAATATCGATTCGCGTGTCCGCCGGAAACCGGAAATGTTCTTCGAACGCATGTCTCAGCTCTTTTTCGGACAGCCTGGCCTGTTGCTCGCGCACAAAAGCTTCGCTAAACAGGTCGACAAAATGGAGCCGACACTTGAATTGGGAAAAGAAGTCAACCGTTTCTGGTAAGGCCGGTCCAATTTCCAGCACCGTCAGGCGGTGATCGGGATCGATCGACTTGAAAAGTGACGGGAAAAGCTTGCTCGGCTGGCGGGACACAATAGGACCTGTTGACGAGAGCCCGCCCGAAGAGTCGAATTTTCTGGCGAGTGAACTCATCCGGTGTGGGACAATTTCTGCCTGGGTTTCGGGTCGCTTATCCGCTGTTGAGTTTCAGGCCGGGTTCCTTCCTGCCAGAGTCCGCAGTGGAAGCCGCAGATTTCGATGGCGCAGACGCCAATACCTTCTGGCCGCTGTCGGTTGACTCAGGCCTGCTGGCAGTCGTGGCTCCGGTGGCCGCCTTTTCGGCGCCGGCCGGTTTAGCCGGATTCATGTCGATGCTGCCACGGAAAAGAGCGCCATCTTCCAGTTGCACCCGGGGCGCAATGATATTGCCCTGCACGCGTCCGGTCCGGGTGATCAGGACCTTTTCACTGCCGCCGACATCTCCGGAAACCAGCCCGGAAATATTGACCGTCTTGGCAATAATATTGGCCGTGACTTGAGCGGATTCAGCGATATCGACTTCGTCGGTGCACTGGATGCTGCGTCCCTCGACCCGGCCTTCAACCCTTACGCTGCAGTCCGCCTTTACGTCGCCTTTAATGCTGATGCCCTGACCGATCATGGCGACTTTCGCCCTCGAAAGGGCATTGCCGGCCGTCATGGGGGGAGCAGAAGGACTGACCCTGGGTTCCGCGGCGGCGGGGGTAGATTGCTTTGCACTTTTATGCTTGTCAAACATGGCCATATCTGTGTACTTTATCGTTCAAGGGGCAATCATCCTACCAAGTTGTCCTGTGGCTGTCATCAAAATGAGCCAGGGCCTCATTGTAATGATCGAAACTGTGACAACCGCCTTCGAAGACGATGAAATTCGAGATCGGAAGATGCTTTGCCGAGCTCCGCTCCCAGCCGATAACCTCGTCACCCTTGTCCACATAAACAAAGAAGGGGCTTGCGGCCCCGTAATCAACCCCGGTTTCCAGCGTGCGTAAACGGGCGCTGTGATCCTTCGTCCACTCGTAGTCTTCTAACGTGACGTAATTTCGCTGCTGCCCCAGCAGCAGGTAACCATGCATGCTGAGATCATAGGCGGGGTTGAAAGCGATGGCAGCCGTTCTGACCCCGGGCCGAACTTTGTTCAACATCAACTGCACAATCCGCGCGAACCAGCCCCCCATCGACGATCCGCAAAAAACGGCTTCACTTACCGGTTCCCCTGCCATGGCCAGGATTTCATCAACGTGCTCCTGCGCTCTCCGGTAGCAGATGGAGACCGGAACAAAATCATAACCCTTTCGCTGCGCAAATTCGGCGACCGCGACGATCTTGGGGTTACCCGAAAAATCGTCAAGAATCGCCGAATTGAAGCCGTTGAAATAGAAAAACTTTTTAAGCGGTTGCATTCAGGGCCTGGTCAAGATCGGCGATGATGTCCTCGATATCCTCGATTCCGACACACAGGCGGATCATGTCCGGAGTGACTCCCGCGGATTCCAGTTCCTCCGGTGACAGTTGCCGGTGCGTGGTCGATGCCGGGTGTGCCGCCAGGGACTTGGTGTCACCGATATTGACCAGGCGCAGAAACATCTGCAGAGCGTCATAAAACTTCACACCGGCGTCAAACCCGCCCTTGATGCCGAACGTCAGCAAGGCCGATGGCCGGCCGCCGGCATACTTCTGTGCAAGCTCATAGTAGGGGGAGTCGGGCAAACCCGCGTAGTTCACCCATTTCACCCGCGGGTGGCTGCTGAGGTAGTTGGCGACAGCGATCGCATTGTCACAATGCCTTTCCATACGCAGGGGCAGGGTTTGCATGCCTTGCAGGATCAGGAAAGCGTTCATCGGGCTTATCGCCGCACCCGTGTTGCGCAACGGCACGGTGCGCGCCCGGCCTATATACGCCGCCGCACCCAGGGCTTCGGTATAAACCACGCCGTGATAGGAAACCTCGGGCTCATTGAGCATGTGGAATTTTTTCGGGTAGTCCGCCCAGGGAAATTCTCCGCTGTCCACGATCACTCCGCCAAGCGAATTTCCATGGCCGCCCATGTACTTGGTCAACGAGTCGACCACGATGTCAGCGCCCCAGTGGATCGGCTTGACCAGGGCCGGCGTGGCGACCGTATTGTCTACAATCAACGGCACTCCGGCCTCGTGCGCCATAGTGGCGAGCGCCTCAAGGTCGACGATGTTTCCAGCCGGATTACCGATCGATTCGCAAAAAACCGCTGTCGTCTTGTCATCGATCAGCTTACGCATGGCTTCAACGCTGTCATCCGCCGCAAAGCGCACCTCGATGCCCATCCTGGGAAACATGTGTTTGAACAGGGTATAGGTTCCGCCATAGAGCAGGGGCACGGTGACGATATTATTGCCCTGCTCCGCAATGTTGAGTATGGAATAGTGGATAGCGGCACTGCCTGCGCTGAGGCAAAGTCCCCCGATGCCATCCTCGAGTTGCGCGCATCGTTGCTCCAGTACATCTGTGGTGG
The DNA here is from genome assembly GCA_024640025.1 of Chromatiales bacterium. GTDB lineage: Bacteria > Pseudomonadota > Gammaproteobacteria > Xanthomonadales > SZUA-36 > JAHEFT01. The sequence goes on from JAHEFT010000001.1 coordinate 59,784, forward strand.
GGTTCATGATGCGCGTGTAGATATTGCCGGGAACGGCAAGATTGAACAGGTCTGCCCCGTGCTGGGCGTCATCGAACTCGTAAGCGACAGTCTGGTAAATTGGCACGGCAACTGACTTGGTGGCGCTATCGGATTTAAAACCTGCGTGTATAGCCAGTGTCTGGTCTTTCATGGGATGTCCTTCATGCAATATTAAGTGGGTTATAGGGATCGACGCCTTCCATGTATTGCTTCCGCCGGTCCAGGTTGGTGAGTTGATAAACCAGGCCCAGCCAGTTGGCGACAATGGCCTTGGCGGTGTCGCCCCAGGTATTGTCCAGTTCGGGATCGATCTCGGATTCGAGGAATTCCGGCAGCGAACGATCTTCCCATAGCGCCTTTTCGGCTTCCCGGACGTACCGGTCCGCTATCAGGGCCGCCCGCTCTGAAAAATAACGTTCAGGAAGCGGCGGAGATTTGTGTAACTCACCATTGAGATAGCGCAGGACTTCCCGTTTATATTCCTTCAACAGACTGTTGGTATCGTACTCCGGGTGCCCCTGGAAATAGATAATACGGAATTGATCCGGGCTGACAGCCATGTGCACGCCGCCCTCATCGCTTTCGACCAGGACAGCAAGGTTTTCCGCCTCGAGGCATGAGCGCGAGATGTCGTTATAGCGCGAATGCGGCACATCGAAACGCGTGTTGATTTCCCGCAGTAAGGGGTGCTGCGGAGCTGTGACCCGATGGCTATACACGCCCCAGCGCTTCTCAGGCAACGGTTGTCGATCGATGCCATGAAAGTGCTTCAGGACCGCGTGTGTCGCCAGGCAGGAACACAGCGTGGATGCAACGTTTTGCTGAGCCCAGCCGATCACTTCCATCAGCGGATTCCAAAACGGCTCATTTTCGAGCGACGGGTTGGACACGTTAGCGCCGGTGATGATCAGGGCATCGAGACCGGATTCCTGCAAATCCTCGAACCTGCTGTAATAGCGTTCGATGTATGCCTCGGTATCTCCCCCGCGCGCCAGGCCCGGCAGCGAGAATGGGTAGACAAAAAACTGTGCGATCCGGTTGCAGCCGCCGACCAGGCGAATGAACTGTCGTTCGGTCGCCTCCAGCGCCGCATCTGGCATCATGTTCAGGAAACCGATATGGAGTTCGCGGATATCCTGGTGCATCGCACGGTCCAGCGACAATACTTCATGCCCGTGCTCACGGAGGCGGTCAAAGGTAGGCAGGTCCGAATGCTGAACGAGTGGCATAGATGATTCTAACCCCGATCAGGCGCTTTTCAAGCCGGTGACCGAACCGGCGAAGCCGAATCTCATTTTCCTGAAAAACCCGGATGCGGATCCGGGTTTTTCTCTCTGGCGGACTTGATCACGCTCCGGCGACAGACCGGCCCTTTGAGCCCAGATCATTGCAGGCTTCCTGCAGGCGCGCCACGACTCCCTGTTCTCCAGCCCGCAGGTATTTCCGCGGATCATAGAACTTCTTGTAGGGTGTCCCGTCATCAGGGTCGACCTGGTAGAGAAATGCCTTCGGATTCTCGTTGACGAATTTCCCGACCGGTTCGGAAAAGGCGAACTGTGTGTCTGTATCGATGTTCATCTTGAACACGCCATAACCAACGGCTTCGGTAATCTTGGCCTTCTCGGAGCCTGAACCACCGTGAAACACGAGGTGCAGGGGGTTGTCCCCGGTACCATGAGTCTTCTGGACCAGGCTCTGCGAATTCCTGAGGATTTCCGGGCGCAGCTTGACGTTACCTGGCTTATACACGCCATGCACATTGCCGAATGATGCCGCCACGGAAAAGTGCCCGATGGGGTTAAGCAGATTGTAAGCGCGCAAAACATCTTCCGGTTGGGTGTAGAGCTTGGAATTGTCCTCGGCCTCGTCGAACTCGCTACCGACACCATCTTCTTCACCGCCCGTCACGCCGAGTTCGATTTCCAGTGACATGTCGATTTTCGCCATCCGCTCCAGGATGCGGGCACATTCGCTGAGATTGAAATCAATGGGGTCAGCGGACAGGTCCAGCATGTGGGAGCTGAACAGGGGTTTGCCGTGCTGCTCATAGTACTTTTCACCCTCATCCAGCAGCGCTTCGATCCATGGAATCAACTCGCGGTTGGCGTGGTCCGTATGCATGGCCACGCAGATACCGTAATGTTCCGCCAGGAGGTGTGCGTGTTGTGCAGCGGCTACCGAACCGAGCACTTTCGCCTTGAAACTATCCGCCATGCCGGCGCCGGCGTAGAACGCACCGCCACTATTGGAAAGCTGGATGATGATGTCCGAATTAGCCTTGGCAGCCGCCTCCATGACCGCATTGATGCTGTTGGTGCCAACAACATTAACGGCCGGCAGGGCATAGCCGCCGGCTTTGGCTGCATTCACCAGGGTTTTGTAGCCTTCACCGGTGACTACTCCCGGTCTTAGTAATTTGTCGGACATAGTGGGATCCTCATGTATATATCAAAGAAAAGTACGTCGCAGGTCACCTAAAATTCCGGTTACTGCACATCCTTCAAGTTTCGGGGTTGCACGTGACTATTTCAAGGCAGTTTCGAAAGAAGCTTTGTCTCAATCGCAGGTGAGAGTAAAGCGGACTCTCACGGTAAAAACAGAATTTTTATTCAGGATAGCGGGGGATTCCCGCACACCCGCTGCCACATCGACTTCCTTGGTGACCTTGTCACCTCTTGGCCCTGGGCACTCGATCTTGATGTCCTTGCTGGCCTTGCCAATGTCATTGACGAATAAATCAACCTCGGTAGCCGTCAGCTGCATTCTGACAAGGAGTTCAGTCAGGCATTCTCCAGAGAAAATCTCCTGCGGTTCGGGTGAGCCGAAAGGCTCTTTTACGATACCCGGCGTCAACGTATGTTTAGGCACGCTGAGCTTGCCTTCGCCTTTCAACCCTTCATGAAAAACCTTGACGTCCAGATCGTATTTCCAGTCGTTGCCGCAGTCGCCCTCCTGGTGCTCCGAAATTAATGTCATTGTCAACTTGCACGTCATTTTGTTTGCTCCTGTTCTAGCCGAATATCTTCATCGAATAGCCGGCGGGGGTCAATGAGGGAAAACAATTATCAGGAAGTCAGGTTATTATTATTGCGCTCACGAGGGACAGCCATGCATGCATTGAATGAGATTTTTGCCACGATCGACGGCTATATTGGAGGTTCGGCCTGGTTTGTGTACCTCCTGGTCGGCACCGGCCTGTTTTTCACCATCTACCTTAAATTCCCTCAAATACGATATTTCCGCCACGCCTTTCGGATGGTGTCCGGAAAATACGACGAAAAAGGGGCCAAGGGCGATACCTCCCATTTCCGCGCCCTGACGACTGCTTTGTCCGGCACGGTAGGTACCGGGAATATCGCGGGAGTCGCCCTGGCCATCCACCTGGGCGGACCCGCCGCCCTGTTCTGGATGCTGGTCACCGCCATGGTCGGTATGACGACCAAGTTCGTCGAGGTGACCCTGTCGCACAAGTACCGTGAGTTCGCAGAGGACGGCACAGCTGCCGGCGGACCGATGTACTACATGAAGAACCGGCTGAACATGAAATGGATGGCGGTCATTTTTGCCCTGGCCACGATCATTTCCTCGTTCGGTACCGGCAACATGCCCCAGATCAACAGCATCGCCAATGCAATGCATGCGGCTTTTGAAGTTCCACCGGTCATGACCGGCCTGGTACTGGCTATCCTGCTCGCCATGATCATCTTGGGCGGTATCAAGCGCATCGCCGCGACCACGTCAAAACTGGTACCGCTGATGGCCGTAATCTACTTCCTTGGCGCGTTGTCGGTGATCTTCGCCAACACGGAGAACATCGTTCCTTCTCTAACCGCCATTGCCGGGGATATCTTCACGGGCTCTTCGGCAACCGGCGGCTTCCTTGGCGCGACGCTGGCCTTCGCCTTCAACCGGGGGGTCAACCGGGGGCTTTTTTCCAATGAAGCCGGCCAGGGTAGCGCGCCCATTGCACACGCCGCGGCCAAGGCCGATCACCCGGTGTCTGAGGGCATGGTTGCCATACTGGAGCCTTTTATCGACACCATTATCATCTGCATGCTGACCGGGATGGTATTGCTGTCGTCCGGCGTCTGGAACGAAAAGCACCAGAATATTTTCCAGCGCGCCGACATCGTGATCCTTGACGGCAGTTATGAAGAGGGCAATTCGACACACCGGGAAGTGCTGTTCAATTACCTGAATCCCGCCTCGGAATCCAGCGCCCGTCCATTCAACGGACCGCTGCATGTTGAAAACGGGGTGATACTCGACGACGTCACGGTCATTCATGCACGTTCGATTGCAGAAGATGTCCTGCTGACCAGCAATTCGACCGGAGACAACTTCAGTGGCGTCGTTCCTGTCGAAAACGGACGGATTTTCAACGCCGCCGGTGAATTGCAATTAGGCGGACGGTCGTTGATCCATAGTGCGCCGCTCACTACCGAAGCCTTCAGCCGGGGTATGCTTGGCGACCAGGGCCGCTTCATCATCCCGATCAGCCTGTTGCTGTTCGCGTTTTCCACTGCAATAGCCTGGTCATACTATGGCGACAGGGCGGTGACGTTTCTCTGGGGTGTCGAATACGTCAGGTACTATCGTGTTTTGTACGTGCTGGGTTTTTTTGCCGCCGCGGTTATCGACACCACCATTATCTGGACCTTTTCCGGCATAGCAATCGCCCTGATGACCATACCGAACATCATCGGCATCCTGCTGTTGCGCAAGGAAATGAAAGACACCGTGGACGATTACTGGAAGACCTTCGATTTTTCAAAAATAGACAAAGACGGTTGATATGGATACCTGTATAACCCGTCTCGAAAGCGCTCATTCCGGCATGTGAGCCGGGTCAGGATCCCAGCGCATATCTTCGTCCGATTCAGGGTGCTTTTCGAGCCATTTTTCAAGCAGCTCGAGATGCTCTTTTTCTTCTTCAGCAAATTCAGCGGCCAACGCCCGAACGGCCGGATCAGGGCTGCCCTTGCTGATTTCAAAGTAGAAATCATGGGCCCGCTGCTCATTCCCCATCGCGATCTTCAGCGCGTGGCCCGTGCTCATCAGGTAGTTGACATCACTGATATCTCCCGTCTCCGGCCCTTCCATGCCTTCCCATTCAAAATCCCACGGTGCAATGACGCGCAGACTGCGACCGCTGGAACGATCCCGGATTTCCCGGGCGTGCAGCCGGCTGTAGTGAGCCAGCTTCCGAAAGGTCGCGGCGACTTCCGGGTTATTGTGAACCTCCATCATGTCGGCCAGTTCATCGTGGCGATCAGCCGCCTCTTCTTCAAGCACTACTGAATAGGTAAGGAAGGTATCGAGGTCAGAAATCTTTTCTGCCAGGCTCATATCGTGAACTCGCTTTCTATCGAACCCATACCGTTATCTACCCCGGTCCCGGGCCGGAATACCGGGCGCTCGTTCTGGTAAATGATACCGGTGCTCATTCCATCATCAGCCTGGATACGCTGGGCAGCCTCGACCGGATTGCTGCTGATCTCTTGGTCAAACGCCTTGACGTGATGCTTCCATAGCATCTGCTCCGGCCGGAAAGTTGGGCAGGGGCTGAGCGCCTGCACGAAAGAAAAGCCTTTGTGCCCGATGGCGGCTACCAGGATTTTGGCCAGTCCGTTGGGGTCGCCGGTAAACCCACGAGCAATAAAGGAGGCGCCTGCGGTCAAGGCCAGGCCGGCTGGCTGGAATGGCCGGATTCCGGTGCCATGCGGAGTCAGCTTGCTGTCCGCCCAGTCCGGGGCCGTGGTCGGGGATGCCTGCCCCTTGGTCATGCCGTAGACCTCGTTATCCATGATGATGTACGTCATATCCATGTTGCGACGGCAGGCGTGGATAAAGTGGTTGCCGCCGATCGACAGCCCGTCACCATCACCGCCGGCGACCAGGACCGTCAGGTCGCCCCGGGCGGCCTTCAGGCCGGAAGCCAGCGCCAGTGCCCGGCCATGAACACCGTGAAAACCGTAAACACTGGTGTAGGCAGCGATTCGTGAAGAGCAACCGATACCGGAAATCAATGCGACCTCCTCTCGCGGCAATCCCATGAAAGCCAGCGCCTTGGTGATGGCGTTGAGCACCGCGAAGTCGCCGCAACCGGGACACCAAACGGGTTTTAGCGCTGATTTGAAGTCTTTCGGCGTGAGCGCTATCTGTTGGGCAGCCTGGTCCATAATCAACTCCAGTTCTCGATTTTTTCGACAATTTCAGCAGGCGTGATCGGCAGCGGTCCCGGCCGCGCCAGGGTGCGCGTGTCTGCTTCAAAATCGTAGAAAGCGCGCAGGTAATGATGAAACTGCTTCGAATGGCTTTGTTCAACGATCAAAATCCGGCTTACATTTTCCAGTTCGCCGGCCAGTTTCTCAGGGCTGGCCGGCAGAAGCAGCCGCAATGCAATGACTTTCACCTCATGGCCGGCGGCCCGCAGCCTCGCGCCCGCCTCCCGGGCCACCGCGCTGCTGGAACCCCAGGTCAGGATGGCAGTCTGCCCGACACCCCTGATGTCAGCCCAGTGCCCGCCAAAGTCGAAAGACTGGATTTTGCGCGAACGTTTCTCCAGCTGAGCCAGGTGGTCGGCGGCGGCCGTCGAGGGTTTGCCGCTCTCGGTGTGTTCCAGCCCGTCGGCGACATAAGTCGAGGACGCCGTTCCGGGAATCGCCATTGGCGACACACCGGAATCCGTAATTTCGTAGCGCTGGTACCCATCGGTCGGCTGGGCAATTACACGGGCGGGAATTTCGGGCAGTTCATATTTTGGCTCCGGTATCAGGACTGTTGACTGCGCCAGGTTCTGGTCCGTCAAAACGATAGCCACGGTCTGCAACGCTTCCGCCAACCGAACCGCCCACTCGGTGGTCAGGATGCAGTCCGCATGGTCCAGGGCGCCGAGCACCAGGTGAGGGGCGTCGCCATGCAAGCCGTAGACTGCCATGTTCAGATCAACCTGTTCCGATTTTGTCGGAATACCGGTAGACGGGCCGCCGCGCATCACGTTGACCACAACCGCCGGAGTCTCCGAGGCCACCGCAAGCCCCATGGCCTCCGTCATCAGGGCCAGGCCCGGACCCGAAGTCGCGGTCATCGACGGCACGCCGCCAAAAGAAGCGCCGATCACCATGTTGATCGAGGCCAGTTCATCCTCCGCCTGCACCAGGCTGCCGCCCAGTTGCTCAAGCCGCGGTGAGAGCCATTCCAGCAGGTCACTGGCCGGTGTTATCGGGTAAGCGGCGGCAAAACGGATTCCGCCCCGGATTGCACCCAGGCCGCAACCCTGGTTCCCGTTGAAATGCCAGCGAGTTCCTCTGTTCCCGGGATCACCACGTTCAGGACGCGGGCGTGCTTCCCTTGCAGCAACGATTAAGGGTTCCGTGAAACCGGCTGTAAACGCTGCGCGCGATCCGCCGGTAACTTCTTCTCCCTTCCTGCCGAAAACCTGGTCGATCAATTTTCCGGCCTCGTCACTGCAAAACCCAAGCCAGTGGGAAAGCAGGCCCAGGGCCACCATGTTGGGGCGCCCGGCGGTGATATCCTTCGCCAGCGCCTTCATCGGCACCTCGATAATCTCAACCCCAAGCTCCTGGAATGCCTCCGGAATGTCACCGGCCGCAGGGTCGGCGATGATCAGGCTGTCAGGACGCAGCGCAATCTCTTCGGCGAACCGGTCCGCGTTGTTCCAATCCAGCGCCAGCAAAAGGTCGAAGCTGTCGTTCATGCATTCCACCGCCCGGTGGCTGATCCGGATCAGCGCTGCGGCTTCGCCTCCGCGAATTTGCGGCCCGAAAGAACGCCGCATCATGCCGAAACAACTGTTTTTGCCCGCCAGGCTCAACAGAAGCTCACCCGCGGTGATGGATCCTGCGCCACCGGAACCCGTGATGGCCAGCGAGATATCACATATGTGTTCTGAATTCATCCAGGAGAATTATCCAAGAAAGCGGACCGCCCTGCACGATGGAAATCAAAAAAGGCCGCCATGTCGCCATGGCGGCCTTTGCGTCGGGCAATCAGCTTTCTACTTGCCGTGTATGTCGTCCATCGAATTTCTCAGCCGTGTCGCGAACCGGGTGAACATGAATTCGATATTGGAAACATTGTTGGCTGCCGTGAACTCGTTGTATTGCTGGCCCACGGCCTTGTCGCCTTCAATCATTAGCAACAACTCACGGGTGGAGGAATCTCGGATTTCAACCCGGGCGGTGATTTCACCACTGCCCAGAGTCGTTACCTGGTGGCCGTCTATTTCGCTGGAACTGCCAGGCTTCAGCCAGGGCATGATGTTGAGAATCTCCACTTCCACTTCCAGCACATCCTTGCCGTCCACGTATACGACAGGGTAGCCATCGTTGGCCGTCAGAATATCTTTCATGACGTCCCGGAAAATTGCTTGCATGCCCTCGAGATTGGCAAAGTCGACAGTCCATTCGTTCGGGTCATCGGCGGCATAGGCGGGTTTGATCACCTTGACGTCTTCAATATTCAGAGGCTTAACCTCGAATTTCGTGTATTTCGCCCAATCAACTCCCTGCTTCACCCAGGTCGCTTCAATCTGGATATCGGCAAATGCAGCAGTAGAGAACAACATCGCGGTCAATCCGGCGAGCAGTTTTCCGCGACTAGAAAATACTGATTTCATTTCATGCTCCTTCTTCTATCAAACCATGTTCCGGGGCCCGTGAACGCAGGCAGACTGTTAACTATAACATTTGAAATACCGATCGGCGATGGTGTTGTTTTGGCTCAGTCGTGTCAAGAGCAACCCACCCAATACTACCGCGGCGGAGTCACCTTCACGATGCTGTCCGGCGTCAGAATATAGAGCATGCTGTCCGGTCCCACCCGCACATCCCGAACCCGGGCGGCGACTTCGCTGAATACCGGCTCCTCGCTTGCAACCTTGCCACCGGATATATCCAGGCGCCTGACTTCCTGGTCCACCAATGCGCCGACGAACAGGTCGCCTTTCCATTCCGGAAACAGATCAGCTTCGTAAATGGCCAGGCCTGAAGGCGCGATCGATGGTGTCCAGTAATACTCCGGCTGGGCCATGCCTTCCCATTCGGTGTACGGTGAAATAACGGCGCCGCTGTAATCGACGCCGTAAGTAATTGCAGGCCAGCCATAGTTCACCCCCGATTCGACACGATTGAGTTCATCACCACCCCTGGGACCGTGCTCGTGCAGCCAGACCGTCCCGGACCGGCTCACCGCCAGGCCCTGCGGGTTGCGGTGGCCGTAGCTGTAAACATAGGGAGCGCCGGGAAAGGGGTTGCCGGCGGCCGGGGTGCCGTTGTCATTCATGCGCAGAACCTTGCCCAGCCCGCTGTCGATGTCCTGGGCCGCCTCCCGGTAATCAAAGCCATCCCCGGTGGTCAGCAACAGGCTGCCGTCAGGCAGGAAAGCCATGCGCCCTCCATAGTGAACCGGTGTGTCCTTGCGGGTGTAGTTGCGGAAAATGACATCCACGTCTTCCAGCGAGTTGCCGTTCAGCCTGCCGCGCGCAATGGCCGTGCCGTTATCTTTCTTACTGCCTTCGGCATACGAGAGGTACACGATATGGTTTTCGGTGAACCTTGGATGAAGTACTACATCGAACAAACCACCCTGTCCTGCAAAATAGACTGCCGGTACATTTTCAATCGGCGCACCCGGCTGACCGGAAACGTCAACCCTTCGAAGCTGACCGCCAAGCTCGGTCACCAGCGCCGATCCGTCCGGTAAAAAGGCAATACTCCACGGCAGGTCCAGCCCTTTAGCCCAGGTTTCCAGTCGATAGTCAGCTGCGGAGGTGCAGCCCGAAAAACAAATGGCCGCCATCAAACAGGCTGCCCGGATCATTGAAATCATGGTGAATCTCCCGCTAATTTCCGGATGATTGGGTTATGCTAAACAAACATGAAAGAGAAGCATACATGAACCAATGGACAACTCTCATCCGGTTCCTGCTGATCCGGCTGGCCATTTACCTCGCGGCGGTCGCAGCCAGCTATCTGCTGGCGTCCGTTTTTGCGACACAGTTCGTCGTTTCCAGCCTGGCCGGCATGGGCCTGGAAATGAATTTTACCGAACGCGCCGCCATGACTTTGCAGGATATTCTGGGCATGGCCGGCATGTTGCTGCCGATGGTCGCCTTTGGCCTGCTGATTGCGTTCATGGCGACTGCGTTGATTTGCAGGTACTGGAACCGCTGGCGGGTGCCGCTGTACATTATCGCGGGTGCGACGGCCCTGGTTTGTATCCACCTGGCCCTGCACCTCGCCTTCAACATCACGCCAGTGGCCGCAGCCCGAACCGCTGGTGGATTATTGACGCAGGCAGTTGCAGGCGCTGCCGGCGGGTTGACCTATGTCCTACTTTCCGGAACGCGATTCGCTCGAATGGCGTGAGGTTCAACGGCTAAACTTCCTCATATGGCTAAATTCATTCCCGTAGATGTTTTCGACCTGGTGATTTTTGGCGGCGCCGGTGATCTTGCCATGCGTAAACTGCTACCTGCGCTGTATCACCGGGACCGGGACTGCCAACTACCCGCTGACTGCCGGATTATTTCACTCGGCCGGTCGACCATTGACCGCGGCGAGTTTCTTCAGCGGGTTGGCGATTCTTTGCGTTCACGACTCGCGGCTTCCGAGTATTCGGAGGAAATGTGGCAGGCCTTTTCCCAACGCCTTCAGTACATCCAGACGGATGCGCTCAGTCCCGATCAATGGCAGAATCTCGCCAAGGCGCTGCAGGGCCACGAAAATCGTATCCGTGTGTTCTACCTGGCCACAGCCCCCAGGCTGTTCGGGCCGATAGCACGTGGCCTGCAACAGAATAACCTGGTCAACGAAGATGTCCGCATCGTGCTCGAGAAGCCGCTGGGAACCGATTACGATTCGGCCAGGGAAATAAATGACCAGGTCGGACAGTGCTTTCCTGAAAACCGGATTTTCAGGATCGACCACTACCTCGGCAAAGAGACTGTTCAGAATCTGCTGGCCCTGCGGTTCGCCAATTCACTGTTTGAGCCTCTGTGGAACCGCGGCAATATCGACCATGTGCAGATCACTGTGGCCGAGGACCTGGGCGTCGGCGGCCGGATTGAGTTTTATGACCAGGTCGGTGCACTGCGGGACATGGTGCAGAACCACATGATGCAACTCCTTTGTCTGACGGCGATGGAACCACCGTCAAATCGTAACCATGGCGCCGTCCGCGATGAGAAAATGAAAGTGCTGCGCGCCCTCAGGCCGATCCGCAGCGAGGATGTGAAACACTTCACCGTGAGAGGCCAGTACCAGGCCGGCGCCATCAATGGCGAGGCGGTTCCCGGCTACCACGACGAACTCGGTAACCAGAATAGCCTGACAGAGACGTTTGTCGCCCTGAAGCTGCAGATCGACAACTGGCGATGGTCCAACGTTCCGTTCTACCTTCGCAGTGGCAAGCGGCTGAAGAAAAAATATTCCGAAATCGTCATCCAGTTCCAGAAGGTTCCCCATTCCATTTTCCCGGAACTGACGGATGCTCCCGGACCGAACCGGTTGACGCTGCGCCTGCAGCCCGACGAAGGCGTACGACTCAGCCTGATGTCCAAGGAACCCGGCCCGGGCGGCTTTGATTTGCGTCCCGTTTCCCTGGATCTCAGTTTTGAACACGCATTCGGCACGGGCTATCCTGATGCCTACGAACGTTTGCTGATGGAAGTGATTCGGGGCGACCCGGCACTTTTCATGCGCCGCGATGAAGTTGAATTTGCCTGGCGCTGGATCGATGACATCATCGATGGCTGGACAAAAACGGGGCAGCAAGTGGAGGACTATGTCGCCGGTACCTGGGGGCCCACGGGTGCTTCGCTCCTGCTGGACCGTGATGGCCGCCGCTGGCATTCGGATTGAGCCAGTGGCAACCGGTGTAAACCTGATGGAGTTTCCGGACCGGGCGTCGGCTTCAGCAGCCGCGGCCGGCATGATGGCACAATCGATGCAGGCCTGCCTGGATCAGCAGGTCCGTTGCAGCATTGTAGTCAGCGGTGGTTCGACACCGGGTCAGTGTTTCGATTGCCTTTCCGGGATGCCAATGGACTGGTCAAACACCACCATTGTTCCCAGTGACGAACGCTGGGTGCCGGCCACTCATCCGGACAGCAATGAAGGCATGATCCGTGAGCGACTGTTGGTTGGCCGGGCCGCGTCCGGGCGGATTCTACACCTGTTTCGGGAAGGCCTTGAAATAAACGCCGCCGCTTCCCTGGTCAGCAAGGAGCTGGACGCTCTGGACAAACCCTTCGCCTGTACTTTGCTGGGTATGGGACCAGATGGCCATTTTGCCTCGCTGTTTCCTGATTTTTTCCAGCTCCCTCAGGCCCTGGATCCGGAAAATGAACAGTCCTGCCTGGTGGTGCAAACAGCTGGCAGCCCCCACTTGCGACTCAGCCTGAGCCTGTCCATACTGCTGGATTCGCTGCACACCATTCTGCTGATATTTGGCGCGGAAAAGCGCCGGGTTGTGGAAGCAGCGGCCGCGGGAGAAACCCGTTATCCCGTTACGAGCCTGTTCCGGTATCAAAAACGTCCTTTGACCGTCGTTTGGGCGCCATGAGGAGCAACCGGACAGGCCTGGTGTTCAGGACGCCGCCCCGCCCAGGGTGACCTCAACGTCGTATTCCATCCCGGCGGTGAATTCACTGAAAACATTGCCCTCCAGCAGCACTCCATCGACCACGATAGTGGTGCCGGAACCTTCGGGTTTGCGGGAGTAATGAAGATTGAACCGGGCGCCCCTGAAGTCTCTCTGAACGGTTACTTCATTCCAATCGGAGGGGAGTTGAGGATCAATTTTCAGCCCCTGTCTGCAACCCCTGACGCCGAAAAGCTGTTCGATCATGATTCGGTATACCCACCCAACCGTGCCGGTATTGAATAACTGGCTGGAACGCCCGGCGGTACGCGGAAACTGCCGGAGGGCGCCGCGGTAGTAGTTGGGAATGAATACCGGCAGCTGCCCCCGCTGGCGCAAATCCTTTAAGCCGGGACCGGGAATCATCCGCCTCAGTAAGCGAAACGCGCGATCAGATTGTCCCTGGTCGAAAAGTGCTGCGATATAAAATGCCGCGGCGTGATTGTAAACCGATCCGTTCTCGGCGCTTCCCGGATATTTCTGGGTCAAGCGGCCAACATCTTCGCGCAGCACCGTGTAAGCAGGCGCCAGGATTTCAACGCCGTAGGGACCTTCAAGTTGCTGTTCCACGGCGCAGATCATTCGGTCCCGCTGCTCCCCGCTCGAGATGCCGGCCAGCATGGCCCAACTTTGCGGGTTCAGATAAATGCGGCCTTCCCTGTCGGAGGACACACCGAAAACGGTGTTATCGTCTGTTATCCCCCGGGCGAACCAGTCTCCGCTCCAAAAATGTTGCTGGACCGATAGCGCCATCTCATCCGCACAGCTCTTCAATTCGACGGAGAGTTCTTCATGGCCGGTCTCGTCGCAAACGCTTGCCCAGCATTTCATCGCGTGGACCGTTGCAATGGAAAGCCAGGCGGATACTCCTTTGCCTTTGTGCCCCACCATGTTCATGGGGTCACACCAGTCTCCCTGGGCGATGAAATTCAAGCCTCTCTCGTCGCGCTCACGGATCAGGCAGCGCACAGCCTGCGTGACGCGGTCGAACACAGAAAATGTGGAATCATCGTCCTGGCTGGTCACTGCTGCTTCCAGCAGCGCGTAATCACCCGTCTCGTCGAGATAAGCCTGCAAGCAGACGGGCAGCCAGACGCAATGGTCGCTGTGCGGCACCTGGTTGATGAATTTCAATTCTGCATTTTCGTTCAGCAGGACACCATCCGGCATCGCCCCGCCGGCTTTTTGCTGTCCCAGGGCCAACAGAAAGGCACGACGGGATGCCGCGGGCTGGATGTATGCCATGCCCATTGCATCCTGAAGGTAGTTCCGGGTTTGCGGGTCGGTTGTCAGACGGTTGGTGTCGCCGTGATAGTAAACCTGGCGGGCCAGCCAGTGATTGACGAATTGGTCAAATCCCGGGTCGGGTGTTCTGATCGTCAGGCACCCCCGACCGGCGTTCATGTATGACTGGTAATCCGTTCTGGCTTTTTCAAAACCGCCCGGGCCAAGATAGGTCTTGCGCAGTGTCCCTATTTCGGCATCGCTGCGGGCAGGCCCGAAGATAAAACGAAATTCCTTGTCACAACCTGGATTCAGTTCAATCCGATACTGCAGCGCCGCCGCGGGCATTTCGTAAAGCGCATCACCGCCGCCAAGCAATTCCTGTTGAATACCGCTCGGATGATGCAGTCCGCCCTCGCCCTCAAAGACTTCCAGCGCTGTTTCCCAGGCCACCGGAAGGGTATCGTGCAGCAGGAAAGTCTTGTCCTTCAGGCTGCGGACCCTCTCCAGTTGTTCAACTTTCTGGTAAGGCGTCACGCAGCTTGCAACGATTCCGCCCAGGTCTTCACGGTACATTGCGGATTGGTTCATCCAGCTCATGTAGCCAACGGTGAAAAAAGGATAAATACTGAGCTTGCGGACCGTCGAACCGATGTTGCTTGCTTTCAGGGTCCAAAGCTCCACAGCCTCATCGGCCGGCAGAGCCAGAGCGAGTACAATTTCAAGCCCGTCCACTCGGATTGACCACTGTATTCCGGTTGTGCCAACGGAGAATGTGAAAGCGTCCGCCTCTTTTCGAACCGGTTCGTACGGGATCGAAAAGCACGCTCCATCTTCCTCGTCCTTGAAATAAACAAACCGGCCCGGGTGGTGTGCGTAATACGGCTGTTCCGGCTGCATGAAGGAATGGGCTTCAAGGTTGGGGGCATAAGAGTACTTGCCGGGTTCCGGCTGCATGTGCTGCGCGGATACGTAACCCCGGCAATTCACCTGGATCATCATTTTCCGGTTCCAAAGGAAACCGGAAGCCCTCGGCATGGTGGTCGCGCTGCTCAGTTCGCAGCGTCCATCCTCGGGGCCATGTTCAAGCATGTTGCTCTATTTGAGCGTAAACCGGGCGGACTGGGTAGCCGCCGAGCTACCACCAACAAACAGCTCGAAATCCCCCGGTTCCGCTTCCCACTGACGCCGCGCACTGTAGAAAGCAAGATCAGCCGAAGTGAGTTCGAAATTCACAACACGGCTTTCCCCGGCGGCCAGGCTGATGCGCTCGAACCCTTTCAGCTCCCGGACCGGGCGGGTGTTGCTGCCCACCAGGTCGCGCACATAAAGTTGGACAATCTCCGTACCTGCGCGTTCGCCGGTATTACTGAGCGTGAACGTGACGGTCAACGTTCCGTCCATTGCAAGTTCGGTGGTGTTGAGGACAGGATCCGAGTAGCCAAACGTGGTGTAGCTCAAACCATGTCCAAACGGATAAAGGGGGGTGTTCGGCGAGTCGGTGTAATGCGACCAGAAAACCATCCCTCCAGGAGAAGTCGGACGTCCCGTGTTTTTGTAGTTGTAGTAAAGCGGCTCCTGGCCAACATGCCGAGGAAACGAAACCGGGAGCTTACCGGACGGGTTGTAGTCGCCAAACAGGACGTCTGCGATTGCATGCCCCGACTGTGAACCGAGCTGCCAGGCTTCGACCACTGCAGCCGCGCTTTCGTCGGCCTGCGCTATGGTCATTGGGCGCCCGTTCATCAATACAACGACCAGGTTCCGGTTCACTTTAAGAACCGCCTGCAACAGCTCTTCCTGCAAGCCTTTAAACCCAACATCAACCTGGCTTCTCGCTTCACCGGACTGATATGCGTCCTCACCGATGGCCAGGATAACCACGTCGGCCTTGCCGGCGGCCTGGACTGCGGCATCGAACCCGGAGCGATCACTGTCATTCAATGTCAATTCTGTTGTGAAATTCCGTTCGCCTGTCGCCAGTGCGGCGCCTTGCGCGTACAGAACTTCCACGCCGGGCCCTACCGCGGCCTGTATTCCTTCGAGCAGGGATACGGCCGAATTGTCTTCTGCCTGGGCCCGCCAGCTACCCAGCGGGGAATCCTTGTCTGCTGCAAACGGGCCGATGACCGCAATGCTGCCGGTGTTCTTCTCAAGCGGCAGTGCGCCTTCGTTCTTCATCAGAACGATGGATTTTCGCGCAATATCCCGGGCTGCGGCCAGGTGTTCCTCGTTCAGCAGCGCTTGCTTTTCGCGCAGGACATCTGAATACAGATAGGGGTTATCCATTATTCCGAGCTGAAACTTGATGCGCAGCACCCTGCGGGTCGCGTCATCGATACGCTCCATGGGCACCCGGCCCTGCTCAACCAGTTTCGCCAGGTGGTGGCGATAGGCCGACGACTCCATGTCCATGTCATTGCCCGCCAGGAACGCCACCAACGCCGCCTCGTTTTCGTCCGCTGCAACGCCGTGCGGCACGAGTTCGCCAATGGACCCCCAGTCCGAAACGATAAACCCGTCAAAACCCCAGTGGTCCTTGAGAATGACGGTCTGCAGCTCATGGCTGGCGGTTGCCGGCTCCCCGCCAATTTCATTGAAGGCGTTCATGAAGGTCGCAACACCTGCATCCGTGGCCGCCTTGAAAGGCGGCAGAACGATATTGTGCAGCGTGCTTTCGGAGAAGTCCGCTATATTGTAATCACGACCCGCTTCGGAAAAACCATACCCGGCAAAGTGCTTGGCGCAGGCGGCCAGTGAATCGACATCCGCCAGGCTGCCGCCCTGGAATCCGTGCACCCTGGCGACTGCGATTCTGGAACCCAGGTATGGGTCCTCACCTGCGCCCTCCATGATGCGGCCCCACCTCGAATCCCGTGAAACGTCCACCATTGGTGCAAAAGTCCAGTGGAGTCCCGCCGCCGCCGCTTCCGTGGCTGAGATACGCGCAGATTTTTCGATCGCCTCGAGGTCCCAGCTTGCAGCTTCGGCCAGGGGTACCGGAAAAATGGTTTTGTAGCCGTGGATGACGTCATAGCCAAAAATCAGCGGGATTCCCAGCCGGCTATTTTCTACCACCAGTTTTTGCGTCGCGAGCGTTGCCTCGGCGCCCAGAACATTGAGCATCGAGCCCACGCGCCCGTTGACCACGTCTTCATAACGTGCCAATTCCCGGCCATCTTCCGGCTTTGGCCCGGTCAGATCATAACTGGAGCTGTACTGGTTGAGCTGCCCGATCTTTTCCTCCAGCGTCATCTTTGCCAGCAGATCATCGATGCGGTTCTCGATAGTGGGATTTGAAAGCGTTTCCGCCGCCGACGCGACGTTCAGAAACCAGGGAGAGCAGCACAGGAGCAATTTGGCAAGTCCGGAAAGCGGTGTTTTCAGCACAGTGGGGCTTCCTTTATTGAGCACAAGGGAGGTTAGGGTACCATTCAGATGATGCTGGTTTGTTGACTTGAAATCAACCGGTCCGAAAACCGTGAACAAGGATTACTCGACGATGCGCTGCAATAACATTATTCTTGTCTGACTCGTTTATGGCCTTGATGCTGGCGTGGGTAGCACGTCCGCTCGCCGGAGCCTCTCAATAATGAAAATTGTCAGTACACGTACCATCGTGACTTGTCCGGGCCGGAATTTTGTCACTGTCAAGCTGGAAACAGACGAAGGCGTCTGGGGCATCGGCGATGCAACCCTTAACGGCCGCGAACTTGCGGTGGCCACCATGCTTGATGAGCATGTTCTGCCCTGCCTGATTGGACGGGACCCGGGAAACATTGAGGATATCTGGCAGTACCTGTACCGCGGTGTCTACTGGCGGCGTGGCGCCGTCAATATGACGGCTATCGCTGCTGTCGATACGGCCCTGTGGGATATCAAGGCCAAGTGTGCCGGCATGCCATTGTACCAATTGCTGGGTGGCAAGAGCCGGGAGCGGGTCCTGGTTTATGGCCACGCCAACGGCAGGGATATCAGCGAGACCGTAGAGGAAGTCGCACGTTACCAGGACATGGGATACCAGGCGATCCGTGCGCAGACCGGTGTTCCTGGTCTCGAAAGCACTTACGGGGTTTCAAATAGCAGGACGTCCTATGAACCGGCGGACGCCGGGTTGCCCAGTGAGCACGTATGGAGCTCCGAACGCTACCTGAACCACGTCCCCAGGCTGTTTGAACGGCTGAGGTCTGAATTCGGCGACGAGCTTCACCTGCTGCACGATGTACACCACCGCCTGTCACCCATCGAAGCGGGACGCCTGGGCAAGGCGCTCGAACCTTTTCACCTGTTCTGGCTGGAAGATGCCGTGGCGGCTGAAAACCAGGCCGCATTCCGCCTGATTCGTGAACACACGACGACTCCGCTGGCTGTAGGAGAAGTCTTCAATTCGATATGGGATTGCAAAGAACTGATCGAACAGCAGCTCGTTGATTACATTCGAGCATCGGTTGTTCATGCAGGTGGAATATCCCACTTGAAGAGGATTTTTGATTTCGCCAGTTTGTATCATGTTCGCTCCGGCAGTCATGGCGCGACGGACCTGTCGCCGGTGTGCATGGGGGCCGCGTTGCACCTCGATATCGCCATTCCGAATTTCGGTATCCAGGAGTACATGCCGCACAACGAGCAAACCGACGATGTTTTCCCCCATGCCTATTCCTTTGTAAACGGCCACCTGTTCCCCGGTGAGACCGCAGGCCATGGCGTGGACATCGACGAAAAACTGGCCGCGAAGTTTCCGTACAAGAGAGCTTATCTGCCAATTAGCCGATTGACCGACGGCACCCTGTGTAATTGGTAGCACCCATGAAGCTGGATAATTTTCTGCCGCAGGATGGATATGACGGTATGTTGCTATGCCGCGTCTGGGTTCCTGCCGGAACCTGCGGGCCTATAGCAGGGCCCTCGCCAGCGGTGATCCGTGAGGACGGAATTTTTGATCTTGGCCAGGTTGAACCAACCATGGCCGCACTGCTGAAAAATTGCTCCGCCAGCCGGTTGCGAGCAGAAACCCATGGATGCCGCCTGGGCTCTGTCGAGGAAATTGTCGAAAACAGCCTGGAATGCGAAAAGAGAGCCGGGCGGCCGCACCTGCTGACGCCGCTGGACCTGCAGGCGGTCAAGGCCTGCGGGGTAACGTTCGCCAGCAGCCTGATAGAAAGAGTCATCGAAGAACGGGCCGGTGGAGACCCGGCCAGGGCCGCGGAAATCCGAATGTTCCTGGCAGACGGAATCGGCAACCGGCTGACAAACATCGTGCCCGGTTCCGAAGCAGCGGAGCGGCTGAAAGCCCTGCTCATCGAGCAGGGCATGTGGTCGCAATACCTCGAAGTGGGAATTGGTCCTTACGCGGAGGTTTTTACAAAGTGCCCGGTGCTTTCCGCCGTGGGTTACGGCGATTTTGTTGGCATCAATTCCATCTCCAGGTGGAACAACCCGGAGCCGGAAGTCGTACTGGTCGTTAACCCCGAGGGCGAGATCGTTGGCGCGAGCCTGGGTAATGACGTCAATTTGAGGGATATCGAGGGCAGAAGCGCCCTTCTGCTGGGCAAGGCAAAAGACAATAACGCATCCTGTGCTGTGGGGCCGTTCATTCGTCTGTTGGACGACACGTTCACCTTACAGCACCTTCGTGAACAGAGGGTTGACCTTCGAATTACAGGGCAGGATGGTTTCGACCTTCAAGACAACAGCAGCATGAACCTTATCAGCCGGGATGTGTGCGACCTGGTTGCACAGACCATCAACGACAGTCACCAGTATCCCGATGGACTGGCCCTGTTCACCGGCACGCTGTTTGCGCCGTCAAAAGACAGGGACGCGCCCGGCATGGGATTTACTCATCATATTGGAGACCGGGTCCGTATTCGCTCATCCCACCTGGGCTGCCTGGAAAATCATGTGACCCATAGCCACCTGGCGCCCCCATGGTCTTTCGGCTTGTCAGACCTGATGAACAACCTGCAGAGCCGGGGACTGCTCAAGTAAAAGCAGTCTCGCTCCTCTGATCAGCCTTTCATATCTTCGAGCTCGATGCCTCGGGTTTCGTGCACCATCTTGTAAACGAATATCAGGGACAGAACCGCACAGAGCGAATAGAAGCCATAGGCCGTGGCCAGGCCCACACCGGCCAGCATGATCGGGAAGCTGAGCGTAATGGCAAAATTGCTGATCCATTGAGCGAAACCACTGACCGCCAGGCCCGATCCCCTGATCTGGTTCGGGTACATTTCGCCCAGCATGACCCACATGACCGGACCCCAGCTGAAGTTAAAGAAGATCACGTATGCGTTGGCTGCAATCAAGGCGAGCAGCCCCATGTTGTCCGGCAACTGCAGGGTTCCTTCGGCATCCAGCACGCCCTGGGTAAAAGCAAACGCCACCAGGGCCAGCGTGACTGCCATGCCAGCCGAACCGATCATCAGGATCGGTTTACGACCGATCCGGTCAATCATCAAAATGGTGACAACACAGGCCGCGATACTCAGGCCACCGGAAAGTACGTTGATCGCCAGGGCATTGCTTTCTGAAAAACCTACCGCCTGCCACAATACGGCGCCATAATAAAAGACCACGTTGATTCCGACGAATTGCTGGAAGGATGCCAACCCGATGCCGACCCAGGTAATTTTCCGGATACGGCCGGTGGTCTTGTCTAACAGGTCACTCAGCCTGGGTTGGTGATGATCTGCCGCCAGGGACTGGTCAATCTCTTCCACTTTTGAGGTCGCGGCCGTACTGCCGTACAGCCGGGTCAACACGGATTTCGCTTTTTCGATTTTTCCGCTGGCGACCAGGAAACGGGGACTTTCAGGAATGGCCAGCAAGCCAAAAAAGAACACGGCTGCCGGAATAATTTCAATCCAGAACATCCACCTCCAGGCCTGGAAACCGGCCCATAATATGGCGGTGGAAGCACCAGCAAATTCAGCCAGCAGATAGTTGCTGACAAAGGCCGCAAACAGGCCGCAAATAATCGCGATTTGTTGTATCGTCGCCAATCGTCCACGGATTCGCGCGGGTGCAATCTCACTGATATAGGCTGGCGACATGACACTCGCGGCACCTACCGCAAGACCACCCAGCACCCGGTAAATAACAAACTCGAACGAACTGGTCGCGACACCGGAACCCCAGGCGCTCAGCATGAAAAACAGCGCCGCCACGATCAACAGGGACCGGCGGCCGTATTTGTCCGCCAAACGGCCTGCAAAAAATGCGCCTACCGCACAACCCAGCAGCATGCTCGCAACATTGAACCCCGTGCCGGCGCTGTCGCTGTTGAAAGCGCCTCGCAGGCCGTCAACCGTGCCGTTGATGACACCACTGTCGAAACCAAACAGAAAACCGCCCAGGGTGGCCACAATGCTCAGCATTAAAATCAGGGCGAAATTTTCACCTTCGTTTTTTTGTACATCAATCATTATTTAAATGCTCCAAATAAAAGGCTTTGCTAACGACGCCGTTTGGCAAGGCGCGACTCAAATTTTTAATTCAAACGCCTGGTGCTCTCTCGCACGAGGAGCTTATGCGGCAAGATATGCCGGTTTTTTTCCGGCTTCTTGCCATCGATCAGGTCCAGCAAAAGGGTCGCGCACATTGCGCCAATTTCTTCGGTAGGTTGAGCGATCGTGGTCAGCGGCGGTGCAAAATACCTGGCGAACGCGATATTGTCGAAACCGATTACCGAGATGTCGTCAGGAACTGAAAAGCCACTCTGACGCAGGGTGTACATGCACCCGAGCGCAATCTCGTCACTGAAGCAGAAAATGGCTGTGGGCCGGTTTTTTTGCAGCAAAATTTGCCGGGTCGCCGTTTCTCCGCCCTCGAGTGAATAGGAGCTGTAGTTGATCAGGCGTTCGGGCGCCTTCAGTCCGGCTCTTGCCATGGCTCCCTTGAAACCCGCCAGGCGGTTGCGACAGCTGGTGCTGTTGATGTCGCCCGTGATGACGGCAATATCCTTGTGCCCGTAATCAATAAGGTGTGAAGTCGCGTCCATGGCCGCCTGGACATCGTCGATGGCTACCAATGGAAATTCTTCATGCCCTGTAAATTCAGATCCATTGACCAACGGGGGAAGATCCTCAATTTTCAGCAGGTTTTTACCCAGTGCGAAAGGAAGACGATGAGACATCAGGATAATGCCGTCCGCCTGCCGGGAGGAAACCATGTTCGCAAACTCGCGTTCGCGCTGCTCGGAACCCTGGGTGTCACCCAAAAGCACCGAGTAACCGCGCGAATGAGCGATTTTTTCGATCCCCTTGATCACTCCGGAGTTATGGCTATCCGCCACATCAGGGATGATGGCTACGATGTTTCCGGACTTGGCCGTGCGTAAATTGACCGCCAGGTTGTTGGGTGTATAGCCGAGAGCCTTAGCGGCCTCCAGCACTTTCTTTCGCGTGGCGTCAGATACCCGGCCCGGATTCCTGAATGCATGGGAGACTGTTGCTATGGAAACTTCCGCCCGGGCTGCAATTTCTTTGATACCGACCTTTAACATAACACCACTTTTGTTTGTGAATTGCAGTAACGCCCTGTCCGACAATTTACGGGCGGTTTCGCCCTCTCGACCCGCGAGCAGCCAGGCTGATCGTTTTGACCAACGAATGTTCATTCTAGGTTGTACGACAGGTGTTTGTAAAACGTTTATATTCGCACCCGGGCGGGCTTTTCCCGACGACAGTGGCAAGCCGGTTCAGTTACCGGGCGCGTGGGGAAACTCAAGGGACCGGTAGTATTCCAGTGTTTCGGCAGGCGGTCGCACACCCGGGGGAAGCTCCAGTCCGGATTGCCGGATGAAATACGCCAGGCAGGCATCCCGCCACCAGGTGGCTTCACGTAACTGAATCGCCAGGAACCGGGCCGTCTTGTCGAATCGTTCCTGATCAACGAACGGTTTTAGGCTTGCCCATATGGACTGCATGGCCATCACTTCTGCAACCCCGTTGTCATAGTGTTCGACCAGTTCCTGCCACAGGGTGTCACCGGAGCGCATGACGTAGTTCCAGGGAACACGATGGAACCACAGCAAATAGACATCCGGCACCGTATCGAGGCTCGAAAAAAGGTTTTTCAATGGGGCGGCGTATTGTGCG
Organism: Chromatiales bacterium; assembly: GCA_024640025.1. GTDB lineage: Bacteria > Pseudomonadota > Gammaproteobacteria > Xanthomonadales > SZUA-36 > JAHEFT01. Next base: position 82,793 of record JAHEFT010000001.1, read on the forward strand.
ACGGCGTTGCTGCCCTGTCCGGTCCGGTCAAACCCGATGCCCTCCCGGTTCGCGTTATGGTAATAAACCGGGTTCCATTCCGGCCGGCTGAGATCACTGACCCAGGGCGCCGGTCCGTAATGGTGGCCGGTGCCCATCAGATGCGCCAAGCCCAGGGGCGTCATGTAATCAACCGCCGCCTCGCGTGACCGCATCATCAGTTTCCTGGCGGTTTCAACAAATTGGGGGTCGTTGGAGAACGTCAGCCTCAGCCATTCGTCGGCGATCGCCCCGGCTGAACGCTCCGGGTCCCAGGCCAGGCGGCCGAAAGCAAACCAATTGGCCTGTCCGAAAATGGATCCGGCCCAATCACGGTCAACCCCGATATTAGCGACTCCGGCCATACCGCTTATCGCGTGGCCAAACAGGCTGCCATCAATCACGCGGGCCACGGTGGAGCCTTCTCCCCGGGAAAAGGTGTCGGTGTTGAGCACTTCTTCGTATAGCTCGCCGAGGTAAACCATGTGGGTAGAAAAGCCCAGGTATTCCTGGGTGATCTGAAACTCCATGATCAGCGGTGTTTTCGGCATCATTCCGAACAGCGGGTGAAACGGCTCTCTGGGTTGAAAATCCAGCGGGCCGTTTTTCACCTGCAACAATACGTTGGAGGCAAATTCGCCGTCCAACGGCTTGAATTCATCGAAGGCCTGTTTAACCCGGTCTTCCGGGTCATCCTGTGAGTAAACGAATGCCCGCCACATCACGATCCCACCAAATGGCCTCAGCGCTTCGGCCAGCATATTGGCTCCATCGGCGTGAGAGCGTCCAAAGTTCTGCGGCCCGGGCTGACCCTCCGAGTTTGCCTTGACCAAAAACCCGCCGAAATCGGGAATTTGGGCATAAATTTCCCTGGCTTTTTCGAGCCACCATGCACGCACCGCAGGGTCCAGTGGGTCCGCCGAATCCAGCCCGCCGATATCAACCGGGGAGCTGAAACGGACGGAAAGATAGACGCGGATGCCGTAAGGCCGGAAAACCCGGGCCAGGGCTGCTGCCTTGGCAATGTAGCGTGCTGAAAGGACATCCGGACTGGCGTTTACATTATTGAGAACGGTTCCGTTGATCCCGACCGAAGCGTTCGCCCGAGCGTAATCGGTATAGCGCGGATCCAGGAAGTCCGGCAGACGCCACCAATCCCAGATCGATTGGCCCGCATACCCGCGCTCAACGGTGCGGTCGAGGTTATCCCAATGATTCAACAAGCGCAGGTCGACTTTTGGAGATTCGGCCAGGTCAAGTGATTGAATCGGCTGGCCGGATTGAATGAGTTGCAGGAAGGCGAAGGCGCCATAAACGAGACCGGTATCGCTTTCAGCCGCAATCACGGTTGTTGCCTTTCCGTCGATCTCGAGGCTTTTGATGAGATAGCCCTCTTTGCCCAACTGCCCAAGCGGCAAATCAAGAGTTCCGATAAGCGGGGATTCCTGCGGGGTGCCGATCACGATAGCCCCTGCTTTCAACTCGCGGGAGACCGGAACCTGGCGGGAGAGCAGTCCCTGCAAGCCTCTTTGCAGTTCGTCAATTGCTGCCTGCGCTCCCGCTCCAGCGGTATCAGGACCCAGGATGGCAGTAACCCGCTCTTGCAGAACGGCCTGATGCTCGACTTCGACCGGTGTGTACCGAAGCCAGAGTTTGTATCCGTCCTCGGCATGAAGGCATTCAGGGCTACCAATAAGCGCTGCAAGAAGCGTAGCCACCAGTGTGTGAAACAGTCTGTTCATGAAATTAATGCCTCTCGCTGGGAGCGCAGCCATATTTGATTGGGTAGCGTTACCCTATCGCTAATATTCCCACATTGCCACAGCGTGGTCCCTTGTTGATACTCCCCCCGTGGCCGCCTGGTCTACAATGACCTCCATAGCCACCACCAGTGACAAGAAGCATGTACCAGGACCCTGAATCTCCAGTTCACTTGCGCGTAAAAGACCTGCTTGACCGGATGACGGTAGAGGAAAAAGTAGGCCAGATGATCGCCTTATGGGCGGGCAAGGCAGACATCATGGATGACCTGGAATTTTCCGCAGAAAAGGCCAGCCAAGGGTATTCCGACGGAATCGGGCAGATCTCGCGCGCATCGGATAAACGCGGCGGGCCCGACATCGCCGATGTCGCCGGTGGAACAGCGGCGCGTTGGCGAACGATGGAAGAAACGGTGGAATTTGTCAACGCGGTGCAACGCTGGGCAGTGAAGAATACCCGATTAGGCATTCCGGTTTTATTTCACGAAGAATCGCTGCACGGATACATGGCGCCCGAGGCTACCATGTTCCCGCAGGCCATCGCTTTGGCGGGCACTTTCGATCCGGGCCTGGTGATGGAAATCAGCAGTGTCATCGCGCGCGAGGTCCGTGCGCACGGGGTCCCTCTCGTGCTGTCGCCAGTCGTTGATATAGTCAGGGATCCGCGCTGGGGCCGAATCGAGGAAACTTTTGGCGAAGACCCCTTCCTGGTCAGCCAAATGGGAATTGCAGCCGTGGAGGGCCTGCAAGGCGCAGGCAAGTTCGACCTGCTCGCACCCGGCAAGGTATTTGCGACGCTCAAACACATGACCGGCCATGGTCAGCCGGAAAGCGGCAACAATATCGCACCGGCGCAGATTTCCGAGCGGGAACTGCGCAGTAACTTTTTCCCGCCCTTCCGCCGCATTATTGAACAGACATCCGTCGCGGCAGTCATGCCTTCGTACAATGAGATTGATGGTGTGCCGAGCCACAGCAACCGGTGGTTGCTGCGAGACGTGTTACGCGGGGAATGGGGCTTCGAGGGCATCATCGTCAGCGATTACAACGGTATTCGTGAACTGGAATCACTACACCATGTGGCCGGTGACCTGGACCAGGCAGCACAGATGGCCCTGGCCGCTGGCGTCGACTGCGACCTGCCGGACGGAGAGGCCTACTGCACCCTCGCCAGACAGGTGCACTCCGGTAAGGTCGATATCTCGTTAATCGACCAGGCAGTCTCCCGCATCCTGGAGTTCAAATTTCGCGCCGGCCTGTTTGAAAATCCTTTCGGCAATCTGCAACTGGCCGAGCAAATCACCGGAAACACGCAGGCCAGAGATCTTGCGGCACTGGCGGCGCGCAAATCGATTTGCCTGCTAAAAAATGACGGCACACTGCCACTGCAGCAGGAAAAACCGGGCACACTTGCTATCATCGGTCCCAATGCAGCCATCGCCCGGCTCGGCGGCTATTCGAGCATACCCAGGCAATCGACTTCGCTCCTTGATGGCGTGCGCGCGTTGCTGGCCGGCGAGACCGAGGTTCTATTTGCCCAGGGCGTTTTCATCACACAAAGCGAAGACCGCGCGGACGACGAGGTCCTGTTGGCCGATCCGGAACGCAACCGTGAACTGATCGCCGAAGCTGTGTCAATAGCCCGCCGCGCCACCGCCATCGTGCTGGCGATCGGTGATACCGAACAGACCAGTCGTGAAGGCTTTGCCGCCGACCACCTCGGCGACCGCACCAGTCTCGACCTGCTCAGCCAACAGGATGAACTGTTCGACGCACTGCATTCGCTGGGCAAACCGGTGATCGTGTGCGCCATCAACGGGCGCCCGCCCAGTTGGCCCAATATAGCAGAGCGGGCGAATGCCATTCTCGAATGCTGGTATCCGGGGCAGGAAGGCGGCACGGCAATGGCAGAAGCCCTGTTTGGTGTCATCAACCCGGGAGCGAAGCTGCCGTTGACCGTCGTGCGTGATGAAGGCCACATTCCTCAGTATTACAACCACAAGCCCACGGCCCGGCGCGGCTACTTGTTTGCAGATATTGAGCCGCTATTCCCGTTTGGATATGGCCTGAGTTACACGGAATTTGAAATCAGCACACCCCGGCTATCTTCACCGCGGATCGGAATCACCGACAGTGTCCAGGTGCAGGTCGATGTCCGCAACACGGGCGACCGGACCGGTGATGAAGTAGTGCAACTTTATATTAGAGATCAGCTGGCCTCAGTGACTCAACCTGTCAAACAGCTGAAGGGTTTTCAACGTGTGACCCTGGAGCCGGGCGAGCAGAGAACGCTCGGTTTTACCCTGGGCCCGGAAACTTTTGCAATCTGGAATGCCCAGATGGAAGAAGTCGTGGAACCAGGGATATTTACCATCATGGCGGGCCCAAATTCAGAGGACCTGAAATCCGTCGACCTGGAAATTTTTATAGCGCCCTGATTTGCTTACTCCGAAGGCGCTGAGTTCCCGGTTTGCGGCAAGGACTCAATGGCATCTTCCAATTGAGTTCGATAATTCAGCATCGCTTTTTGAATACCACCGAAATCGGCCATATCCACAAGGGGATGATACGCCTGCGGGAACACGCCCATGCCGGTAAAAACGGCTTGCCAACTCGATTTTTGGAACAGGCTGTCGTCGGAAATACGCAACACTCCCCGGACCCTGAAAAGCTCAATTTTCTCGACCAGGCTATCGGGCAAGGGGTTGGACTGGCAACGGCGCCAAAACTCGGAGTCAACGCGACTGGTCGTACAATAATGAAGGATCGTGAAGTCACGTATCTCTTCATATTCCGACCGCATTCGGGCGTTATATTCGGCCGCCAGCGTCGGCCAGTCCTGCTGGTCCTCGAAAATACCCGGAAACAGTTCCATCAAGAGTTTCACGCCATGCGTCACCAGGTGAATGTTGGCGGATTCCAGTGGTTCCAGAAAACCGCCCGCCAGGCCCAACGCGACGCAGTTTTTCTTCCACATCTGCTCTCTCATGCCGGTTCGGAGCGGAATGAACTGTGGATCGTGCAGCGGTTCGCCAACGGCTGTCTCCCTTAGTATCTGCTCAGCCCGGGTGTCACTGCAGTGGCTGGAAGAGTATACAAAACCACTGCTTACCCGGCTGCGCAAAGGAATACTCCAGGCCCAGCCGCTCTCCCGGGCAGTGGAAATCGTATATGGCCGCGTAGTGCGATTGACTGCTGTTTGCATCGCGGCGACCCGGTCACAGGGCAGGAATTGCTTCCAGTCCAGAAAAGGCGAGTCCAGCGCTTCATCGATCAACAAGCCGCGAAAACCCGAACAGTCGATGAAAAAATCACCCTGAACGGTTTGCCGGTTATTGAGTTCCAGGCTTTCGATACTGCCGTTTTCTCTCATATTGACGTTGACAATATGAGAGTTGATGATTTTGACCTGCCGTTCTTCAGCAAATTTCACCAAATATTGCCGCATGAGACTGGAGTCCAGATGCAGCGCGGGATTCGCTGTCAGCAGCGGAGAATCAGACGGTAATCCTGAAGGAAACACGGAGATTGTGCTTTTTGCCATGACGGCTGCAGGAGAATAATCCGTTAAGGGGGTGGAATCGCCTTCGAATTTCGCCTTCAGCCAACATTGAAAGAATTCGTTTCCTTCCAATTCGCAACCCAGTGTTCCCAGGGGGTGGAAGAAAGATTGGCCTTTATCGGACCAATCCCGAAACATCGTTCCCAGCTTGACAGTTGCCTCGGTTTTCTCAATAAAATCCTGTTCGTCCAGTCCCAGGTCCCGGATGAAGCCGGTGACTGACGGGACGACGGACTCCCCCACTCCGATGGTGCTGATATGAGAAGACTCGACGACCGTTATTTCATAATATTCCGGCTTCAGACGACTGACCAGAGCAGCGGCTGCCATCCAGCCAGCCGTGCCGCCGCCGGCGATAACCAGCTTTCTGGTACCTGTGTGTTTCAAATCAGCCGCCGACTTGTTTGCATCAGGTGATCATATCAGCAAGGCGCTGCCAGGCTAAAGGCGCATTGCCGTTCCCTGTTCAGGTAGAATTAAATGCAATGCCTGTTTGAGGCTGAAGGACTCTGAGATGACATTGAAGAAACGCACATTCGGTAAATCGGGTATTGAAGTCACCGAAATTGGGCTTGGCTTGTGGGCGGCCGGTGGCGGCGACTGGGGAGCTGCAAATGCCGACGCAGACAAGGCGGCAGTCAGGGCAATTGAGACTGCGCTCGATGCCGGAATAACATTTTTTGACACGGCAGATGTCTACGGTGACGGTCACAGCGAGAGTTTGTTAGGCCAAACAATGAAGGGTCGGCGGGATCGGTTTATCGTGGCAACCAAGATCGGCTGGCAAGGGTTTGATCACGACGCCCGATGCTCCGGCTATCAGACTGCAGGCCAGCTTATTTCCGGGGTTGAAACCAACCTGAGGCGCTTGCAGACCGACTATGTCGATGTCATCCAGTCGCACATAGACTTCAGGGAGTCCACGATGGACGTTTTTCTTGAAGCGTTCGAAAAACTGCAGACGTCCGGTAAGGTAAGGGCGTTTGGGCTGAGCACCGGCGATTTCGAGTACCTTCGCGAGTTTAACCACGAAGGCAAGTGCGCCACTCTTCAGGTCGACTACAGCATCCTGAACCGGATTCCTGAATTAAAAATGCTGGATTATTGCAAGGCACAGGAAATTGGCGTCATCGTGCGCGGCGCGCTGGCCATGGGCCTGCTCACCGGAAAATTCAGTTCCGAATCGAAATTTCCCGACGACGATTTTCGCCAGAAATGGCTGACGGATCCCGAGCAAAACCTGACATATCGGGAAGACCTCGCGAAAGTGCAGGCATTGCAACCCCTGGTCCGACCCGGGCGAACACTTGCCCAGGCAGCCCTGCAATTCGTTCTGCGGCATGATGCGGTCACCACGGTAATCCCGGGGGCGCGCAACCCCGAGCAGGTCCTTTCAAACCTGTCCGCGCTGCAGGCACCTGAACTCGACGATGGGGACATGGCGCTCATCGACCGGGTGAGTCCGCCGGGTGGCGGCCGAAAGATCTGGCCGGCCTGATTGCCCGTAATCCGTCCAATGAAAACGAGAGGGTGGTTGTTGAAGAATCTCCATAGCCATTTGATCCGGATGGTGCCCGGGTTGCTGATTGCCGTCAGCCCGATCGTCCTGGCTGACGTGACCCTTCCCAGGCTTCTTGGTGACGGCCTCATTTTGCAGCGCGATACCCCAAACAAAGTCTGGGGATGGGCTGATGAAGGTGAACGGATAACTGTCAAACTCGATGGCAAGCCGATGAAATCAGCCGTCACGAGCGATGGCGAATGGCGGGTGATGCTGGGGAAAATGCCGGCCGGCGGGCCGCATAAATTGGAAATAATCGGAAATAATCAGATCCAGATTGAAGATATCTATTTTGGTGAAGTCTGGGTCGCTTCGGGTCAGTCAAACATGCAGCTGCCGATGGAGCGGATCAAGGAAAGTTACGGTGGTGATATCGAGAGCGCAGATTATCCGCTGATCCGAATGTTCACCATGCCGCGTGAATACAACTTCAGACAACCACAGGACGATGTCGATTCCGGCGAATGGACAGCCGCCAACCCGGAGTCGGTCCTGGATTTTTCTGCCGTGGCTTTTTATTTTGCGCGAGAACTCCAGCAACAACTCGACGTGCCCATTGGAATCATCAGCAGCAACTTCGGCGGTTCCCCCGCTGAATCCTGGATGAGTGAAGAAGCGCTGGGGGCATACCCGCACTACCTGGATGTGGCCCGCAGCTATCGTGATGACGAGTACCTGAACGGTCTCCTGGCAGCCGACAAGGAAAAAGAGGAGTCATGGTACCGGAATGCCGATACGCTGGATTCCGGCCTGTCGGGACCGGTCAGCTGGTTTGATCCTTCCTACGACTCGAGCTCCTGGGAAAGCATCAATCTTCCAGCATTCCTGGAGGATCAGGGCATTCCGCCCATGAACGGCGTCATCTGGCTGAAAAAAGATTTTACGCTGCCGGCGTCCGACGCGGGAAAGGCCGCCAATTTGATGCTTGGCCGGATCGTGGATGCGGACACCACCTATGTCAACGGCGTCGAGGTCGGTAACACAACCTATCAATACCCTCCCCGGCGCTACGAGGTAAAAGAGAATCTCCTTCGGGAAGGACTGAACACCATCACCGTTCGCCTGATCAGCAATGCGGGGAAAGGCGGATTTGTAAAAGACAAACCCTACTGGATAAGGATCGGCGATACCACGATAGATCTCACCGGCACCTGGCGCTATCGGGTCGGGATGGTTTCGGAGTCATTGGAGCCACCCGTTTTCGTTCGGTACAAACAGCCGCTGGGTTTCTACAACGCCATGCTGGCGCCGTTGCTGAATCTTACGATCAAGGGCGTGATCTGGTACCAGGGCGAGTCAAATACAGACCGGCCTCAAGAGTATGCCAATCTGTTTCCAGCCATGATTCGTGACTGGCGTAAACAATGGGGACAGGGCGATTTCCCGTTTATCTTCGTTCAGTTGGCCAATTTCATGGAGCCCCGGGAGAAACCGGTGGAAAGCATGTGGGCAGAAACACGGAACGCCCAACTCCAGGCGCTGGACGAGCCGAATACCGCGATGGTCGTCACCATCGACGTCGGAGAGTGGAATGATATCCACCCGTTGAACAAGAAAACGGTCGGTGAACGCCTGGCGCTGGCCGCACGAGACCTCGCATACGGGGAACACACACTCGTCTCTTCCGGACCTTTGTATGAATCCATGAAAATCAGCGGAAACAGGATTGTTCTGGAATTTAATCATCGCGGCTCAGGTCTCGTGGCCAGGGGAGATGAACTCCATGGCTTCGCCATTGCCGGAGATGACGGGAAATATGTCTGGGCTGAAGCGGTGATCGAGAATGACCGGGTACTTGTCTGGAGTGACCGGGTGGAAGCGCCCGTAAAGGTACGATATGCCTGGGCAGACAATCCGGACATGGCAAATCTTTACAACCGGGAAGGACTGCCGGCCTCACCCTTTCAGACCGACCCATAGTGCAGAACGTCACAAATCCTTCATGTACGCTGCGCCTGACTGATGCTTTATATGTACTCCAGCCACCCAAAAATTGAACACTAACGTCGAAATTTTTATGGGGGTTTTGGCTGTACTAATTGGCCTCGGCCTGGGTTTTGTGCAGGTCAAAGCACGTGAGCTTCGCAAGAAAGTGCATACGAATCCCGGTCTGGCACTCTATCGCTTCAAATGGTGGAGATTTGGGTTGGCTGTTGTCTCGGTTGTCAGCGGTCTGCTCATTATTTACAACGCTGCCAGCAGCTAGTCGATTTTCAGCACAATGATTCCCAATCGTTGTTCCGCCTCCACACATCGATGTGCCTCGACCACCTGTTCCATGGGAAAAATCCGATCAACTGCAGGACTGATCCTTTCTTCTTCAAGCATGGCTTTCAGTGCCTGCAATTCGTCTTCACGCTCAGCAGCAAAGGCGAAAATCACTTTTTTTCCAGTTTTTTTATAGGTTTTTTTCGCACCCAGCATTTTTTTAAATGTTGGGTTTGCTGTGACATAGCGACCTGCTGAACTCAATACAGCAATACTCTCGTCAAGCGGACTGGATGCCACCATATCGAAAATCACATCGTATCGCCGGCCACTCTTACGAAAATCTTGCTTGCCATAATCAATAAAGTGGTCCGCGCCGATGTCGAGCAGCATGCGCTCTTTTATTGCAGCATCGACAGCCGTAACCTCTGCACCCATACATTTTGCAATTTGCACGGCAAACGTACCGATACTGCCGCCCGCCCCGTTGACCAGTAAAGTCTCTCCAGGTTGAATATCTGCCAAGCGCATAAAATGTAAAGCGTTCAAGCCTCCCAAAGGCGCCGCAGCTGCTTGTTCAAAACTGAGATTAGACGGTTTGTGCACAATCGTGTATTTTTCAGGCAAGGCGAGATATTGCGCATAGGCACCGAGTTTCAGGCTGCTGGCTCCAAATACTTCATCTCCAGGGCTAAATTTGTTGACTCTTGCGCCAATTTCTTCAACAGTGCCTGAGAAATACCCACCAAGTATTTTTTTACGGGGTCGAAAAACACCAAAGACCAAACGCAACCCAAAAGAAAACCATTTGACTGGAAATTCAAAGCTACGCAACTCGCAGTCACCCTTGGTGACCTCAGCGGCAGAGATACGTATTAACACCTCGTTATCAGAAGGTTTCGGCTTTGCAATCTCTGCGACATGAAGCACTTCGGGCCCACCGTACTCGTTGTAAATGACTGCTTTCATCGACATTCACTAATTGTTCCCTTATCCAGGTCAGCCACCCAGGCACCTGCGCGGGCGCTGGCGAAAACGGCATCGATCACCTTCATGTTGGCCAATGCATCCGAAAGCGGTGTTGGCGCCGCCTGCCCGTTCAGCACAGCCCGGGAAAAAGCGTCCACCTGGCTGACGTAGTGGTTGTGATTCCCGATCGTAATGACTTCTGAAACATTGTCCCTGTAAACGATCAACCGGCTTGGCTCCTCCTCGCGATTGAAAAACGGGTTGATCACCAGCACGGTGCCCCGGTCACCAATGATTTTGACCATTTGCGACGAATTGCTCTGCGTAGAACAATGAAACGTCGCCATGCCACTGCCAAAATCAAGAAGGCCGCTGGCGTGCCGGTCAGTTTCAAATTCAGGGTCCCAATCCAGGTGGCCAATCACCCTTTCAGGCTCTTTTCCAAAAACGTGCCGCGCCGCCGAAATACAGTAACAACCAATATCCATGAGGCCTCCGCCTCCGATACCCGCCTGGTTGCGAACGTTGTCCGGATCTGTGTTGTGGTAGGTAAAGCTGGCCTGGACGTGCCGGATTTCACCCAGCTCACCTGCATCGATCAAGTCCTGCACGCGCAACCACTGCGGATGATAGCGGTACATGAACGCCTCCATGACCAACAGCTGCGGCGATGCGTTCGCGGCAACCACCAGGTTCCTGGCTTCTTCGCTGTTCAGGCCAATCGGCTTTTCACACAGGACGTGTTTACCCGCCTTGATAGCAATAGTGCTCCATGGCACATGCAGGTGATTGGGTAGTGAGACATAAATGGCGTCAACCTCAGAGCAATTCGTCAGTTCCTCGTAACTCCCAAGAGCGAGGGGTATGTCCATTTCAAGGGCAATGGCATCGGCCCGGACCCCGTCACGCGAAGCGATGGCGGAAACCTTCGCATGCGGTGATTTCTTTATCGCCGGAATCATCCATTCCCTGGCAATCTTCGCGGTGCCTAATATTCCCCAACGTACTTTGTTCATTATTTCTCCCGGCACTGTTAGTACTTGTAAGTGGTTCTTCAATGCTTAAATATACCTATTCAACTATCGAATAGTTGCAACTCCTCGCGGAGATCAGGCCGGGTGCGGGCATTTACTTCAAAGAAGGACATAGATTGAATCGAAGTTTAACCAAATTGTTCTTCATGCTGATATGGGTTTGCACTACAGATACAACCAGCGCCGGAAGTTCCCCCGATGTTTCACCCGTGCTTTCGCCAAAAGCGGTCGGAGAATTAATCGTCGCCAATTTGCTATCACGTGACTACATGTTTTATGGCGACGAAGCGCTTCACTACTCGGAGGCCGCGACGGCCGTTGGTGCATTGCGCTTCGCAGCAGCCAGCAATAGTCCGGTGATGCTGCAGCGGTTGATTGCCCGCTACGAGGCATTGCTGGATGACAACAGCGTTTTAATCAGCCGCCGAGCCCATGTTGACATGAACGTCATTGGCATTGTGCCCTTGCAAATTGCCATTCTGACCGGAGACCCGGCTCAATTGAAACAGGGCCTCAGTTTTGCCGACAGCCAATGGGATTCCCCGCGGGAAGATGGGCTGACCGGCCAAACCCGCTGGTGGATTGATGACCTTTACATGGTGGGCATGCTGCAGATCCAGGCCTACCGGACGACCGGAGATTTAAAGTACGCGGACCGTGCCGCCCGCCAGTTGGCTGCCTATTTGCCCAGGCTGCAACGTGAGAACGGTCTTTTCTATCACAGTCCGGATGTGCCGATTTTCTGGGGACGCGGCAATGGCTGGGTGGCGGTAGCCATGGCGGAAGTACTTTCATCGCTGCCCGGGGAAAATGAGCTTTATGCGTCACTGTCGCTGCACTACCAGGCGATGATGCGTTCCTTACTCGACTACCAGGGTGAAAACGGCTTGTGGAAACAGGTCGTCGATAACGAAAAATCCTGGGATGAAAGTTCAGCTTCCTCCATGTTCGCCTACGCCATGCTGCTGGGAGTACAGCACGACTTGCTGAGCTCTGCTCCGTACCAGGCCGCGGTGGATAAGGCCTGGGCGGCACTGACCGCTCTGATAGACCCGGCGGGCAATGTGCGGGAAGTGTGTATCGGTACCGGCAAAAAAAATGATCTCGACTATTACCTGGCCCGTCCCCGGGTGGCCGGCGATTTCCACGGGCAAGCGCCGGTTCTCTGGCTAGCCGCCGAGTTGCTGCCATGATGCTGCTGGCCCCGTTCTTCGCGCTCTCTCTCGGCATCGCATTTGTGGTTATTTCGATAGCCGTTTTCCGCGTCCACCCCTTCATTTCCCTCATTCTGGCGGCTGTTGTGGTGGGTTCTGCAACAAACTTCATCTCGGGCGCTGAAGGAAATGCCATCGTGCTGGCGACCAAAGACACGATGGTGCAATTTGGAAATACCGCGGCCGGGATAGCCTGGATCATAGCGCTGGCTGCGGTGATTGGCTTCTGCCTGATGGAAAGTGGGGCTGCCGATCGCATCGTTCGCACGATGATCCGATGGTTCGGAGAAAAAAAGGCGGGGATCGCCATTTTGATTTCGGCATTTTTCCTTTCGATCCCGGTATTTTTCGATACGGTTTTCTATCTGATGGTTCCCCTGGCGCAAGCGCTCGCTTTTCGTTTGGGAAAAAAATATGCCTATCTCATCGTGGCGGTATGTTCTGGCGCCGTCATTACCCACTGCCTGGTACCCCCGACGCCGGGTCCCCTGATTGTCGTCGAAGCACTGGGTTTGAACCTTGGGTTCACGATTGCAGGCGGGATACTGCTGGGAATCATACCGGCCTTGGTCGCCCTCAGGCTCGGCCGTTTCCTGGATAGAAAACTGGCTATTCCACTACGCGATGGCGGCATGGTGCGAATCAGGGACCTCGAGGAGATCGTCAACAAGGACGCCAGCGAATTGCCGGGATTTTTCCTTTCCCTCCTACCCGTGGCGCTGCCGGTGGTCCTGATTTCCCTGGAATCCTTCGTTAATGAATATTCCAGCAGGGAAACCCTGGGGAGCATGTACACCGTGATCGGTATTTTGGGATACAAGCATGTAGCCATGTTCCTCGGAGCAGTTTGTGCCATGTACCTCATGGCCAAATTCCGGAAGCTGAACAGGGACACCCTGTGGAGAGCGCTGGAAAGCCCGCTGGGGATGGCCGGGGTCATCATTCTGATCACCTCGGCCGGCGGGGCATTCGGCGGCATGATTCGTCAATCCGGCATCGGAGAGTCGATCGCCGTGCTTACCCGGGATTCTGGATTTTCACTGCTATTGCTGGCCTGGACAATCGCTGCGATCATGAAGCTGGCGCAAGGATCCAGCACAACGGCCATGATTACGGCCTCGGGCATCATGGCGGGCGTACTCGCCGCCATCAGCGCAGGCGGCGGAAGTCTCGGCTACGATCCTTTCTATATATTTGCGGCCATCGCATTTGGCTCGATGTTTGGCTCGTGGATGAACGACAGCGGTTTCTGGATCATCTGTAAAATGACGGGGTTCACCGAGGCCGAAACACTCAAGACCTGGACGTTGTCGGTGAGTGTGATTTCCCTGGTGGGCCTGATCGAGGTTTCACTTGCCTCAACCCTGGCGCCGAATCCGTTTGGCTGACAGGCCAACAAGAACAATTGGGAAACCCCATTGAGAAACTGGAACAGCAAAAAACTCACCCAGGGAAAGCGCCAGGGTATCAAGGCCTTCTACTACGGCCTCGGCTGGGACACCGAAGATTTCGAAAAACCCCTGATCGGAATCGGCACACCCCTGCATGAAATCAACCTGTGCAACCTGCACAGCTTTGAATTGGGTGAGGCGATCAAGGCCGGCCTGGCGGAAGAAGAGATGCTGGGGTTCAGAATTGGCGTACCGTCCGTCAGCGATAATATCACCCAGGGACACAGCGGCGGAAACGCTTCGCTTCCTTCACGCAACGTGATCGCCTCCAGCGCGGAAATGGTTGCGACCTCGCACTGCTTTGATGGTTTTATCGGCCTGCACCATTGCGACAAGAATGGCCCGGGGTTCGCGATGGCACTGATTAGAACCAATCTGCCAGGCTTCGTGATCAGCGGTGGAACCATAAAGCCCGGCCGCATCGATGGCAGGGAGCTCACCATCCAGGATGTCTACGATGTCCAGGCGGCCAGCGAAATCGGCAAGGCAACATCTGCTGAACTGGACGCCGTGATCCGCCACGCTTGCCCGGGTCCCGGGGGCTGCGGTATTGCCGCCTCGTTCAACACCTGGGGGCTGGCCATGGAAGCCATGGGGCTGATGCCGCCTTACAGCTCTTCCAATCCTTCAGAAGGCCCGGAAAAGCAGGAAGAATGCTTTCGCGCGGGGCAGTGGATGGCACGAATCCTGGAGAATAATCTCCGTCCGAGGGACATCGTGACCCGGGCAGCACTGTGTAATGCAACGGCCATGATCGGCGCGGCAGGGGGTTCAACCAACGGCATCCTGCACATCCTGGCGCTGGCACTCGAAGCTGGCGTTAAATTTGACCTGAAAGATATCCAGGCAATTCTGCGAAACACACCGGTCTATTGCAATTTTGCTCCGCGGGGAACGGGAACGATGATCGACCTGTTCAAAATGGGCGGAACCCCAATGCTGATCAAGCACCTGATCGAAACGGGCGTTCTGGACGGGACGACACCAACGCTTTTCGCCGACAGCCTGTCGGCCCAGGTTGCCGGCGCCGGTTCCGTTCCCGGCGACCAGTCGCTGATTGCGCCCGCTGGCGAGCCATTCAAGCGCTATGCCGACATCCAGATCTGTTTTGGCAACCTGGCGCCCGATGGAATGGTGTTCAAGGTATCCAGCCGCCAGGAAGCCGGTTTCGAGGGAGAAGCCATTTGTTTTTCCGACCCCGACACCCTGGTCAAAGCGGTAAATCAGGGGCGGATTCGTCCAGGGCACGTCGTCGTGCTGCGGGGGATGGGGCCGGTCGCGACGGGCATGCCCGAAGTGCTTTTGGCCACGGCGGCCTTGTCCAATCCCGAACTCGATGGAAAGGTGGCGCTGGTTTCAGACGCCCGTGTTTCAGGCGTATCCCACGGTGCGATCGGCATCCATTGCTCGCCCGAAGCCGCCGTGGGCGGCCCGATCGCCCGGGTGGCCGACGGCGATATGATCGCTTTCGACCTGCTCGAGGGTGTCATCACCTGGAACGGGAGCCAGGCCTCCAGCGAGGTCTTCCATCCATTCAACGGCAAGGAAATCTACTTGCGCGAATTTTCCCAAAATACAACCCAGGCCCACCGGGGTTGCGTGAGTAAACAGGTGGCACAAAAGGAATGATGAAATGCAGCTAACGAAAATATTTTGCCTGATCCTGGTTTCAACCGCACTGTTCAGTGCAGAGCCGGCTCCTTTGCAGCTAAACGACCAGGAGTACTTTGAAACCCGGGGGGTGAACGTCCTGGTTTTCAGCAATTGGTACAACGGACTGTTCGATGATTCGAAAATCAGCGGCATTGAACTGATTCACCACGGCGTGAGGACGGCCACCAATGGCGACGTGAGGCTCAACGCCACGCCGGAACAATGGGATGCCATTCCGGAATTCGTTGAGCGGATGGTTGACCCCGAGCAGCGAACCATCCAGGCCAATCTGAAGTACCCGGCATTTGATTTTGAGTATTCGGTCAGGGCTGAAGCGGTGGGGAATAGCGTTACGATCAGCATTGAGCTTCCCGCACCTCTTCCGGCAACACTCCAGGGCAAAGCGGGGTTCAACCTCGAATTCCTGCCCGCCGCCTATTTCGAAAAAGCCTACCTGGTGGACGGAAAGCCGGGACTCTTCCCGTTGTACCCGGCAGGCCCCAAAGAACAGAACGGCGAAGTGGAACCCGTTCCGCTCGCAAGGGGCAAACGCCTGGTACTTGCTCCGGATAATCCCCAGCGAACCGTCAGCATCAGCTCCCCTGGGGCCGAAATGATGCTGTACGACGGCCGTAACAAGGCCCAAAACGGCTGGTTCGTGGTACGCAGCCTGTTGCCGTCAGGGAAAACGGGACGGGTGCTGGAATGGTCCGTTTCGGTGAACTCCGTTCCGGATTGGGTAAAGGCGCCGGTCATCGGCCATTCACAGGCGGGCTACCATCCTGGGCAACGGAAAACCGCAGTGATCGAACTGGACCCCAATGCCACTCCGGATGAAGTAGCCACTCTCTACAAAATCAGCGAAACCGGTCAGCGCGAACGGATTCTGGCCGCCGTGCCCCAAGCCTGGGGCCGCTACAAACGCTACAACTACCGGACCTTCGACTTTTCAGACGTTGCCAGCGAGGGCCTCTACATTATTGAGTACGGCGGACAGGAAACGGCGCCGTTTCCCATTGCCGCGAACGTGTATGAAACCGTCTGGCAACCCACGCTGGACGTCTACTTCCCGGTCCAGATGGACCACGTGACTGTCAACGAAGCCTACCGGGTCTGGCACGGAGCCTCACACCTGGATGACGCCCTGCAGGCCCCTGTCGACCACAAGCATTTTGACCTGTACGCGCAGGGCCCAACCACCGACTCGCCCTACCGGCCCGGCGAGCATATTCCCGGTCTGAACGTGGGCGGTTGGTACGACGCCGGCGATTACGATATTCGTACGCAAACCCAGTATTCCGCCGTGATCAATCTGGTCAACGTCTGGGAAAATTTCAACCTCGAGCGCGATGTCACTCTCGTGGACTACGACAGGAAATATGTGGATATCCACGTGCCTGACGGCAAGGCCGACCTGCTCCAGCAGATCGAGCACGGCACGCTGGCCTTGCTGGCCCAGCACCGCGCTGTGGGTCACGCCATCCCGGGCATTATCGTGCCCAGCCTCGCGCAATACACCCACCTTGGCGATGGTCTGACGATGACCGACAACCTCATCTACAACGCCGAAATGGATGAACTCGAAACCGATGGCTTTCAAAGCGGGGTTTTCGATGACCGCTGGGCGTTTACCAGCCGGTCATCGGCTCTGAACTACGGCTCAATAGCAGCGCTTGCGGCCGCCAGCCGGGCCCTGACCGGCTTCAACGACGAATTGGGACGGGAATGCCTGCAAACCGCCATCGACGCCTGGAACGAGGAACAATCGCACGAACCGTTCCTGTTCCGGCACGGAAACACGACCGGCGGCGCACTTGCCGACGAAGAGATCCGGGCTTCGCTGGAGTTGCTGGTGACCACTGGTGAGCCGCGGTATGCGGAACGATTCCTGGCCTATTGGCCGGAAATCGAGAAGTCGTTTCCAATGCACGCGGTTCAAGCCGTGCGGGCAATGCCTTTCATGGGTGAAGACTACCGGGAAAAATTGGAAAAGCTCACGTTGTCCTACCGTGGTCAATTGGACGATCTGAGGCGGCAAAATCCTTATTCCGTTCTGATCACGGAAGGCGGCTGGGCCGGCAACGGGACCATCATCAACATGGCCATGGCCAACTACTACCTGCACCGGGCGTTTCCCAGCATCATCAATCGCGAAGACGTTTTGCAGGGCCTGAACTACATACTCGGAACCCACCCCGGATCCGACCTGTCCTTTGTCTCAGCTGTCGGCGCCCGCTCCAAAAAGGTCGCCTATGGAATGAATCGCGCCGACTTTTCGTTCATCGCGGGCGGCATCGTGCCCGGCGTGCTGATCCTGAAGCCCGATTTTCCGGAAAACAAGGAGGACTGGCCGTTTCTATGGGGAGAGAACGAGTACGTCATCACTCTCGGAGCCCCCTATATTTTCCTGGTTAATGCCGCCAACCAACTGCTGACAGCAGAGCCCTAGCGGGACTGCTTCAATCCGCTTCCGCCCGCGCTTTCAAATCTTCCTGGATCTTCTCCAGTTGGCTACCAGTAAGATCGTAGAAACGAATGATCAGCACGGCCAGCAATGCGAAGCCCCCTGGGATCGCGGTCTGCAACAAGGCGATACCGGTTTGCGAAGCGCCGGACTGCGCCTGGTTGGCTGCATAACCAATTGCCGCCAGCACCCACAACATTCCAGCTGAGCCCAGCGAACCGCCCAGCTTTTGGGCGAAGGTGGCGGCGGAGAATGTCATCGCCGTTGCCCTTCTGCCGTTGCGCCATTCGTTGTAATCGGCGGTGTCGGCGTACATCGACCAGGTCAGCGGCGACTTGGGTCCCAGGCAAAGGCTTATGAGGATGTTCAGGGTGAACATGGCCCAAATCATGTCCTTCGGCACGAAGAAAAACAGGATGGACAGTGCGCCCACCAGGCTCATCAGCAACATGAGCAATTTGGCCTTATCCATGAATTGGGTCATCACCGGCGCCAGTAGCGCACCGGCGGCATAGGCGATCATTTGCCAGGAGAGATAATTGGGCAATAGCTCCGGCCGCTCTACGTAGTACGTAAAATAGTAGTAGGCCGAGCCTGCCCGCATCGTGAAGGTCATCATGATAATCATCGCCAGCGCAAACAGGATGACCCAGGGCCGGTTGGCCAGTAAGTCCTTGATATCGTCCAGCGGGTGGGTTTTCTGCGCAGGTGGTGGCGCAATACGCTCGCGGGTAGTAAGAAACGTGACGAGAAAAATCAGCGTGGCAAGCGTGCCGTATAACACCATGGTCAGTTGCCAGCCCTTGATGTCGTCACCCGCACCAAACCACGCGACGAGAGGAAGCGTGTACTTGTTGATCAAAGCGCCACCGGTAAACGCGAACAGGAAGCGGATACTGATCAGCGTGGTGCGCTCCTGGCTGCGGGCTGTCATGACGCCTGAAAGTGCCGAATACGGCGTGCTGAGGACGGTGTACAGCAACATCATCATTGAATAGGTGGCGTACGCCCATATCAGCTTGCCGCCTTCGCTCAGGTCGGGTGTAGTGAACGTCAGCACGCCCGCGGCCGCCATCGGCAGGCCTGCGAACACCAGGTAGGGGCGAAACTTTCCGAACCGCGTCTGGGTACGGTCGGCCAATGCGCCCATAACCGGGTCCGTGAAGGCGTCAATGATCCGGGTGAGAAACAGCATGGTGCCGGCCGCCGCCGCCGAAATACCGAACACATCGGTATAGAAAGCAGCCAGGAATGAAGCGATCGTGGTCCAGTAGAAATTGAAACCAAAGTCGCCAAGGCCAAAACCCAGCTTCTCCCCCCAACCCAGCTTTGCCAGGCGGTCATTCAAATTGGCTTTTTTTATTTTCAAGTGGACCATCATCAACGAACCGGCCACCCCGATCAATCATCCTGTGCGCCAAATCCTGATAGATTTCGGTTTTATCTCCAGGACGCCCTGTTAAAGTATTGCTTCACCCCAGTTCCACAGATATTCAACCGAGGTAAAAAAGATGATCAACCGCCGATTGGCCATCCAGACCCTGATACTGTTTTTTTCGGCCGATATCATGGCGGCGCCGCCGGTTGAAATCACAGTAAATGCCGACCAGCCCGGTGCACACATCAGTCGGCAGATTTACGGCCAGTTTGCAGAGCACCTCGGACGCGGTATCTACCAGGGAATCTGGGTGGGAAAAGATTCCCCCATACCCAATACAAACGGCATTCGCACGGATGTGGTCGATGCACTGAAAAAGCTCCACATCCCAAGTATTCGCTGGCCTGGCGGCTGTTTTGCAGATGAGTACCATTGGCGTGATGGCATCGGGCCCGCCGAGTTGCGTCCCGTCAAAGTCAATAATCACTGGGGAGGAGTGGCAGAAACCAACGCGTTTGGCACTCATGAGTTCTTCGACCTGGTGGAAATGCTGGGTACGGATGCCTATATCGCCGGTAATCTTGGTAGCGGTTCACCGCGGGAAATGATGGAATGGCTGGAATATATGACATCAGACAGCCAGTCATCTCTGGCCGGGTTACGCCGTAAGAACGGCAGGGCGGAACCCTGGAAAGTCGCATTCTGGGGGGTGGGTAATGAGTCCTGGGGATGCGGCGGAAATATGCAACCCGAGTATTACGCCGATCTGTATCGGCAATACGCGACATTTTTGAAAGCCCCGGAGGGAAACCGGCCCAAAAAAGTAGCCAGCGGTGGTTACAACGAATTGACCGACTGGACCGAAGTACTTTCCCGGATACCTGCAAATATCGATGGCATCAGCTTTCATTATTACAGCCTGCCCACCGGTGATTGGGACCAAAAAGGCAGCGCCGTCAATTTCCCCAGGCATGAATGGGTTTCCCTTCTGTCCAATTCGCTGAAAATTGAAGCGTACATCAGGAACAATATCGCAATCCTCGAAGAAAATGACCCGGAGGGAAAAATTGGCTTGTATGTGGATGAGTGGGGTAGTTGGTATGACACCGAGTCCGGGCGCAATCCAGGCTTTCTATATCAGCAAAATACCATTCGTGACGCTGTCCTTGCGGCGGTAAATTTCAATATTTTCCATCTTTATGCAGAGCGGGTGCACATGACCAACATTGCCCAGATGGTCAATGTGCTGCAGGCCATGATCCTGACCGAACAGGAAAAAATGCTGCTGACTCCCACCTACCATGTTTTCGAGATGCACACCGTTTTCCAGGATTCAACCAGGGTGCCGGTTACTATCGCTGAAATGCCACGGGTGAGTTCCGGCGAAATTTCCATTCCAGCGCTCTCGGTTTCAGCCGCCAGGGGGAAAGACGGCAAGTTGTATTTATCCCTGGTGAATCTGGACCCTCAAAACCCCATTTCGTTGAACATGACGATCGAGGGATACGAGGTCAGTGGCGCGATGGGAAGAGTACTCACCGGAGATCATATTGATTCACACAACACGTTTGACTCACCCGCCACGGTGGCACCCGCACCCTATATTGCAAAAACAAGAGGGAATGCGATCCGCGTGAACTTGCCCGCAAGGTCGGTTTCGGTACTGCAAATTAAACAGTAGCCCATCCCGACAAGGAAAAATTTAAATGATGACGATCCGCCTTACTTTCCTTCTGCTTTTATTAGCCTGCTCCTCGTCCCTGATGTCTGCCGAACTCCATTCAGCGTCGACGACACTAGCAGTAGAAGACGAGAAAATAATCATCACACAGGGTGATGAACCGCTGATTGAACTTACCTTCATCCAGTTCAATTACGTGAAAGCGGAGCGGTGGGAGGTTGTTTCCGCCGGCGACGATCAGCTGATGCTGCGCGGTCACTTTCCCGCCCGTGTCGATTTCCACAGGCTGGTCCAGGATAGCGAGCCCCGGTTCGCAGACCTTCTCATCAGCAAAGTGAACGGCGGGTTCCGTTTTCACTCCAATCCACCGTGGGCAAGGCAAACAACGCTGACATTCAACTACCTCGGCGATCATTTCTTTGGTCTTTCCGAACTGCTGCAGCCGGATAACCGGCTGTCACCCGATCTCGCCCCCGGTTCTGTCTTTGTAGACGTTAACGCCGAACCTGCTTCCCTGCAGGAGAATTATGCCTCGGCCTTCTCTGCTTTTTACATGAGCAGTTTCGGCTATGGCTCATTTTTCGACACATTCGCCCGCGGACGTTATGACTTTGCCATCAATGGCAGCAACCGGATTCATCACGATACCGGTGAACTGGATTGGTATGTTTTCTTTGGAAGCGACGGAGCGCAAATCCATCAATTCTATTACCAGCTAATCGGCCAGCCGAAGCCGGTGCCCGCATGGGGACTTGGGCCAATCGGCTGGCGTGATCAGAATAACGGCGGTTCTGCGGAAATCATCGCAGACATCGAAAAAATGAATGCCCTGCACATTCCGTTTACCGCCTGGTTTGTCGACAGGCCTTACAGCGATGGCGCCCACAAATGGTCCCGAATGAATTTCAATCGTGATTTTTCAAACCCGGAACAGTGGATCGGAACCATTCGAAATGAATATGGACTCGAGTTCATGACCTGGGCTTCACCCGCAACCTTCGGCGACACCCGTTTTGAAAAACACCTGGCTGGCGCTCACAGCTACCTGGATCTCAGCCATACTCCGTCCGTCCAGGCCTACCAGGACGAACTCCGCAACCAGCAGTATGTTTATGGCGTTAAAGGACACAAAATCGACCGGGCGGACGAAAATTTCCCGCTTTACGAGGTCTGGTTCGATGAATCCGTGATTCCGGCGGAACGGCGTAACCTGTACACATTCCTAATGGCAAAAACACATGATGAAGTATTGCGGGAGAAGTGGGGCGACGATCAATTCACCTTCCAGCGAGCTGCGATACACAGAACTCAGCCCTATATGAGTGCTGTATGGGGCGGTGATTCACGCAGCAGTTGGGAAGGATTGCAGTCGAACTTGGCCAATGCCGCCCGCAGCGCTTTCATGGGATTTCCCGTCTGGGGCACCGACGTAGGGGGCTACCTGGGCGCGGGCTATATCCCTGAAGACTTGTACATTCGCTGGCTGCAGGCCGCCAGTATGAGCGGTCTTTTCGAAATCAAACTGGACGGCGCAGGCGGCGAAGGCCGCGACCGCATGCCTTGGCAATATGATGAAAACTTCCAACAGAAATTTCGCGAAATTTGTGAAGATCGCATGCAGATGTTGCCCTATCTCTATTCCCTTTCCCGCACCAGCGGCCATACGGGAACCCTGATGCAGCCCCTGGCCTACAGGCACTTGGGCGATAAACGAACATACGATATCTGGGATCAGTATTACCTTGGCGGATCCATTCTGGTTGCCCCGGTTTTCAGCGCCGTCGAACGCCGCAGTATTTATCTTCCCGAAGGAAACTGGCGGGATTTTGACCGCCCGAATATCCGCTATGAAGGAGGGAAAACCATCACGATGGATGTTCCACTCGAAAAACTGCCCCGCTTCGTGCGGGAAAACAGCATCTACGTGACGGGTAATGTCTATTCCGGAAATGAGCGCACCTGGAACAAGTCCCCCAGGCAGCTAACCATCCACGCGTTTCCGGGCGGAAAAAACTCGCGAACTGAATTCACCTACATCGATATGCTGGACGGCGACCTGGCAAAAATTATCCGGCTCGAAGAAGCCAACGGCGTGCTGCGAATCACCAGCCCCGCTTTCACGCATGAATCGCTTTTTGAGGTCGCTTTGGACCAGCAGCCCATTGAGGTGAAACTCAACGGGCGCGACGTGGAAACGCGCTACGATGGCCGGTCGGGAATATTGTTCTTGGCCGTTGCCCCAAATGTAGAAGTCGAAGTTTCCGTGCAATCTAGGAAACAATGATGAAAATACTTTTTATTGGCGGTACCGGGATCATCAGTTCTGCAAGCGCAGAATTGGCCGTTGAGCGCGGGTTTGACCTGACCTTGCTCAACCGGGGACAACGGGGGGAAATTCCGGGCACGGAACAGATAATATCTGATATATCAGATATTGCCAGCACGAAAAAAGCGCTGGGCGACACGTTTTGGGATGTCGTGGTGGATTTTATCTCCTTTCATCCGGATGACCTGAAAAGGCGGCTGAGCCTGTTTAAAGGAAAAGTGGGACAATTCATTTTTATCAGTTCAGCCAGCGCCTATCAAAAACCAGTGGTTGACTACCTCGTGACGGAATCGACCCCGCTGGTGAATCCGTATTGGGATTACTCCCGCAACAAAATTGCCTGCGAAGAGTACCTGGTAGGTGAATTACGCGAAAACCATTTTCCCGTAACCATCGTTCGCCCGTCCTATACCTACAGCGAAACGGTCGTACCCCTTTCCATCAATAGTTGGGAACGGCCCTATACGGTAATCGATCGCATGCGCAGGGGCTTGCCCGTGGTCATTCCGGGCGACGGGACATCGCTCTGGCAACTCACGCACAACGCCGATTTCGCCGAAGGCCTGCTTGGCTTGTTCGGACACCAGGGCTCGATCGGCCATGCTTTTCACATCACTTCTGACGAAGTGTTGAACTGGAATCAGATTTTTGAGGCCACCGCTGAGGCTGCCGGCGTCAACAAATTGAACGTTGTTCATATCGCCTCCGACTTTATCGTAGGCTGCATGCCCGACAAGTTGGGCGGCTTGCACGGCGACAAGACTGCATCGATCGTGCTCGACAATACCAAGATAAAAAGATTTGTACCTGGATTCTCAGCGACCCGCCGTTTCCGCGACGGAATCAAGCGCTCGATTGCATACTACGATGCGGACCCTGCGCGACGCGTGATCGACGATGCCTTTAACGCCAATTTCGACAAGCTCATCGAGGCGTACCAGGCAGGCCTGGAAAACGCAAAGAGCTTGTTTCAGGGAACCCCCGAATAATCATTCAGGGGTTTTAACCCATCGACACGAATTCTCCATTCGCCATTTCGTCCACCCGTTTCCCAATACGGAACCAGCATGGCCGTGGCGGCAAGAAATGCCCCGTTGGCAGGCAAATAGACAGGCAATCCCGCCCCCTCCTGCGGACAATGGCCATTGGATAGATAACGATTATGGGGAGCGTCTCGCAGCAAGATATCCAGGGCAATTTCAGGCTCACCCAAACGAACGGCCGTCATGGCGATCATAGGGTAGTCCCAGCCCCAGATTTTTTCGTCCCAGTCCCAGGTATCCAAAACTGCTTGCAGAGTGCGACCCATTACGTCGGGGTCGACCGTTTCATCATTCAGTAAGCCATAAGGCGCCAGCATCGTTGGGTGATCCTGTCTGCTCTGGAAATTGGTGAACGTATCGGGAACAGACTCGATGGCGACATACTTTCCCTCCGACCGGGGCAATTCGGCCAGTTGGGTGACCTGCTTATTCCACTCGGTGTTTTCATTTTTGTCCAGGCGCTTACGCCAAAGCTGTGCGGTCCTGAGTCCATAGCGCCAATAACTCAATTCAAAGCCCGGGTTACGGGTAACGAGCGGGTCGTATATTTCCTGCGCAATCCAGATGGGCGGTTCCAGTGAAAACCGATCTCCAGCCTGGTCCCAAGACAACATGGAGGAAAGGCCCTGTGCGGTTTCCTCAACCAACCCGGCATAGCGAAACAGCGTCTCCTCCGTGGGGTTGGACTGATACAGCATTTCCGCGAGGTGAATCACTTGTGGCTGGTTCCAGATGATCAGCGGATTCCCACCGGGACTTTCCCTGCCATCCGGTCCCACCATTTTTGACCATCGAACACCCTTCAACCCCCGTGACCCGGCGACCTTCGCCGCGCTGCCCATCGTTTCGAGGTACCACGCCAGGACTCGTTCTGCATTTTCATTCCTGCCCCACAAGATCCAATGCGCCGTGTGCCACCAGGCCATTTCTGTGTGGTGCTTGCCATACCAGGAACTGCTGGTCAGGCCGGTTTCCTGTGCAGGAATGTCTGACCTGGCCTGCACACCCAGGAGGTACTGCGACAGCACAATTCGGCGCTCCAGCTCATTGGCCCTGGTATCGCTGCTACCGGCAAAATCCACGGCGGCGCCGGTGTTCCAGTATTGTTCCCAGGAGGCCGCTGCAGATTTGCTTGTTTGATCAAAAGAAAGGTCTACAACCGCATCCCCCTGAGTCTGTGAGAATTCGACACTGAATTCCAGCGAACCATTGCCTGCAGCCTTACCCTCGATGCCGGCCATCCGCGGCCGTAGTTGATAGGAGTGATCACCCGACTTGATCAAATCCGCGTGGCCCTGCCAGTTTATGCGCACAAAATGCTTCTCATCATCGACCTGGCGCAAAAAAACCACGGTATTTTCATGTTTTTCAATCAGTTGAGTAATATGCTCACCGTCATTATGCCAGTCGATTCGAGGCGTATTCTTGATGTTCAAATCATACCCGCGGGGAAAATTCAGAATGACGCCCAGGCGACCGGAATCAACCAGGGATGATTCAATTTTCGCTGCAATCACGTCGCGTTCGCCATGCGCTACGGTGCTTACCGAAACCGTCTGTCCATCCAGGGAATAACGACTTTCCAGCCTGCCGCGCCACATATCGAGCGTCTGATCGATGTCAGTTACCAGTGAAGATGATATTTCTTCGCCATTGAGCACCAACCCAATCCGTGCCAGGGGCAGGTCATGTGGGTTGCTGCGAAGCCATTGACCTGCCGCGCTATCCATGTTGGTCGGGAAATTAACTTTTCTGCCATAGGCTGCATATTCAACATTGGTATCTTCCAGCGTGTAGTGCCGGTCGTTGCTGCGCGAATGCCATGCCCAGCGCGCCTTGGTTTCCAGCGGGATACCGCTATCGTAATAGAGCCCGGTAAACGTCTGCAGACCGGTGACGTCGGCGGTGAAGGCAAAATGGCCGTTACCCACCGTGAAAGGTGATTCCGGGTCAATCGCGGAAATGGCCGGGTTGTGGCGCTCAACCCAGGGTTTTCGATCTATGGTGGATTCGTCGCCTTTCGCATCGAGCGAGTAAACGGCCATGCAGACCAGGAGTAATATTGCGCAAGGTTGAATCTGCACGCTGCGACCGGGCTATTCGATCTGGATTATTGCAGTCAGGACATTGGATGATGTGTCAATCGACACATCCGGCTGCCCCCCACCAACGGAAACCTCGTAGCTGCCGGGCGGAAACAGCTTTTCTCCTGCATCGGAAATAACGGCAAACGCATCAGCGTTCAATTCAAAACTCAGTTTCCTTTCCTCCCCGGCCTGCAACGTCATTCGTTCGAAAGCCCGAAGAGACCGAATGGGCACAACAAAGTCTGCTTCTTTCCTGGAAACGTAAACCTGCACCACTTCGTCGCCGGCCTGCTGACCCGTATTTCGGATCGTGGCAGAAATCGTGACCGGCTCGCCGGCTTTGGCCGACGCGGGTACCTCGATGCCGCTGAATGTGAAGCTCGTATAGCTCAGGCCGTAACCAAACGGGTACAGCGGCTCGCCGGCGAAATAGCGATAAGTCTGGGTGGTCATGTTGTAATCTTCAAATGGCGGCAAATCGTCAACTGAGCGGTAATAAGTTACCGGTAATTTCCCACCGGGGTTGTAGTCGCCGAACAAGACATTTGCGATAGCCGTTCCGCCGGCCTGTCCCGGATACCAGGCTTCGATGATGGCCGGTATATTCTCGTTTTCCCAATTTACCGCGAGCGCGCTGCCGTTCAGCAGCACCAGCACAACCGGTTTTCCCAGTGCGTGAATTTTCTTGATCAGATCAAGCTGGTTTTTGGGCAGACCAAGTTTCGTTCTGTCCCCACCGCGGAACCCGTCCAGGTCTATGTTCATTTCCTCCCCTTCCATTTCCGCGGTCAGACCCATGAACATTACGACAGCATCGGCTGCACTCGCGACCTTGACAGCATCTTCCTCGAGTTGGGGCCTTGGAGCATCCCAAACGAGTTGAATCTGTGCGTCGCCTTGTGTCTCGCCTGCCATGATCTCGATCGAATATCTTTTCCCGGCCTGCAATTCCATGCCCTCGGATATTTTAAGCCCCATGCCTGGATTCTCAGCGCGAAAACGGAATTCAGTATCAACGATAGGTTCCCCTTCAAACTTCAGGACGGCTTTTAACGTACTTCGTAAACCCAGGCGATACTGTCCGGAAATTTCAGGAACCAGTTCCCCGGTCCACCGGACGCCAAAATTGTCGTCATCCATGTCTTCACGCGGCGCCCCGTCGCTCCAGTTAACGTCGACATTCGGGTGCACCTCGGAATACAGCGCCGTGCCTTCAAGATCGCTGTTGCCATAGAAATCGGCTGTCAGTCCATCACCGTTTTCCGCAGTGAACAGGAAACTCGATGGCACAGGAGTGATCAGGGGGAAGCCGGCGGCCAGTTCTGAACCCTGGGCATAGGTGACTTCTGTTTCAGGTGATACAGCGTCGCGGATACCCTGCAAGGGTGTGACCGGATCTGCAGGAATCCCGTTATAATTTCCCAGCAACATCAGCCAGTCGTCCGAATTGGGACCAATAACAGCGATTGAACCTATGTCTTTGCTCAGGGGCAGGATGTTCCCGTCATTTTTCAGCAACACGATGGATTCTTGCGCCGCTTGCAGTGCGAGGCCCTGGTGCTCCTGGCTGTTCACCACGCTGTAGGGGATTCGGGCGTACTCGACCATCTCGTCCGGATCAAACATGCCCAGCTTCATGCGCGCAACGAAAAGCCGCTTAACGCTGACGTCGATTTCCTCTTCCGTGATGAGACCCTCTGCAACCGCCACACCCAGGCTGGGGTAGGTGTCTCCACAATTCAGGTCGGTTCCCAGTTTGACCGCAAGCGCCGCACTTTCCTGCGGTGTCTGCGTGACTTTATGATGCGCGTGAAAATCATTGATGGCCCAGCAGTCAGACACGATATAACCATCGAATCCCCACCGGCCCCTCAGGATGTCATTCGTTAGCAAATCATTTGCACAGGCGGCATCGCCGTTGATCCGGTTGTAGGCGCACATCAACGAATAAGCGCCGCCTTCCTGTATACCCATTTCGAACTGTGGCAGGTAAGTTTCCCAGAGGTCTTTCCTGTTGATAACGGCATCGAACTCATGCCGTTCCGGTTCCGGTCCGTTGTGAACGGCGTAGTGTTTTACCGTGGCGACGGTCTTGAGATACCTTGGATCATCACCCTGCAGGCCCTTGATGAATTGAACGGCCATGCGGCCGGTCAGCCAGGGATCTTCACCGTATGTTTCCTGTCCGCGGCCCCATCGCGGATCCCTGAATATATTGATGTTCGGCGACCACAAGGTCAGACCCTGGTAAATATTGCGGTTGCCCCGTGCCGCGAAGTCATGGTGTTTGGCCCTGGCCTCGTCCGAGATGGCCGTGGCCACCCGGAACATCAACTTTTCGTCCCAGGTTGCCGCCAGGCCAATGGCCTGGGGAAAAACGGTCGCCAGACCCGCCCGCGCCACGCCGTGTAATGCCTCGGACCACCAGTTGTACTCGGGAATTCCCAACCGCTCGATCGCAGGCGCTTCATATCGCATCTGGCTGATTTTTTCCTCGAGCGTCATCCTGTTGACCAGGTCGTCGACCCGGGAGTCACTATCCAGATTGACATCCAGGTAGGGGACGACGGTGCTTTCAGATTGTGTAACGGTCTGACCGGGCTTATCTGCTGCAGAACCTTCCTGCCCGGTGTCCTGACCGCAGGAAGATAGAACAATTACCGACAATGTAATCACGGCGGAGCTGATCAGCCGCCCATGAGGAAGCCATGCTATTTTCTTGCCCATGCAGTTCTCCTGAGTGAATTTGGTTAAAGGGTTTCGGCGGTAAAAGCACCGCGCCGGTCAATCACCATAAGGATCCTGGGTGATGATTGTCCCGTCGGCAGCGTGAGAAAGTTCCGTCATCTTCACCGCGCGCAAATGAGTCACGCCCCCGGACAAAATCGAATCGTGATAGAAAAGGTACCACTTGTCTTCAAAGGGACAAATGGAATGGTGAGTCGTCCAACCTACTACAGGCGAGAGAATTCTTCCGCCGTAGGCAAATGGCCCGTAAGGACTATCGCCGACCGCATAGCAGAGAAAGTGTGTATTACCGGTTGAGTAAGAGAAATAATACCTGCCTTTGTATTTGTGCATCCAGGAGGCTTCAAAAAAGCGGCGGTCATGATCGCCGGCCAGAAGCGGTTCACCATTTTCATCGAAAATGACCAGCTCTTTGGGCTCCTCAGCGAACTGCAGCATGTCGCCGGACAATCGCGCGACAATGGGGCCGAGCGCCGGCTCTGAATCGGAAGGTTCTTCACCGGCGGGGTTGTAAATGTTACTTCTGTAGTTTTGTAACTGGCCGCCCCAGAGTCCGCCAAAATACATAAAAAATTCGCCGTTATCATCCTGAAATACAGCCGGGTCAATGGAATAGCTGCCCTGGATAGCTTCCGGTTGCGGGGTGAAAGGCCCAACCGGAGAGTCACCGATAGCGACACCAATCTGAAAAATACCGTCTGCCCGCTTGGCCGGGAAATAAAAATAGTATTTTCCGTTCCTGCGGGCAGCATCCGGCGCCCACATTTGCCGTTCCGCCCAGGGCACATCTTTAACATGCAAGGCCACGCCGTGATCAACGGCCTTGCTTGCGGGGCTGTCCAGTGACAAGACGTGATAATCCTCCATACCAAAATGATCGCCGTTATCATTGAATGGAATGCCGGCGTCGATATCGTGCGAGGCATAGATATAGAATTTTCCATCGAACACATGTGCAGAAGGGTCTGCGGTGTAAATGTGCTCTACGAGCGGTTGTGAAACCGCTTTCGCTCTTAGCTCCTCGAGGCTCAATTCATCAATATCTTTTTCAGGCATTTTTTCCCTGTTCATGCGGTTAAAGTAACAAAAATTCAGTCGGAAATTCGGCGTTGCATGAGATCCTGCTCAATCTGATTTTCCATTTTCTTGTTTATTTCATAAAAGAAGAGACACGCGGTAGCAATGAGAAACGGTAAAGAGGGATAAAAACTGACCGACAACTTGATGCCATTGACGGTTTCCGCCGATTGGACAATGGCCTGTGGGTCATAGTTGTTGCTCGCCAGAATACCCGCGACCAGGGAACCGCCTATCGTCAAGCCGAATTTGAGACCAAACAGCATGGCGGCAAAAATAATGGCTGTTGCCCGATGATTGTTTTTCCATTCAGAGTAGTCGGCGACATCTGCAATCATTGCCCACAGAACCGGGATGGAAATGCCATAGAAAAATCCGTGCAATAACTGTGAGCCAAACATCAGGCCGACTGATTCAGCGGAGAAGAGATAAAATATGAGGACAAAAACCGTCGAAATCAGCAATGAGATTGCATAAGTGTTTCGCTTACCAAACCGGTCGGCAAAATACTTGGAAAAACCGATTCCTACAATCATGAATATGATGCCGATTGCATTGAACACGCTCAAACCGGATATCGCGGTGTCTTTTGGCCACTGAAATTCGGTCAGACCAACGCTTGTGAGCGTGTTGTTCAAACCCAGGATCAAGCTGTTGAAACCACTGTTTTCGAGAAAAGCCGCCAGGTGGGAATCACTGACGAAATATTTGAAGTAATAAACGTAGCTTCCGCCTTTCAGGGCCAGTGTCACGAACACGAGAACGGTAACCGTCAACATGATGATCCAGGGCCTGTTCCGGACCAGGTCCTTAATATCCTGGAGAACACTGGAGCGCTGTTCCGGCTTGGGAACAATTCGTTCTTTGGTCGTAAAAAAGGTAATCAGCAGAAATACCACGCCGACAATCGCGAACAGTGTCATCGTGTTTTTGAAGCCTTCCGCCTTGTCGCCACCGCCGAGTATCAATACCAGGGGAAGCAGTAATACCTGGATCACGAATTGGGCGATCATTACTGCGACAAACCGGTAAGCCGACAGGCTGTTGCGTTCCGTCATCTCCCCGGTCAGAACGCCGCTCAGGGCCGCATAAGGCAAATTGTTCGCAGCGTAGATCAGCAAAAGCAAAGTGTAGGTAACGAATGCGTATATGAGTTTGCCGGTATCACCCAGGTGCGGCGTGTTGAAGGTCAGAAGAGTGATCACCCCGAATGGGACAGAAGTCCAGAGTATCCAGGGACGAAACTTGCCCCAGCGCGTGTTCGTACGGTCTGCGATCAGACCCATCACCGGACTGAAAAAAGCGCTGATCATGCCAGCGATGAATATGATGGTTGAAGCGGTTGCCGCGGGGATTCCGTACACATCCGTGTAGAAGAAGGCGATAAAAGTGACCAGGGTCTGAAAGATCAGGTTCGCAGCCAGGTCGCCCAGGCTGTAACCGACTTTCTCGACGACTGACAGTTTTTGGTTTGATGTAGTCACTATTTTTCTTCGTGGCGGGCAACGCATTAATATAAGCTATGTGAACGCTATCATCCATTGCTTATAAGCCCCTTTTTATCGATAGTTAAAACACATCCAGCCGGGAACCTTACCAATGTTGCACATAAGCTATTTCACATCCAGGCTATTCATCCTGTTAGTCATTCCAATTGCCTTGGGGTCTTCAACAGGCATGGCAGATGCCGTTGACCCTTCCGAACCTTCTTCATCGGGTTCAGATTTCGGCCGGATCGAAATTCTTGATGAAAGACTGAATGAACTGATCGCAACTGGCGCACAGCTTGAAATCCTTGCCGATGGTTTTCAATGGTCTGAAGGCCCATTATGGCTGGATAGCCAGCAGCTTCTCGTGTTTTCAGACGTTCCTGCAAATGCCATTTACTCGTGGTCCGAAAGAGATGGAATAGCGACATACCTGGAACCGTCAGGTTACACGGGCGATGCAGCGAGAAAAGGAGAGCCCGGGTCGAATGGTCTGGTACTGGATGGAAGTGGCCGCCTGGTGCTTTGCCAGCACGGAGACCGTCGTATTGCCCGCATGACAAGTGACGTTTCGCAGCCGCAGCCTGTGTTCGAAACGGCGGCAGGCGCTTACGATGGCAAACGATTCAACAGCCCCAATGACCTTGTCTTCGATTCATCCGGCAACCTTTACTTCACGGACCCGCCATATGGACTGGAACAGGGTCCCGACGATCCCACCCGGGAACTGGAATGGAGCGGTGTTTACCGATTGTCGCCGCAGGGTGAAGTCACGTTGCTGTACCCGGAACTTTCCCGGCCAAACGGCATAGGCCTGTCACCTGACGAACAGACATTGTACGTGGCAAATTCAGACCCTGAAGAAGCGACATGGACATCGTTCCGCATCCATGAAGATGGTTCGATTGGTGATCCCGTCGTTTTCCATGATGCGACCGGCGACGCTGCAACAAAGCCCGGTTTACCCGATGGCCTGAAAGTCGACCATGACGGCAACGTCTTTGCCACCGGCCCTGGTGGAATTTATGTTTTTAGCGCCGAGGGCAAGCTTCTGGGCACGATAGAGACCGGCGAACCAACGGCGAATCTAGCTTTCAATGCGGATGAGTCAATGCTGTACATAACGGCGAATGACAAGCTCATGCGTTTACGACTTCATTGAGGGAAATCACATGACCACCATGCTTAAATTCTTCACCCTTTCACTGCTCATCTTTACACCTGTGCTCGGCCATGCGCAGCCTTCCGGCGGGCCGTACGGCCCCATTGATCAGATCTACGAAATTCCGAAAGCCGGGCATGTATATTACGTCGCCCCGGACGGCAAGGCCGGCTCACCGGGTACGACGCTGGATCAGCCGACAACGATCGAGACGGCGATCGAAAGAGTAGTAACGGGCGATGCGATCATCCTGCGCGGCGGTATTTACCGGACAGGTGGCCTGGTGCTCAACCAGGGTATTACCATGCAGCCTTTCGCCAACGAGCGTCCAATCCTCAAGGGAACCCGAATCGCCACCGAGTGGGAAGCGCTCCGTGATGGCGTGTGGCGTACCCAGTGGACGACGTTGTTTCCCACAACTCCCCTGAAATGGTGGCGGCGCAACCGCGAAGGAATGCGGACGCCGTTGCATCGATTCAACAACGACATGGTATTTGCGGACGGCAAAATTCTGACATCGATGGGCTGGGAAGGTGAACTGGATGCTGATTCATACGCCATCGATTACGAGAACGGCTATGTATATATCGGTTTCGACCCTGCCGACAAATTGGTGGAGATCACCGCCTTTGATAGTGCACTGGTTCGCACCAGCTTGCCGGTCCATGGAAAAACCAACGACAACAAGGGTCCCGTCATTCGCGGGATTACCTTTACGCAATATGCTTATCGCGCACTCGAGGTCGAAGGCAAGAAACAGTTCACGATGCACGACGAGCCCACGGACGAGCCCGTTGGCCTTTCAGACCCCGCCACGTTTGGCAAAGAGGTCGTTGGCACAGTGCTGGAGAATGTCACTATTTCCTACTGTTCGCGCGTTGCCGGCTACTTCCGCGGAGATGGCCTGATCATTCGCAACTCGCTCATCAGCGATACCGGCACGGAAGGAATTTACGTCATCGGCTCGTCGGATGTGCTCCTGGAAAAGAACATTATCCGGCGGAATAATATCGAACAACTCACCGGCTACTACGCGTCTGCCGTCAAGATCTTCAACCAGACACGCCGCGTCACGTTTCGCGACAACCTGATCATCGACCAGCCCTATTCCAATGGAGTCTGGTATGACGTTGGCAACCGCGACGGGGTGATCGTGAATAACTGGATCGAGGGGGTAGTTGACGGCTTTTTCTTCGAAATTTCCCAGGGCGCAACCGTGGCAGGCAACGTCTTCGTCGGTAACGACAAAGGTGTGCGCGTGTTGAACTCGGCGGACGTCCACGTGTACAACAACACTTTCGTAAATAGCCCGGCGTCATTCGAGCGCAATGAACGGAGCGCTGTGGGCGACCACTTTGGCTGGCATTCTTCCACCGGCCCTGATGTGGACCAGCGCGAGGGCCATGTGTTCCTGAATAACCTGCTGGTAGCGGGTGAGTCGTATGACAGGCCGTTGCTGATGTTTGAACAGCCTGCATCGCTCTGCGAATCGCTAACGCGCCCGATGGCGACTGAGGTCAATGGCAATATCTACGTGCGTGCCGCCATGACAGGCGTTACCCATCCATCACCCCTTGCTGTGTGGAGCCCTGCTGCGACCGATAGCTGCAGGCTCGACCTTGGGTCCCTTGACGAGTTCCGTGAGCAGGGGCCGGAGTTTGAGGCCGATGGACTGCAGCTGGATCTCACGCCGCGGTCTATTTTCAAAGGTCCTGACGTGGACCGGTATGAATTGTTGCAGATGCCTGCGGGCGAGCGGGTAACTGTTCCTGCAGAAATCCGGAATCACCTGGGCTGGAGTGAGGAAGATGCAGCGACTGTTGGGGCTTATCCCTTCCGGCCCTGATGGTGTATCGGTCAGCTAATCAATACTGATTAAAACGAATATGCTGAATACCCGCTGGATTATCGGATTGGTTGTACTGGCCAGCTGTATTCCTCACACTTCACGATCCGGTTCGGGGGATACTGACGGCACACAAAAGAACCCGGCAGTTTTTGAGCGCTTTACATACCAGGGCCAATCCCTGGAGCAGGTGGCCGCAGGTCCAACCGAATATCGTAACCCGATTTTATCCGGCTATTACCCGGACCCATCGCTTACTCGGGTAGGAGATGATTTTTACCTGGTCAATTCGTCCTTTACCCATTACCCGGGGCTGCCGGTTTTTCACTCCAGAGACCTGGTGAACTGGTTTCAGGTCGGAAACGCCATCGACCGGGAAAATCAATTCGATTTCAACGGCCTTACTGTTTCCCGCGGAATATTTGCCCCGGATATATCTTTTCATGATGGACTGTATTACATCGTTTCGACGTGTGTGGATTGTGGCGGCAATTTTGCGATAACCGCGACAGATCCCGCCGGGCCCTGGTCTGATCCCACGTGGCTGGATTTTGAAGGCATCGACCCTTCCATATATTGGACTGGCGACACAGCCTACATCGTGAACAACGGTGCGCCTGCTGAAACCCCCAAATACGATGGCCATCGCGCTATCTGGGTCCAGGAATTCGACTGGAAAAACCGGGAAATGACGGGTGAACGCAGAGTCCTGGTCAACGGCGGAGTCGACATCGCCCGGAAACCCATTTGGATCGAAGGCCCGCATATTTTCAAAAAGGGTATTTTTTATTACCTCACGGCAGCTGAAGGGGGAACGGGTGATCAGCATTCACAAACCATTTTTCGTTCAGGGAGCGTTTGGGGGCCGTTTATTCCCGCTAAGGACAACCCGATACTGACACAACGGGATTTAGACCCGGAGCGCCCTGACCCGGTGACCTCCACCGGGCACGCCAAATTTGTTCAGTTGCCCAACGGGAGTTGGTGGACAACGTTTTTGGCGACGCGTCCTTACGGGCCGGACGAATACAACATTGGCCGGGAGACATTTTTACTGCCCGTGACCTGGAAAAACGATTGGCCGGCCATTTTGCCGCCTGGTGTTCCAGTCCCCTATGTTCACACCAGGCCTGCGCTGCCTGAAGGCCCTGGAACTCAATTGCCTACGTCGGGTAATTTTGGCTTTACTGAAGAGTTTGATGGAACAAACCTGGGTATGGAATGGATGGGTTACCGCACACCAGGTGAACCCTTTTACAGATTACGAAATGGTCAGCTTTCGATGGACTGTGACGGCAATTTTGGTGATTTGAGTGGTCCGCCATCATTTATTGGCCGAAGGCAGCAGCACCACGTTGCATCGGTAAGCACGACATTTACCTTCTCACCGCAAGTGAATGGTGACAAAGCCGGCCTGGCCGCCGTGCAAAACGACCGTTCACTGGTATTTTTTGGCATTGAACGCATTGATAATGAAAACTTTTTACTTGTCTCCACGCGAGATAAATCTGATGAAGATATCGTGGTGGGTAAAACACCCTTGACCAAAACCGGGGTGATGACGCTTACGATCAAGGCCAATAGCGGAAAAATGGATTTTGAATATTCGCAGACCGATCAAACTCATTATTTGATCAAAGACATGGACGCGCGGATTTTAAGCACCCGTCGCGCGGGCGGGTTTGTGGGCACCCTTATCGGGCCTTATTGTGAATCCAGACAAACAATGCGGACTGATGATCTGAGAGCCCGCTAGTTTTAATTTGACGCACAATAGCTTTTCAGAAATTCCTTGTGCCCGGGCATCCTGGCAACGGCATTGGCAATATTGCCCTTCAGAGAATCCAGGGCCTTGCGCAGGCGTTCGTCACCGAGCAGGGCTCCCATGTGGTGGTGACTGCTCGGCATAATGCCCTGCCCCAGCATTACGTACAGCCACGAAGCGACCTTGAACAGCTCATCGCTCGACTGGTAGACCATCCCGCTCTCCTGGAAGAGCGCGATACGCTCGGCCAGAGAATCGGGGATATCCAGATCACGGCAACTGCGCCAGAACGCCGTGTCGTCACGGTGCGTCAGTTTGTAGTGCAGGATGATGAAATCGCGGATGCGTTCGATTTCAAAGCGTGACTTTTCGTTGTAGCGTGCGGCCAGCACTTCGAAGTTGCCGCCAAACGGAAAGAACTGGATCAGGCGCATGGCGCCGATCTGAATCAGATGAATGCTGGTGCTTTCCAGCGGTTCGAGAAAGCCGCTGGAGAGACCGATGGCGACAACGTTCTTGTCCCAGATCTTGCGTCTCATTCCTGTCACGTAGCGAATGAGTCGTGGTTCGGTCAGTGGAGTGCCCTCGAGGTTAGCCATCAGTTCTTCGCGTGCAGCTTCTTCCGGCTGGTGCGCGCTGCAATAAACCAGGCCATTGCCAACGCGGCTCTGCAGCGGGATACGCCACTGCCAGCCGGCGCTGCGCGCCATCGAACGCGTGTAGGGCGGGATCTCCCCGGTCGATTCGGTTTGTACGGCGAGCGCGCTGTCGGTCTGCAGCCACTGGCGCCAGTCCTCGTAACCGGCTGCGAGTGTCTGTTCGATCAGGAGGCCGCGAAGCCCGGTGCAATCCACAAACAGATCACCACTCACCCTGTCGCCGTTTTCCATCACCAGCGCGGTGACGTAGCCGCTTTCGCCATCCTGCTCCACACGTGCGATCCTGCCCTCGACGCGCTTGATGCCTTTGGGCTCGAATTTCGCGCGCAGGAACTTGGCATACTTGCTCGCATCCAGGTGATAAGCGTAGTTGATGCGGGATTTCTCGGAAATCGCCATTTTTCCCGCCGCGGCAGCCTGGTGCTCAAAACAGTAATCCCCCGCCTCTCCGCCAAAGCCCCTGGCCTTCGCCATCAGCCACAAGTGGTGGAAGTCGGCCATCCACGACGACTTGCCGATATCACCGAACGGGTGAATGTAGCGGTCGCCAAGCCGGTCCCAGTTCTCGAAAGAAATGCCGAGCTTGAACGTTGCGTCGGTCGCGCGCATGAATTCGCGCTCATCCACACCGAGCAGCTTGTGAAAAGTCCAGAAAGTGGGGATGGTCGCCTCCCCGACACCCACCGTGCCAATCTCGTCCGATTCGACCAGGGTGATGTCGAGCAGGGAACCCAGTTGCTGCGCCAGCGCTGACGCCACTGTCCAGCCGGCGGTGCCGCCGCCGGCGATGACTACACGTTTTACAGTTTGATGATGCAATGTCTTGTCCTTTATCGGTTGAGCTTCCGCAGCAGTTGGGCACGCAGGCGCCGCGCCTTCATCTCGTCCATTGGTCCCAGGTTGCCGCGTGCAGCTTCCGGCAAATGCGCACCGGCGCGGTCAGCCGGCCCGAACACGTAGTAGTCGAATACGGCGCGCCACGCCCGCTTTTCCTGCTCGGGACGGTCACGCAGGCTTAAAAGCGCATGCAGCAACGTATTCTGCGGTGTGTCCATAAATTGCGGCGAGGTGTTCCACCAGTAGTTGACCATCACATTGAAGCCGTCCCGCGCTTCGACCTCGTGCCACCACATCGCCGGGTAATACAGCACGTCACCCGGCTCAAGATCGGCGACTTCGCCGGCCTCGAATGCTTCACGCAACCCCGGAAAGCGCTCGAAGTCGGGGGCATTGATATCCGTCATCGTGAGCACCTGACCGCCCGGCGTCGGCTCCAGCGGGCCCGGGTACAGATTACGGATCTGATCCGGCGGAAACAGCGTGAAGCGGCGCCGGCCCACCAGGCAGCAGGCGATGTTGTTCGACATATCGTAATGGGCCAGGGCCGTGGAGCGGTTTCCGATCCAGGCACCCACCAGCGGCGGATTGGCTTCGAACATGGCGTGGTTGAGCACGAGGTCATTTTCAGAGCGGAAACCGGGCAGGAAGGTGTCCACGTCGGTCGAACCGATATAGAAAGTCGGCGCCTCATCCTCTTCCAGTAGTGCAATGATGATGTCCAGGTACTCGTCCAGCCGTCCCCGGTCGGATTCAAAATCGAGTTGTGTGACATCCTCTGTGTAGCCGAAGCGGCCTTTGTGCTCCGGCTGACCGATAAAAACCACGACCGGCCGGCTTTGGTAAAAGCGCTTCAGATAATCTACCGCATCAGTGGGTGAGCCTGCACGCACCAACGGCCAATCGCGCACCAGGCCCTTGAGGATGACTGGCTGGCTGGTGGCCATCAGCTCATCATACGGGATGGAATCCGGCTCTATGCCTTCAAGTACCCGGGTTTTGCGTGCGATATTCTGCGCTATCGGCATGGTGTGAACAGGCCCGTTATCAGACCGCGGCGCGCTTGCGGTTCTTGAGTTCGACCAGCCATTCAATATTGCCAAGCGAGTGAACCACAAATAAGGCGAGCTGCAGGTAGCCAAGGCGGTTCAGGCGCTCGAGCGTTGGCCCGTCAAGCGCGGAAAGGCGCTCCTGGCTGATGGTAAAAAAATTCGGCAGCGTGTAACTCGTCTTTTCATCGAGACTGATCTCAAGCTCCATCGATTCGATCAGCCCCGCATCCTCGAACGCGGCAAACATGGGCCTGGCCAGCTCATCCCCGTGATAGATAATCTGCAGCATGCGGCTGACGAGTTCGAGATAGGGTGAATTGCCGCCGTGGGGCAGGAACACGGGGGTGCCCTCGGTGGTGCTGATCCGGGGATGGTCAAGAT
>JAHEFT010000133.1 GCA_024640025.1 Chromatiales bacterium
CGTTGGCCAGCGTCTTGATGAACTGGTTCAGCGCCGTCTTCGAGGCCCGGTAGCCGTACCAGCCGCCGAGGCGGTTATCGGTAATGCTGCCGACCATCGCCGACAGCGCGGCAAATTTGAAATGACGCTTGCGGGACTGGCTGGGGATCAGCGCACCCGCGACCATCAGCGGGCCCACGCTGTTGATTTCAAACAGCCGTTTCAGGTTGCCGGCGGTGCACTGGGTGAAGGTTTTCTCCGGTTCGATGGTGTCTTCATGCAGGATTCCGGCGGCATGAATGGTGATGTCGATACCGCCTTCCTGTCGTTCGAGGAATCGGGCGAATCGCTCGATGCTGGTGTCGTCACTGATGTCCAGCAGCTGCAGAACCAGCTTGTTGCCGTATCGTTTCGACAGCTGCGACAGTTCTCCCAGGTCGGCGCCCGGACGGTGCGTCGCAATCACCCGGCTGACCCGGGCGTCCTCGAGTTGGGCGCGGACCAGGGCCAGGCCGATTCCACGGTTTCCACCGATCACCATGCGCACGCCGTTTTGATCGACGGCTGCAACGCGGGCCGGTATGGAATGGTTCAATACGCTGTCAGGCGGCATGGGCAACCCACCAATCCGGTTGCGGACGGGCCGTCCATTTGGCAAACGCCTTTTTTTCTCCCAGGTAAAACCGGCGATAGGCTGCGACGGCATCGCCGGGCACCTTGTAGGCATCGGGCATGGCCTGGGCAAACGGGGTCAGACCTCGCGATTCGAATCGCATTCCGTCCAGGCGGTCCAGCACCGCGATCGACGCGTGATCGCGGTCACGCTGATAGCGATAGCGGTATTCGCCGTTGAGTTCCCTCGCCAGCCGGCTCAACCAGGTGAAGTTGTCATAGGAATCTTCGGCCCACAGCACGCAGGGGTGTTTCACATGGGTCGACCGGTAGGGCGTCTCGAACCCTTTCTTGTTCAGCGCAGTACACAGGATTTGCACGCTTTCCAGGATCATCTTGGAGACGTGCGCATCGCAGTGGTAGCGGGCGCACCGGCCGAGGTCCTGATCAAGCACGAATATGTTCACGGCGCAGTCTGACGTTCCGAGATTACCGGGAACCGGTCAGGGCAGCTTCGATATCGGCGACCAATGCGTCGTCGTCAGGCTTGGTGCGCGGGCTGTACTGGGCAATCAACTTGCCGTCCCGGCCAACCAGGTACTTGTGGAAGTTCCAGGTGGGATAGGTGCCGGCAGATTCGGCCAGGGCCACATAAAAGGGATTGGCGTCAGCCCCTTTCACGGTGGTCTTTTCGAACATTGGAAATTCCACGCCGTAAGTCAGGCGGCAGAATTCCTCGATCTGCTCCTCGGTTCCGGGCTCCTGGCCCATGAAATCATTGGAGGGAAAGCCCAGCACCACCAGGCCCTGTTCGCCGTACTGAGTGTAAAGGTCTTCCAGGCCATCGTATTGCGGCGTGTTGCCGCACTTGGATGCGGTGTTGACGACCAGTATCACCTGCCCGCTGTAAGCCTCGCACAGGTTGACCTCTTCATCGGAGGCCAGGCGGCGAAAATCCTGGTCCAGGAGCGGACTGTCACAGGCAATGGCCGGAAGGGCAAACGTACTTACTAAAATGGCAATCAGGTATTTCATAAATTTCTCCCAAAATGGATTGTTTGAATAATGTATAGATATTGTACAGATATATATGCTAATATCAATCTAAATTTTTATACATGTATTGCTAACAGGACATAAAAATGCAGCCGACACCGATTAATTTAAAGAAGCCGGTCCCCTCGAAAAGGGCAACCATCAATATCCGCAACCTGCGCCTGCGCACCTTTATCGGGTTTAACCCCGAGGAGAAGGAAAAGCAACAGGACATCGTGATCAATATCGAAATCAACTACCGCGTCAGCGATTCCGTTCTCGATGATCACGTCGAACAGGCCCTGAACTACAAGACGGTCGCCAAGGAGGTGATCCGCCATGTAGAGGAGGGACGTTTTCTGCTGCTGGAAAAACTCGTCGCCGATGTCCTGGAAATATGCAGTGAGCACCCGGAAGTGATTGCTTCCCGGGTAACGATAGACAAACCCCATGCGCTTCGCTTCGCCGATTCCGTGTCACTCACGCTCGAGTACCGCCGCGAAGAAGCCCAATCATTGACACACCTGGAGAAAGTATCATGAGTGCAAATCCTGTTTACCTGACCAAGCAAATAGCCCATGAGGACACCGGGCTAAGTGCAGAAGCGATCCTGGTCCGCGACACGTTGGTCCAATTGGGGCTTGAAACCCCCATGATCGATACGGGACTAAGCGCCAATCAGAAATACGAGCGTATCAGGGACTTGATGGCCGAGGTGGTCGAAACCCTGGGGCTCGACCTCACGGATGACAGCCTGGCCGAAACGCCGCACCGGATCGCCAAGATGTATGTCCAGGAGATTTTTGCCGGACTGGATTACACGAAGTTCCCGAAACTGTCCCTGATCGATAACAAGATGGGCGCCGATGAAATGGTCAAAATCCGGGATATCGATCTGACCAGCACCTGCGAACATCACTTCGTCACCATCGATGGCGTGGCCAAGGTCGCTTATATTCCGAAGGACAAGATCATCGGCCTGTCCAAAATCAACCGGATCGTCCGTTTCTTCGGCCAGCGCCCACAGGTGCAGGAACGCCTGACCCGGCAAATACTGGTTGCCCTGCAGGCGCTGCTGGGTACTGAAGACGTGGCCGTAAGTATTGACGCCACCCATTACTGCGTGAAATCGCGCGGGGTGATGGATACCAACTCGCAGACCAGCACCACCGCGCTGGGCGGCTGTTTCAAGCAGAACATCCATACCCGGGCCGAGTTCCTCAATCCCTGATGAACGACGCCATCCTGATCACCGGTGTGGGCCGGCGCGTCGGCCTGCACCTGGCCCGGCATTTCCTGGGGCAGGGTATCCCGGTGATTGGTACTTTTCGAAGCGAACGGCCGGAACTGGATCAACTCAGGGCCGCCGGAGCAGAGCTCTACTACTGTGATTTTTACGATGAATCGCAGATCGGGCTTCTGATCAACTCGATCAAATCCAAATATACACAACTACGCGCCATCATCCACAACGCCTCTGACTGGCTGCCCGACCGGGGCAGCCTTCCAGCAGGTGAAGTCATGCTGCGCATGATGCAGGTGCATGTCAGCGCACCCTACCAGATCAACCTGGCCCTGGCGCCGTTGCTGCAGGCCTGCAACGGCGATCACGCCGACATCATCCATATCGGCGACTACGTGAGCGGACGAGGCAGTACGAAGCATATCGCCTATGCGGCCAGTAAGGCCGCGCAGGACAACCTGACCCTGTCTTTCGCGGCAAAACTGGCGCCCGCGGTGAAAGTCAACAGCATTGCGCCGGCCCTGGTCCTGTTTAATGAAGGCGACGAACCGGCCTACCGCGAGAAAGCCCTTGGTAAAAGCCTGATGCAGCGCGAAGGCGGGCTGGATGAAATGCAGGCGGCGGTTGAGTTCCTGCTGAACAGCGGCTATCTCACCGGCCGCGTTTTGCCATTGGACGGCGGCCGGCACCTGGTTTAATCAAGCCCGGGAAATGTGTTCTAATGCGAGGCAGGAAGATTCCTCGAGGAGAACACGCCATGCCCCGTACACTCTGTGCATTACTTTTACTGTTTGTATCCGCCGCTGCACTGGCGCAAATTTCACCTTCCAGGGAATCCCTCTCCGATCTTTACCCGGGCAAGGCCTATTCGCCCTATGCGGATCGCAGTTTCCCTGACCGCGTGTTTTGGGGCGATACCCACCTTCATACCGGGCTGTCGGTGGACGCCGGACTGTTCGGCGCCCGCCTCGGCCTCGAGGACGCCTATCGCTTTGCCCGTGGAGAGCAGGTCATGGCCTCCAGCGGCCAACCAGCCAAGCTTGGCCGTCCTCTGGACTGGCTGGTGATCGCGGATCATTCCGATGGGATGGGCCTTTTTTTCGACCTGGCAGCCGGATCACCCAACGTGATCAGCTACGAGCAGGGCAGGCGCTGGTACGACGGGATACAGGCCGGCGGTGATGCCTCGGTGGCGGCCGCACTGGACCTGATCAC
>JAHEFT010000071.1 GCA_024640025.1 Chromatiales bacterium
TCACGAGTGCAAAAGCGCCAAAAAATCCGCCGGTGCGCG
This sequence comes from Chromatiales bacterium, assembly GCA_024640025.1. GTDB lineage: Bacteria > Pseudomonadota > Gammaproteobacteria > Xanthomonadales > SZUA-36 > JAHEFT01. The sequence goes on from JAHEFT010000071.1 coordinate 40, forward strand.
AGTTTCAAATACCAACGGCTTATCCGTTCCTGGTTTGATAATACTCAACCGCAAGGCATGCAAGCCCATTCGCGGACCTTCCGTGCCGTATCGTTGATCGCCTGTGACGGGGTAACCCAGCCATGCCAGGTGGGCCCGGATTTGATGCTGGCGACCGGTTTCCAGTGTTACCCGTAACAGGGTCCGCTGACCAACGCTGCGTTCGGTGGTGAAATGGGTCACTGCGCGTCCCGCATCCGGGTGCGGCCCGACATGCATCTGGTAGATTACCGGGTCCATGCGTAGCGGCTGATCTATGGTGCCTGCCGGGGGTTGCGGACAGCCCTCCACGATCGCAAGGTAAGTTTTCTCCGCGGCCTGCCACCCCTTCATCACCGCTTCCCGAATCTCCACCGAGGTGGCGAAGAGCAGCACCCCGGAAGTATCGCGATCGATTCGGTGCACCGGCCATAGTCTTACCGGCTTGTTACGACGCGACAGCTGGTCGCGCAGTATACCCAGGGCATGTGGCTCATCATCTTTTCCGGTGCCAACAGACAACAACCCAGCTGGTTTATTGATGGCCACAAGGTCCCGATCCTCATAGAGGATATCGAGCCGCGGCCGCACGCTGGAAACGCCGCGGGCGGAGGCTTCGACAACCACCTGGTCGCCCGTCACAAGGCCGCGGTCATGTTGGGTGACCTGTTCGCCGTTAACGTTGACGCAACCGCTTTTAAGGCGCTGTTTGATCGTGCTCCGCGACCAGCCCTGAAGCTTGGCGATAAGGAACGGGAGCAGGGTGGTGTTCGAGTTGACCGTTAGTCTGTCTGACAATAATAGGAACCCCATGAAATCGAAGTTGAACTGTCCGGGCCATGTCATTGCAATTATGTCACATCGAGCCAACTCCTGAAGGACCGGTCTGCCGAACCAGCCGGCGCAGTTCGTCAATTTGCTCCGGAGCATTGTCGTCGTAACGTTGACGAATATAGGCGCTGGCGACGGCCATCGCCCACGGCCCGAGCTGCGGCCGCTCGGCAGCCACGCGCTGGGCATAGTCGAGCATGCCCTCTCCCGTTCTGCGCCGCAGGCCATATTGCGCCATCCTCGCGCAGAACCGGTTTATCAGCTCGTCCCTTGGATCCGGCCTGTCCCTGCGACGGTTGATGAGCCGCATGGCCAGGTAGGGAATCAGTGAGACGCCGGCGGCCATCAGGAACAGCAAACTCAGCCGGAATGCGTCAACCCGGCCCAGCAACTGCTTCAGAAAATCAGCTTGCTGATTTTCGTAACCAAGCACCCAGGTGGCCCAGGCGTAATCCAGGTAATCACGATGCAGAATAATCCAATTGACGAAGTCGATATCGCGGAAGCGCATCAAACTCAGTGGACTGTCTATTAAGAAGCCATCCTCGTCGCGGAACAGGTCGGCCAGGCTCATCTCGACCCGCTCGGGTGCAACCGCAGCAGTCGGGTCGACGCGTAACCAGCCTCTGCCCTCGAGCCAGACCTCGGCCCAGGCGTGGGCATCGTACTGGCGTACGGTCACGAAGTTCTCGGTGGGATGTATCTCGCCACCCAGATAGCCTACGACCACGCGGGCCGGATAGCCTGCCGCCCGCATGAAAAACGCGAAGCTCGAGGCAAAGTGCTCGCAGAAACCACGTCGGGTATCCCAGAGAAACTCGTCAACCGCATGCGTGCCGAGCAGAGGGGGTTCGAGGGTGTACACGAAGGAGCGATTGTAGAGTTGCAAAAGTCTCTGGATCAGCGCCTCAACATCCTGCGTTTCCCGCGCCCACTCCCTGGCCACCCGGACCGTTTCCGGGTTCGAGCCGGGCGGTAGCGCGCGCTCGAGTTGATCCCGGTTCGGGTGCAGCCCGTCCGGCTGCAGGCGATAGTCCAGCCATGACTGGACCTCGTAATTGCGCCTCTGGCTGATCCGTTCGGCGCTGACCAGCCTTGAATCGCGCATAAGCCGGATGCCCGGTTCAGGTGTTGCCGGTGTCGAGAGTGCAAATAACCAGCGCTGGTAAGTGGGTTCCGCTGTCAACGTATAGCGGACCGGCTCACCCAGGCGCACGATACCCCTGTTGTCACTGCGCTCCTGAATCGCCTGTTCCGGGCCGAAGAATTCGGCCTGCGCCCACTCCCGGCCGTCAAACCTGGAGAATACCAAGCCGCGCCAGTACAGCATATCGAGATTCGGTACTTCACCGTCGAAGCGGGCGCGAAAGGCCAGTTTGTCAGAGCCCACCAAACGCGAGAAATCGCCAGGCGACATTGTGTCCCCGACACCGGTCCGGGCCTGGTATTTGGGCGTGGGGATAGACCAGAATGTACCCAGCCGCGGCATAACGAGGAAGATCACCAGCATCAACGGCAGCGAAGTCGCCAGAATCCTGAGGGCGATGAGCGACGGTCCCGCGGAGAAGCGCTGGTCTTTCGACTGGTTGATACTGACCAGCGCAGTGGTGGCGATCACGTATGTCAGCAGCACCAGGCCAAAGTCGAGAATATCCTGCGTGAACACGCAGTTGATGGCCGACGCGAAATAGGCCAGGTAGATCAGAACGAAGGCATCGCGCTTGTGGTGCATTTCGATCAGTTTCAGTCCGAAGCCCGCGATCAGCATCGCCACCATCGGCTCGAGACCCAGCAGCGACCGGTAACTCGTTACAAGGCCTGCCACGCAACTCGCGACGAAGACCGCTTTGAGCGGCCAGGGCGGAAACGGGACTGCGCCGCGATACTCCAGAATACGCCACAGCAAAACGGCTCCGGCCAGGGCCAGGGTCCAGACGGGCAAGTGCTCCAGGTGCTGGGCGACCACGGCAACAAAGGCCAGCAGAACCCAGAACAGCCCGTTGCGGGAAAGCTGCCAGTCAGGCCGTTTCATCGTTTATCCTGTTGGTCCCATCGTTGCCGTAAAGTGCCAGGCAGCGGAGCACGGCCTGCCGGTGCGCTGCACCCATGTCGGGCGACAGTTCAGTGCCCGGGATCCGCAGGCCATAGACCCGGCCATCGGCGTCACAAGCGCAAACCTGCCAGGTCATCCGGGCCAGGCGCTGTTCGGTTTCCATGCTTGCATAGTCATTCCAGTCCACCCATACCCGGCTGTCGACTGGATCGCTGTATTGCTTGGACCAAAGCCCCTGCTCGCGCGCGTACTGCTTCCAGGCCACGTGTCGCAGGGATTCACCAACCTCGTAGGTTTTCAGTCCTGCGTAATCCTCCGACCCGGTCGTACCCAGATAATGGCCCGCGCCGCTGCCGCGCCGGCCAACCGCACGCGTAGCGTCCGTGGCCGGTGCCGGGTATACAACCGCATTGAAACGAAAACGGAGATAGCTCCAAACACGCAGCAGGCCTACCGGATAAACGCTCTCCACGGTAAGCAGGCCTGGCTCGAGAAAACCCCGGCGGGTCGTGGGCGCCAAAACGGTGACAAACGTATCTCCGGCGTTCGCGAGTGTAATCATCAAAGGATCCTGTCCCGCGAAGCAGACAGCGATCTGTTCCCGCCGACGTGCCCTGGGCTGGCTGAAGCAGAGTTCGACGGCTGCAGCGTCGCCCGCGAATACAGACTGGGCGCGCACCATCTTGACGCGCAGTCCCGACAACGTGCCGTGAGTAACGTGGATGCTGACAATGAACATGGCCAACAGCAGGAAACAAAGAATGAACACCAGGTTGTTTTCGTAGTTCGTGCCCAATATCCAGAGTGCAAATACCAGGCCCAGGAAACCGAAGCCCGCTTTCGAAGGCAGGATGTACAGGCGACGATGATCCAGGCGGCACTCGCGAACTGCCTGGGTGCGACGTTCAATCCAGCGTCGAAAATAGCGCTTCAGTGGATGCCGTATGCGTGACAGCGGGCTCATGGTCGATCCGATACCGGGTTCAGATGACGTCGACGGTGTCTAGTACTTTCTGGATTAGCACCCGGCTGCCACTGTCGTGGCCGCGCCCGGTGCCTTGCAAACGGTGGTTCGCGACGGCGGGGAATACCGCCTGGATGTCTTCCGGGATAACGAACGAGCGCCCATCGAGCAGCGCGATGGCCTTGGCGGCTTGCAGGATCGCCAAAGCCGCGCGCGGCGACAGCCCGAATTCAAAATCTTCACTGCTGCGGGTGAACTGGATGAGGCGTAGCAAGTAGTCCACTACGGGCTCCGCCGCGCTGATATTGTCGACCTCTTCCTGCAGGGCCTCCAGCTCAGCGATAGTAAGCAGGGGTTGCAGTTCACGCAGGCGCGCCCGCGGATCGCCGCCGGTCAGGATTGACTTCTCCGAGGCGAGGTCCGGATACCCCAGGGAGAGGCGTATCAGGAAGCGGTCGAGCTGCGACTCCGGCAGCGGGAAGGTTCCGGAGTGTTGCACCGGATTCTGGGTCGCGATCACAAAGAAAGGCTGCGGCAGGTCCCGGGTTTGTCCGTCCACGGTGACACGGCCTTCAGCCATTGCTTCGAGTAATGCGCTCTGGGTCTTGGGCGTGGTGCGGTTGATTTCATCGGCCAGCAGCAATTGACAGAAAACCGGCCCGGGAAGGAAGCGGAACGCCGCTTCGGTTTTATCGTAGACGGACACGCCCACGATGTCAGCAGGCAGTAAGTCACTGGTGAACTGGATGCGGTTGAACTCAAGACCCAGAACCCGCGCCATAGCGTTGGCTACCGTGGTTTTTCCCATCCCCGGCAGGTCCTCTATCAGCAGGTGTCCCCTGGCTAGCAGGCAGGCCAGGGCGATCCGGACCTCAATCTCCTTGCCGATCAGCACGGAACTGATCGAGACGATGATCGCGTCCAGTTTTTCCTTTGAAAGACTCACAAGCAAACCCCTTTGGTTTAGTGTCGGTCAGCCACTGCAGGAGACATCGCGGGCGGATAATGCTTTATGCAAAAGGCTTCCGGTCAGGACGCATTGAGCGGCGCACTGCCGCTTACATCGTGGCCGGCTTGATAAACTTCAACGTAAACCTGTCCGATTCGCCAACAGCATCATACTTTTCCTTGTCCTCGTCGCCCATTGCGTAGGTCGGCGGCAGAGTCCACACACCTTTAGGGTGCACGTGGGTGTCCCTGGGGTTGGCATTGATCTCGGATTGAGCTACCAGCTTGAAGCCGGCGGCCTCGGCCATGGCCACCGTCTCGGCCACGGTGATGTAACCGGACTGCGGGTCGGCGGGTCCGGCGTCGGCCGGCCAGCGGTGGTCGGTGATGCCGAGAATGCCTCCGGGCTTCAGGGCATCGAACATCGCGCGGAAAGCCAGTTTGGCTGACACGCCGTCGAGGGTCTGGTTACCCCACCAGTTATGAAGGTTACGGAAGGTCACCACCATGTCGGCAGTGCCCGGCGGGGCGATGTTCAGCTCGTACGGTGGATAGAAGGTTGTGACCTTGACGTTGCGGTACATCTCGGGGTTTTGCCCCATCATGGTAAGAAAGGATCCGAAATACCTTCGCTGGTAACCGGCCCGCGTATTTGGTCCGAACTGGGCTGCATACAGGGTGCCCTGGTCTTTCAGCACGGCGGCGAGAATCTCGGTGTACCAGCCGGCGCCAGGCCACATTTCGACGACGGTCATATCTGGCTCGAGGCCGAAGAATTCCAGCGTTTCCTGCGGGTGGCGGTAAACATCGCGGGCGCTATTCTCGGCAGCGCGGTGCTGGCCGTCGATCGCCTGTTGGATGGCGTCGGCTGCCTGGGCAGTGGCGCCGGCTGTGCAGATGGTCAGGAAGGCGGTGAGTGCCAGGGATCTCATTGTTTGAATTCTCCATGTTAGTTGGCGAACTTCCGAGTATAGGGAGAACGAAAGCCCTTTTCCATGAAATCCCCGGGTGTCCATGTGCCTTGCCAGCCAGTGCATGACATTCAGCAGAACGGGGACTTTGAAGAGCAGAACGGCGGCGTGATTAGCGCCGCCGTTCGTGTTTTTAACAGCTTTGTTCAACAAGCTGTCGATCGAATATTTCTGCCGGTATCAAAGCAGATCAAAGCGGTCGAGGTTCATCACCTTGGTCCATGCATCGACGAAGTCATTTAGAAACATTTCCTGGCCGGCTCCAGCCGCATAGACCTCCGCGACGGCGCGTAGCTCGGAATTTGACCCGAATATAAGATCAACGGGGGTTGCCATCCAGATGAGTTCGCCCGTGTTACGGTTGCGACCATCATAGAGGCCCTCTGTTTCAGCCGATTTCGACCATTTTGTAGACATGTCGAGAAGGTTCACAAAGTAATCATTGCTCAACGCGCCGGGCTGGTCGGTGAATACGCCGTAACCGGATTCCGCTGCGTTCGCATTCAGGACCCTCATGCCGCCAATCAAAACGGTCATTTCAGGCACCGTCAGAGTTAACAGGTTGGCCCGGTCAACCAGCATTTCCGCCGGCGATCGACTGTTACCTTCGCCGAAGTAGTTACGGAAACCGTCTGCAGTCGGTTCAAGCACGTCAAAAGACGCCACGTCGGTTTGCGCCTGCGATGCATCCGTGCGACCCGGTGAGAAGGGAACCTGTACGCTCTGCCCGGCATTGCTTGCGGCCTGTTCAATGGCCGCGGCTCCGCCCAGGACAATCAGGTCGGCGAGCGATACTTTTTTCCCGCCCTCCTGGGCATTGTTGAAGTCCGCCTGGATGCTCTCCAGTTGCTTGAGCACTTTCGCCAGCTCGGCCGGATTGTTCACTTCCCAATCCTTCTGGGGCGCGAGGCGAATGCGTGCCCCGTTCGCACCACCACGCATGTCGGTGCCGCGGAAGGTTGAGGCCGAAGCCCAGGCGGTCCGTACCAGCTCGGGCACGGTCAGACCGGAGGCAAGGATCTTAACCTTCAGCGACGCTATATCGCTGGCGTCGATCAGGTCGTAATCGACTGAAGGGACGGGATCCTGCCAGATCAGTTCCTCGGCAGGAACTTCGGCGCCAAGGTAGCGTGCGCGCGGGCCCATGTCGCGGTGAGTCAGCTTGAACCAGGCCTTGGCGAAGGCCAGTTCATATTCTTCCGGGTTTTCCATGAAGCGCTTTGAGATTGCCTGGTAGCTTGGGTCGAATTTCAGCGACAGGTCCGTCGTGAACATGATCGGCGCATGTCTTTTCGACGGATCGTGAGCATCCGGCACAAGGTTTGCCGCGGCGCCATCGGCAGGAATCCACTGGATCGCACCTGCGGGGCTCTTGGTCTGAACCCAGTCAAAGGCAAACAGATTGTTCAGATATTGCATCGACCATTCAGTCGGAGTGACAGACCAGGCGCCTTCCAGGCCGCTGGTGATCGTGTCGCCGGCATTACCGGTGCCACACTTGTTCTGCCAGCCAAAACCCTGCTCTTCGATGCCGGCCGCTGCGGGCTCGGGTCCGACGCAATCGGCAGGGCTGGCAGCACCATGGGCCTTGCCGAACGTGTGACCGCCGGCGATAAGCGCAACGGTTTCTTCATCGTTCATCGCCATGCGCCCAAACGTCTCACGAATATCCTGGGCTGCCGCGAGCGGATCCGGGTTGCCGTTAGGACCCTCCGGGTTCACGTAGATCAAGCCCATTTGAACGGCGGCCAGCGGATTCTCCAGCTGCCTTTCGCCCTTGTAGCGCTTGTCCGCGAGCCACTCGGTCTCAGGTCCCCAGTAAACCAGGTCGGGTTCCCAGTCGTCCTCTCTGCCGCCGGCGAAACCGAAAGTCTCGAAGCCCATGGATTCCAGTGCGACATTGCCGGTGAGTACCATCAGGTCGGCCCAGGAAAGACTGCGGCCGTATTTCTGCTTGACTGGCCACAGCAGACGCCTTGCTTTATCGAGATTGGCGTTGTCAGGCCAGCTGTTGAGTGGCTCGAAGCGCTGTTGACCGCCACCGGCGCCACCACGGCCATCGGCCACCCGATAAGTGCCAGCGCTGTGCCAGGCCATCCGGATGAAGAATGGGCCGTAATGACCGTAGTCTGACGGCCACCAGTCCTGCGACGTCGTCATCAGCGTTTCGATGTCCTTCTTTACGACATCGAGGTCAAGGCTTTCAAATGCTTCAGCGTAGTTGAAGTCCTTTCCCAGAGGGTTGGACTCCGCGCCATGCTGGCGAAGCGGTTGCAAGTTCAGCTGTTCGGGCCACCAGAATTGGTTGGTCATGGGGTCCCCTTGAGCCAAGGCAGAGCTTGACGGAACCAGCGAAGAGATCACTGCCGTCAAAGCGACGAGAAAAGTAATTTGTTGTTTAAGCATTGCGTGTGTTCCCTGGTGTTGTGGACACCGTAAATGCTACGGCGTCAGATGCTATGCGTAAAATCGATTGTAACTATCTTTACGATAGCTTTTTCAAATTGAGGCTTGAATATCGTACCTCTCCGAGAATTTTCCACGGATTATTCAGTCTCCATTCAGCAGGACCGGGCTAGCGTGAACTTCACGGACGGAAACCGTGACTGAAAAAGGAGCTGATCATGAAAAATCTGAACATAGTTTTATTGACTGCAAGCCTGGCCCTGGTCTGCATGCCGGTATGGGCTGGACACCCTTCCGCCGGTTATGACAGGGCAAAAGTCGTGCGCAGCACCCCATTATACCAAACTGTACGTTACCCGGTGGATGAGCAAGTTTGCTGGGATGAACAGCGTTGGCGGCCACATCGTCCGTCCGCTGCGCCCATCGTGGTGGGCGCGATTGTCGGAGGTGTGGTGGGCAATCAGATTGGCCGTGGTGATGGCAGGGTTGTCGCCACAGTGGCTGGTGCAGCTATTGGAGGAGTTGTCGGCCACCACGCGACCAGAGAAAGATACCGCCGAGACACTTATCGAGGCTCCCGGACCCAGTGTGAAGTCCAACGCACTTGGCACACGGAACAGCACATCGCTGGCTGGGACGTGACTTACCGGTATCGCGGCGCGGTATACCAAACCCGCATGCCGGAGAAGCCGGGTAAACACATCCTGGTGCGTGTCAACGTGGCGCCGGCACGCTATATTGCCCGGCGCTGAGGTTTCACTGGCGGAGCTTGCTTTCCTGCGGTATTGATTAGCCTTTTTCTGTCTCTGCGTTCAATTGCCGTTGATATTCAAGCTCATCATAGTGACCGTGCGATTCCTGGATCAGACCATTGCTGTCAAAGGTCCACTGTTCATAGCCGGTCAGGTCCACAGCATTGCCCGTACCGCCGGGGCCCGCATGGGTCCCGGTCCAGTGCCAGTGAAATTCCACGAAGTCACCAGCCCGGCGCACTTCGATTAGTTTAACTGCCATGTCGGGAAAAGCAGTCATAAACGCCCGTGCTGTTTCTTCGACAGCATTGCGTCCAAGGGATGGTTCACCATCGTTAATGCACAACGAACCATTTTCGGCATAGCAAGATGCAAACTCGGCCGGGTCCTGACCGCTCCAGGCTGCCGCATACCGGGTTGCAAATTCTATCAATTCCGTCGAGTCCATGGTCTCCTTCATTGGATCAGTGGGGAAGAGTGTTGTGGAAGAAATCCACATTAAACCCTACACTGGGTTATGGCAATCTCCTTGAAAGTCTTGGTCCACATTGTGTTTGTGGTTCTGTTGAGCATGCCTTTTTCTTGCGGCGCTGCAGCGCTTTTTGAAAGTAGTGAAGTCCTTCAAGTGACCCTGACCGGCCCGCTGGATACGATACTCGACGACAGCGTGCAGCGGCGGGAACAGCCTTTCGTGCTGCATGTTGACGGCGTCGACATCAACGTCATGGCCAGCATGCGTGGCAACAGCCGTGCCCGCGTCTGCCGGTTTTCGCCGATGCGGATCAATTTCACCAGCGCTGACGTGGCTCAAACGGTATTCGAGGGGCAGAAAAAGTTAAAGCTCGTAACACTTTGCCGCCCGGGAGAACGCGGGCGCATGGATATGCTGGAGGAGTTTGCGGCCTACCGTATTTTCAATGTGCTTTCTGACATCAGCTTCAGGGTTCGCCTAATGCACATCAATTACGTTGATACCGACGGTCACTCAAAACTGGATGGCGAGCTGAGTTATGGATTTGCTCTCGAGCCGAAAGCCCAACTGCGGAAAAGAGTGGGGGGGCAGTGGGCAAAAATTCCGGGCATAAAAATGAGCCAGGTTGCAGAACCCCAGGCCGCACTCGTATTTGTCTTTCAGTATCTGATTGGGAACACAGACTGGTCCTTCGTGACGGCCGAAGGTGACGACGCCTGTTGCCACAACGGTGAGTTGCTGAATATCGACGATAAACTCAATGTTATTCCGTATGATTTTGATCTCGCGGGCCTGGTGAATGCAGCTTACGCAAAGCCGGATCCGTCGTTACGCCTCAGGAGCGTCACCAAGCGCGTGTACCGCGGCTATTGTGGTGTGGGTCAGGAAGCGCTGCGGGACGCGATTCAAACCGTCAACTCAAAAAGGGAAGATATTCTCGCAGTTCTGAACCAAATACCCGGGTATTCCGATAAAGATCGGAAAAACAGTATCGAATACCTGGATAAATTTTTTAAACTGGCCCGGGATGAAGAAAAATTGTTGAAATCATTTGAGCGGTCATGCCTCAAGTGAAATCGAAGGGTTTTTCATGAGCGGGTTCAACCCGCCTCCTTTTTTTGATAATAAATATATTCTCAGCGGTTAATCTGTCCTCATCAGCTGAACTGATTTTCAATCAGCCGGATCGCGATTTCGATCTCGTTTTCAGTGAGGGGGCCATCTCTGGCAAACAGTACTTTGCCACGGGAGTCCAGGACAATGATTGCAAAACTTTCCTGTTTCATTCCCCAGCGCTGTAAGCCCATGCCGTTGTCATCGATAACAAAGCTGACCTCCTGGCGTTTGGCTTTGTTTTTAGCCAATTTGTTGGCAACATAGAGCTTGGTGAACACGATCGTATCCGCCGTATTGACGATTACGGTCGCATCCAGTTTTTCCGGAGAAAACCGTTTTTCAAGAAAAGCCCTGGCGAAAGGCTTGCTTTGACGAACGGCGCTACGATTAGCAGCAACGTACTGCACGACCTGCACTTTCCCTTTCCGCTCGAGAGATTTTGAATTCCAGGGCTTCCTGACAATTCCGTTATCGGTGACGGAAATTTCCCCGCCCTCTCGGATATCAAGAACCGGGAGAGATTGGCCTGGTTCCAGGGTGCAGTTTTCTTGTCCACCATCGCGACACTCACTGGCAAATCCTGTCGAATGAATGAGCATCGCAAGAGATGCAGCAAGCGCAATGAATGGCAAGTAAGCAGACTTCATACTCTCAACTTCCGAATGACGAGAGGGGAAAGTATCAGTTCGGGTTTTGTCGAACTTGACATGAGTGGACATTTACTTGACGAACAGATTTTGCCGGTCGCGCGGGGCTTATTATATACGTTGGATGGTTGACCAGGAGTGTTGCCATTGTTGCAGGTTCAGATCCCTGACAGTAAAGTCACCGCTTGCAATGATTTGCGAGCATTACCCGGCCCTACCCAAGTTCCAGGCATTATTATCCACATATGGAGTTTCATCCCATGAGAAAAGCCCTCGTTACAAGCTGCCTGTTTTTTGCGGGCTCCTTGCTTTCATCAGCCGTGTTGGCGACCCAAAAGCCGAAACTGATTGTACAGATCACGGTTGATCAGTTGCGCGGAGACCTGCCAACCCGTTACTTCGATCGCCTGGGAGAGGGCGGTTTTCGCTATCTGTGGGATACCGGTGTGGTATATCGCGATGCCCACCATGCGCATGCCAATACCGAGACCATCGTTGGGCATACAACGCTGGCCACAGGAGCGAACCCTTCCGTTCACGGCATGATTGGCAACCTGTGGTTCGATCGCGAGACCGGATTCACCACCTACAATGTAGAAGATTCCCGCTACCCGTTGCTGACCGCAGGCGCCACGGTTGATGCGGACACCGAAATCGATCCCACGCAGCGCGCGGCGCGCAGCGAAGGCCGTTCCCCGGCGGCGATCCTGGTCACCACATTTTCCGATGAGTTGCGCAGTAACAACGACGGCAATTCGAAAGTCGTGGCTGTCTCGGTTAAAGACCGGGGCGCCATTTCGATGGCCGGACATTCCGGCACAGCCTACTGGTTCTCCAAAGCCAAGGGCGAATTTGTTACGAGCAGTTATTACCTGGACCAGTATCCGGATTGGGTGCTGGCATTCAACGCAACGAAACCCGCGCAGCAATTCGCCGGTCAGCAGTGGGAGTTGCTGCATGACCAGGACAGTTACCTGTTCGGAGATTCGGATGACCGCGCCTGGGAAACCGATGTTGCCGGTTTTGGCCGCGTCTTCCCGCACTCGTTCGGGGATGGCACCAGCCCGTACTTCACGACGTGGCTGACGTTGAGCCCCGCGGGAGACTCACTCGTTCTGGACTTTGCAAAAAAGGCGCTGGTCGAGGAAAAACTGGGCGCGGACGACACGACCGACTACCTCTCCGTCAGTTTCTCCGCGACCGATTATGTCGGACATGTATTTGGCCCCTCGAGCCTGGAGGCAGAGGACAATATCCTGCGACTCGATCGCACGCTGGCCGACCTGTTCGCCTTCGTCGATCGGCAGGTTGGGCTCGATAATACGTTGATTGTATTGTCGGCCGATCATGGTGGTCCTGACGCGCCCGGGTACCTGAACAGCCAGGGAATTCCTTCGGGCTATGTCGATCCGGAGAGCTGGGATAAAGACGGCGCGATCGCGAGGATCAAAGAAAAATTCAACATCCAGGGGCCGCTGATTGCAACCTATGACCATCCGTATCTGTATTTCAGTCCGGAGGTCAAAAATGATCCCTCGATCGACCAGGCTGCGCTGGAGGCGGCAGTGGTCGAAGAGCTGTTGAAATTCGATGGTGTGGCGCTGGCGGTGTCGAGCGCTGCACTCAGAAAAGGCGCTTTGCCTGACACGCCGCTGCATCGTGCCGTGATTAACAACTTCAATGCGAAACGCTCCGGAGAGGTTTTCGTCGTGTTCGAGCCCAACCGCTTTATCAACGACTTCGACGGCCTCACCGTGGCTTCGACTCACGGTTCGCCCTGGAGCTACGATAGCTATGTCCCGATCGTGTTTGCCGGCGCTGGATTTACTGCAAAAACCAGCTACAGAAGGGTGCAGACCGTGGATGTAGCGGCGACTCTGTCAGCATTGATGGGTATCAAGCCGCCATCGGGATCGGTCGGGGAGCCGCTTACCGAAGTTCTGGCCAGGTAAGCACCAGGGGTTTTTTGCACAAGGGTCCCCGACACCCTTCAAAACCTCATTGCGTGAACCGTGTGCCCGGCGCCGGGGGTTGTTCCGGTGGTCCGGCAAAGCATTGGGCGATGCTCATCCACTGCCTGGCAACCTCGCCATCGACCTGGAGGTCGGTATCGGCCAGGTTACGGGTTTGGGTGACGACCTGGCAAAAGCCCGTCGCATTGCCGGTTATCCGGTTTGTTTCACTGTAATCATTCCATTCCCAGACATCCCCTGATGGGGCAGTCAGCCGAACGTAGGGGATGGACGAAGGAACATCCAGTTTCCGATTTTTGAAAGTCCAGCCGAAGGTGTTGACACCCAGAATGGCGATGTTGCGGATGCGGTCGTCGTCCTCACGCACGACGCCAAGCGCATCGTAGATCGCAAGGCCATGGGCCCAGGTTTCCATCAGGCGAGCGGTGATGCTGGAGCGTACACTCATATCGGGACCGGCCCACTTGACCCTGGCATTGGGGTCCGCCGCTCCGAATCGTTCCGACATTTCCACCGCGAATTCATGCCATTGCTGCAGCAGCTTCGGGCCGCTCAAACCGTCCAGCCAGCGGGCCTCGAACTGGCGCAATCCACCACCGGCCACTGCTTGGAAGACCTGCCCGATAAATTCCTGGAACGCCTTTTCATCAGTCAGGCTGAGGTCCGCCGCCCGGTTCCACATGTGCAGGTGGCCGATAATGTCGTTAAAGGTCCAGTTCTTGAACTGCGTCCGGGTGGCAAACGCATCCGCGGAGAGCGGTTTCATCAAGCCATACAGGGCAGAGCTTTCATCTCTAAAATCAATTGCTTGCTGAAGCATGAGGTTTATTCTCCGAGAATGTCGTTGAGGCGCTCGCAGGCCAGCAGAAAATCTTCCTGGAAGTCCTGCATGACGTTACGCACCGACGTTTCCTGGTTCATCAGTCCCACCCCCTGGCCCACCCAGTAGGTCGCCAGGTCCCGGGCGCCGGCATGCCCGCTCAGCGACATCTTGTCGATCTGGCGCAGCGCGGGTTCGCTCACCAGGGTCTGCAAGGGCATTGGCAACGGCTCCGGGCCTGATCCGGACTCCCAGGCATCCGTCCAACTCGAACGCAGTTGCCTTGAAGGCTTGCCGGTGCGGCTGCGCGACCGGACCGTATCGCGGGAAGTGGCCTGGATCAGCTT
>JAHEFT010000134.1 GCA_024640025.1 Chromatiales bacterium
TCCAGGTAAGCCGCTATGAGCTGTTTCTGAACCCGGGCGGGAAACACCGCTGAATGCAGCAGGCCCTGCTGACCGATACCGGCGGAATAAACCCAGATCGCCAGCGATTCGAATTCGATATCCAGGCCGGGCCGCAACTCTCCCAGTGCCTGTGCGTCCCTAAGCAGCTGCTGTATGCGTTCGAGCCAGCCGGCGATAAGCTCCGCGTGCATGTCGGCAAACGGCTCTTTCAGCGCAGCCTTGTAAAGAAAGGCCAGCCATGCCAGTGAATCATCGCGGCTGTCCTCGTCGACAAGTGCGTCGTCGCGCATCAGTTGCTCAAGCGCTTTCAGGCCTTTGAACCGGGCTGAAAACTCGTTCACGCGGCGGGTCTGCTCCGAGGTCGAATAGCGGATGGCATGCATCAGCAACTCGTCCTTGGAGTTGAAGTAGTGAAACAGGGAGCCATAGGACAGGCCTGCCTCGGCAGCCACGGCGCGCATGGTCATGCCCTCCAGCCCGTCGCGGGCCACCAGGCGGATGACTGCCCGGGCAAACTTCTCCCGCTGGGCATCGTGATCGACGATTTTCGGCATGCACTTTTCCCGGATTTGGTATATTATATTATACCAATCAGTTGATATAAATAAAGCCATGAAAAACCAATACCAAAAACAGGAACACCCCGAAAAATCCTACTATGCCGCCACGGTCAACGAGGTCACGGATTACCCCGGGCTGGAAGGAACGGTTTCCGTGGACATCTGCGTGGTCGGCGCCGGATTCACCGGTGTCGCCACGGCGCTGACGCTCGCCGAGCGCGGTTACTCGGTAGCGCTGGTTGAGGCCAACCGGGTCGGCTGGGGCGCTTCCGGGCGCAATGGCGGACAGTTGATCAACGGCATCAGCGGCCTGCACAAGGTCCAGAAAAAACATGGCGAAGGCGTCGCCGACATGTTGTGGGATCTCCGCTGGCGCGGCAACGACATCGTCTATGAGCGCGTTGCGAAATACGGGATCGAGTGCGACCTGAAAAAGGGTTACGTGGAAGTCGCTGTGAAGCAGCGCCAGGTACGCGAACTGGAAGAATATGCAGCCGAACTCAAACAGCACAACCATCCCCACCCGTTTGAGGTCTGGGACCGGGAAAAAACCCGTGACATGCTGGGAACAAAACAGTTTATCGGCGGACTGGTCAGCCACTATGACGGCCACCTGCACCCCCTGAACCTGTGCATTGGCGAGGCCCGTGCCGCGCACGGTTTGGGCGTGAAGATTTTTGAACAGTCGCCGGTCACTGGTATTGATCATGGCCCGAGGCCAAAGGTGAAAACGGCCAGAGGCCAGGTGGATGCGGCGGCTGTTGTCCTGGCCGGTAACGCCTATCACCACCTGGAGCAGAAACACCTGTCCAACCTGACCTTCCCTGCCGGCAGTTACATCATCGGGACCGAACCGCTTTCAGAAGAAACGGTCGCCCAAATCAATCCCATGGACCTGGCGGTCTGCGAGATGAACAACATCCTGGACTATTACCGCCTGTCCGCCGACAAACGCATGCTGTACGGTGGGCGGTGCAATTACTCCGGCCGTGAGCCCACCAGCATCAAGGCAACGATGCTTCCGCGCATGCTGGACATCTATCCGCAACTCAAGGGCGTGCGCATCGATTACGAATGGGGCGGGATGATCGGCATCGTTCTGAACCGCATCCCCGCGCTTGGCAGGATCAACGATAACGTGTACTACTGCCAGGGTTATTCCGGGCACGGTGTGAATGCGACCCACATCATGGGTGAACTGGTGGCGGATGCGATCGGCGGAACGATGGAAAAATTCGACCTGTTTGCTGACATGAAGCATTTCAGACTTCCCGGTTCCCAGTGGATAGGAAACCAGATTATTGCGCTGGGCATGCTATATTTCCGCCTCAAGGACAAACTGTGAGTACGGAAAGAAATGGCGAGAAAAAGCAGGCGGGTCCGGCGCACCGGCGGCGGCATTGAACAACTGCCCTGGCGGCAGCCTGTCAACCATTATCCTCCGCTCAATATACTCAGTGACGATCAGATCGAGCAGATCCATCTCGCTTCACTGAGCCTGCTCGAAAACTACGGCATGCGTATCCTGCACGAGGGGGCGCGAAAACTGCTGCAGGCTGCCGGCGCCGAGGTTGATAACGACACGTTCATGGTGCGGTTCGATCGCGGCCTGGTGCTGGAAAAGCTGGCGCTGGCGCCGGCGGAATTCACACTGCATGCCCGAAACCCTGCCAAAAATTTCAAGCTGGGAGGCAACCACCTCGCCTTCACCTCGGTGGGCGGCCCGGCCTATTGCAACGACCTGGACCGCGGACGGCGCCGCGGCAGTTTCGAGGACTCCTGCGACTACATCCGCCTGGTGCAAAGCCTTGATATCATCCACCAGGAAGGCGGCGGCCCATTCGAGCCGATCGAACTGCCGGCTGAAACCCGCCACCTGGATTTATACCAGGCCCAGATCAGGCTGCTGGACAAGAACTGGCAACCGATAGCCCTGGGGGGCGAACGCGCCAGGGACGCCATCAACATGGCCCGGATCGGACTGGGTTTCAGTGAGCAGGAATTGGCTCAAAAGCCGGCCCTGTTCGCCATCATCAATACCAACTCGCCGCTGCAGCTCGATATCCCGATGGCCGAGGGGCTGATTGCCATGGCAAGCGCAGGGCAGGCGGTCTGCATCACCCCATTTACCCTCGCCGGTGCGATGGCCCCGGTGACCCTGGCCGGCACGCTGACCCAGCAAAACGCCGAGGCGCTTGCCGGCATCACACTGACCCAAATCGTCCGGCCCGGGGCGCCGGTGGTTTACGGCGCGTTTACCTCCAACGTCGACATGCGCTCCGGCTCGCCCTGTTTCGGCACACCGGAATACGCGAAAGCGGCGCAGGCCAGCGGTCAACTGGCCCGCCGTTACGGCGTTCCGATGCGCTCCAGCAGTGTCACATCTTCAAACGTGGTGGACGCCCAATCGACCTGGGAAAGCAGCATGTCGCTGTGGGCTGCCATCACCGGCCACGCCAATATCATCGTTCACGCCGCCGGCTGGCTGGAAGGCGGCCTGACCGCCTCATTCGAAAAGCTCATCGTGGATGCGGAAATGCTGCAGATGATGTCGGAATATTTGCGGCCCATCGAAATCAACGAAGAAACCATCGCACTCGACGCCATCCGCGAAGCCGGCGCCGGCGGGCATTTCTTCGGCGTTGCGCACACCATGTCCCGCTACGAGGACGCTTTTTACCAGCCCTTTCTGTCCGATTCACGCAACTTCGAAAACTGGCAGGAAGGCGGCTCAGAAAACACCCAGGCACGCGCCAACCGGATCTGGAAACAGCTGCTCCGGGAGTACCAGCAACCCGCGCTGGATCCCGCCATCGACGAACAACTCACCGACTACATTACCCGCCGCAAAGCGGGCCTTTTGTAGGAAGGATCTCAGTTTCGATCAGGCTCTATGCCAGTCTGACAAAGGCACTCATACTACGTGCAATGAGGCGGGAGTGACCTGGCCCGGTCCAGGACACGTTCAAGCCATCCCTGGGCACTAATAACGCGTTCCCGACGCGCTATTGTCCTGGACCGGGCCAGGCCGCTCCCGCCTCCCGGACAGTGTGTTGTCAATCAGACTTTCAATCATATTTCATTATGCTCATGTCTGGTCACCCAAGCATAGGCGTGGGACCGGCTACCTGGTGTCAGGACAATCGGGCTGTCGGGAACAGCCGATTAGTGCCCATGGATGGCTTGAACGTGTCCTGACACCAGGTAGCCGGTTCCACGCCGGGTTCGGAGTGCCTCTGTCAGATTGGCATAGAGCCTGACCGAAACTGGGGTCGTTGCTGCAATTAAATTGGAGCCCAAAAAAAAGCAGGGTGCCGAAGCACCCTGCCTTGTCTTGCTGATGGCTTTTCAGCCGTTAACGATCTACTACTGAGCGTGAACCCTCGTGACCGAGTAGGTCTTGCCTTCACCGTGGCAGGCT
>JAHEFT010000006.1 GCA_024640025.1 Chromatiales bacterium
GCGACCATGTTTCCCATGGTCAGCATCACGACGGGATTGATCAACAGGAAAAAAACGATGGTGAGTTTGTACCAGTTCGCAGCGTTGCCGAGAAAGTTATCCAGAAAAGACCGGGCAAAAGTTGTTGGCATTTGTTTTTCCCTTGAGCAGATCGAACGCAATAGCGGGTAATTCTAATGGGTTCCGGCGCCTTTGCACCAGTCCGGTGAATATTGGCTAACCGGGGTCAATGGTTTTGCGTTAGATGAACAAGTCAGATAGAATATATATCTCTTTATCTTGATTGAAAGATGTATCAATGGGATCGGGCAGATCCCGGCTTGCGAGGAATGCTAAAAATGAGCAGTTATTTGTTTACGTCCGAATCGGTTTCCGAAGGGCATCCGGACAAAGTTGCGGACCAGATTTCAGATGCGGTTCTGGACGCCATACTCAGACAGGATCCGGCAGCACACGTGGCCTGCGAAACCCTGGTCAAGACCGGTGTCGCAATTATTGGCGGTGAAATCACCACCAGTGCGTGGGTGGACCTGGAAGACCTGATCCGCAAAGTAATCGTGGATATTGGTTACGATTCCTCTGAAGTCGGTTTTGACGGACACACCTGTGCGGTGATGAACATCATCGGCAAGCAGTCGCCCGACATTAACCAGGGCGTATCCCGTGAACGTCCGGAAGACCAGGGCGCCGGTGATCAGGGCTTGATGTTCGGCTATGCCACAAATGAGACGGACGTCCTGATGCCAGCCCCGATTTACTATGCCCACGAACTGGTCAAGCGGCAGAGTATGATTCGGCGCACGACTAAAGAGGGGCGTCACCACCTGCGTCCTGATGCGAAAAGCCAGGTGACATTCCGTTATGAAGACGGCGTGCCGGTGGGCATTGACGCCGTGGTGCTCTCCACCCAGCACAATGCCGAGTCCAGCCAGTCTGATCTGCGTGAACTGGTCATGGAGGAAATCATCAAGCCGGTGCTTCCTTCCAGTTGGTTAAACGGCGCCACCAAGTATCACATTAATCCGACCGGGCGTTTTGAAGTCGGCGGCCCTGTGGGCGATTGCGGATTGACCGGGCGCAAGATCATCGTGGACACCTACGGTGGCATGGCCCGGCATGGTGGAGGCGCCTTTTCCGGAAAAGATCCTTCCAAAGTGGACCGTTCTGCAGCCTATGCAGCACGTTACGTGGCGAAGAATATTGTCGCAGCCGGCCTGGCCGACCGCCTCGAGATCCAGGTGTCGTATGCCATCGGCGTCGCCGAACCGACATCGGTCACCGTGGATACCTTCGGAACCGAGCACATTCCGGCGAAGCAGATAGAGCAGATTGTGCGCCAGGAATTCGACCTCAGGCCGTACAGCATTATCAAGATGCTGGACCTGATCCAGCCCATCTATCAGCCCTTAGCCGCCTACGGCCACATGGGCCGTGAAGATTTAAACGTTAAGTGGGAGGCCGTTGACCGTGTTGAGCATATCCGCTCCGCGGCCGGACTCTGACCCCCCTTAAAACCAGGAGAAAATTCTAGTGAATGCCGTTATCGAAGAAGTGAAAAAGCACGATTATTTTGTCGCCGACATCAGCCAGGCAGGGTTCGGACGCAAGGAAATCGCCATTGCAGAATCCGAAATGCCCGGCCTGATGGCCTTGCGTCAGGAATATGGCGAAACGAAGCCTCTCAAGGGCACCCGGATTGCCGGCAGCCTGCACATGACGATCCAGACCGCCATGCTGATTGAGACACTGAATGAGCTGGGCGCTGATGTTCGCTGGGCTTCGTGCAACATATACTCCACCCAGGACCATGCAGCCGCGGCCATCGCAGCAGGCGGCACGCCCGTATTTGCTTTCAAGGGTGAAAGTCTGGATGAGTATTGGGAATTCACCCACCAGATATTCAACTGGGGACCGGGTGACAGGGACGAAGATTTCGCCAACATGATCCTGGACGACGGTGGCGACGCCACATTGTTGCTGCACCTGGGCGCCAGAGCTGAAAAAGACCTGTCGGTCCTCGATAATCCTTCCAGCGAGGAAGAGGTGTCGCTGTTCAACTCGATCCGCAAGCGGCTCGAAGCGCGGCCCGGCTGGTACAGTAAAGCGCTTTCGCACATCCAGGGCGTGACCGAGGAAACGACAACCGGCGTAAAGCGCCTGTACCAGATGGCGAGGGACGGCGATCTGCCCTTCCCGGCGATCAACGTGAATGACTCGGTCACCAAGTCTAAATTCGACAACCTTTACGGTTGCCGGGAGTCCCTGGTTGACGGCATTAAGCGTGCCACCGATGTGATGGTGGCCGGCAAGATTGCCCTCGTCGCAGGCTACGGCGACGTTGGAAAGGGCTGTGCACAGTCTCTGAAAGGCCTGGGCGCAACCGTCTGGATTACCGAAATCGACCCCATTTGCGCCCTGCAGGCTGCAATGGAAGGATTCCGCGTGGTTACCATGGAGCATGCGGCGGACAAGGCGGATATTTTTGTCACGGCGACGGGAAATTACCACGTCATCAATCATGACCACATGGCTGCGATGAAGCACCAGGCGATCGTTTGTAACATCGGTCATTTCGACAACGAGATCGACGTCGCCAGCCTGAAGAAGTACGAGTGGGACAACATCAAGCCCCAGGTCGACCACATCGTTTTCCCGGACGGCAAAAGGATTATTCTGCTGGCCGAAGGTCGCCTGGTGAACCTCGGATGCGCCACTGGACACCCAAGCTTCGTGATGTCCAATTCCTTCACCAACCAGGTGCTCGCGCAGATGGAGTTGTGGAATCATGGAGAACGCTACGAAAACCAGGTCTATGTGCTGCCGAAACACCTGGACGAGAAAGTGGCGAATCTGCACCTCGAGCGTATCGGCGCGAAGTTGACCGAATTGACGGATGTGCAGGCGAAGTACATTGGTGTCGAAACCCAGGGTCCGTACAAACCGGATCACTATCGCTACTGACCCTTGGCCACTCCTCGAATTTCGTTCGAGTTCTTTCCGCCAAGGACGGCGGAACAGAAACTCATCCTGGAGTCAACCTGGCAAAAACTGGCCCCGCTGAACCCGGACTACCTGTCCGTGACATTCGGCGCAGGCGGATCGACGCTGGAAGCGACCCGGGATGCCGTCGAAGCGCTCACGGCACAAACGGATGTTCCGGTGGCGCCGCATATTTCCTGCATGGCGCAGAGTGAAGAGATGCTGCGCAATATCCTGACCGCCTACCGGGAAAAGGGGGTCAGGCGGCTGGTCGTATTGCGTGGCGACCGGCCGGAAGGGATGAAAGGGCCCGGACCCTTTCAGTACGCCAACGAACTGGTAAGTTTCATCCGCCGGGAGTTCGGAAGTGATTTCCACATTGAGGTAGCCTGCTATCCGGAGTTCCATCCGGAATCCAACTCGCCACAAACTGAATTGTACTACTTCAAACAAAAGGTTGAGGCAGGCGCGAACGGGGCCGTAACGCAATATTTCTACAATGCCGACAGCTATTTCAGTTTTCTGGAAGATTGCCACCGGTCGGGCATCGATATTCCGATCACTCCGGGCATCATGCCGATTACCAATTACCGGCAACTGGCACATTTTTCTGATATCTGCGGTGCGGAAATTCCCCAGTGGATACGGCGGCGCCTGGAAGGCTATGGCGATGATGGTGCGTCCATCCGCGCGTTTGGACTGGATGTCGTCACTGCACTTTGCGAGCGCCTACTTGCCGGCGGTGCACCGGGTTTGCACATCTATACGCTTAATCGCGCAAATGCCAGCTTTCTGCTCTGGCAGCGGCTCATGGCGTCCATGGGTTAAAATGGGGGCAGGCAGGGAGTACAGGTGATGAACGAAGCAATCAAAGGCCGGGTTTTGGGAGTGGGGGGTATTTTTTTCCGGTCCAGTGACCCGGCACGGCTGGGCAGCTGGTACCAGGAGCACCTTGGATTCCAGGTAGAAGAGTGGGGAGACACCCGCGGGACCTCTTTTTCGCCCGCTGATATGCCGCCTGCCTCATTCACGGTATGGAGTGCGTTTGCTGCCAAGACGGAGTATTTCGGGCCTTCTGGCCAGGGCTACATGATCAACCTGGTGGTAGACAACCTGGACGCTGCCCTGGAAAACGTTGCTGCGGGAGGCGCCGAGGTGCTGGAGGAGCGGGAAGACCACGACTTCGGACGTTTCGGCTGGTTCGTTGATCCGGACGGCAACCGGGTCGAACTCTGGGAACCCCCCGAGGAAGAATGACGAACATGGGCCGCGACATTGAATCAAGGCTGCAAGAGCTGGAAAGCCGGCTCGCATTTCAGGATGACCTGATTGAAAGCCTGAACGAAACCGTGGTGCGTCTGGACCGCGAACTTGCCCGGCTCGAATTGAGGGTGAAATCACAGGGCGATAAATTGCGCGACCTGGGCGAAACCGGCGCAATGCCCGGGTCTTCTCCCGAACATGAAGTGCCTCCTCACTACTGATCGTCAATAGGGCAGGCTGAGCGCCGGTTCCTGCAGAACTGAAAGTTGTTCGCGCAGGCTCAACACCAGGTCTTCCCAGTAACGGGGGCTGTCAAACCAGGGGAAGGCGGTCGGGAAGGCGGGGTCCTCCCAGCGCCGGGCCAGCCAGGCTGCGTGGTGCAGCATGCGGAGTGACCTCAGTGCTTCGATCAATTGCAGTTCGCGCGTATCGAAATCACAGAACTGCCGGTATCCCTCGATAATATCAGACAGTTGAGACTCCATTTCCTGGCCGTCACCGGACAGCAGCATCCATAGATCCTGGATCGCCGGCCCCGACTGGCAGTCATCCATGTCGACAAAATAGGGTCCGTCCCGCCACAACAGATTTCCAGGATGACAGTCGCCGTGCAGGCGGATCATCTTCACCTGCCCGGATCGCTCGTAAGCGGCGCGAATGCTGATCATCAGGTCTCCAGCGAGGCTCTCAAATGCTGTTTCCATATGCGGCGGAAGCCACTGTCCTTCACGGATTGTGGCTATCGCTTCATCACCGAAGCGTTCCGGCGTCAGTGCGGGCCTGAATCTGAAAGGCTTCGATTTCCCGACGGCATGGATCCGGCCGATGAAGCGGCCTAGCCACAAACGGGTTTCCCGGTCTTCGAGCTCCGGCGCGTGGCCTCCCTGGCGCCGGAACAATGCCAGGCGGAAGCCATCAGAATGGAAAAGCGTTTGGCCGTCTATCCGGGTGGGGGCAATCAATGGAATCTCGTTGTCTGCCAGTTCCAGCGAAAAAGCGTGCTCTTCCAGGATTTGCTCGTCACTCCACCGGCCCGGGCGGTAAAACTTCGCGATCACCGGATCGGATCCCTCGATCCCGACCTGGTACACGCGGTTTTCATAGCTGTTCAATGCGAGCAGCCGTCCGTCAGTCAGGAGACCAGTCGAATCTACCGCATGCAGAACGGTGTCCGGATCAAGGCGGTAGTAAGGGGTTGCGTCGATAGGGGTTGCTTCCATGCGGGCATCATAACGGTAATGTGGGTCAAACATGCAGCGTCATTTGGCGGATTCACGTAGAATGAAGATTCTCACCAGGTACTCTGTCAATGGCTGAAACTACTCGAAATCTCGCCCTGTATTGTGACTTTGAAAACATTGCGCTCGGCGTGCGTGACGCCAATTATGCGCGGTTCGAAATCGGGGAAATACTGGAACGTCTCCTGGTCAAGGGCAATATCGTGGTTAAGAAGGCCTATTGTGATTGGGACCGCTACAAGGGTTTCAAGGCGGCCATGCACGAGGCTTCATTCGAACTGATTGAGATTCCCCATGTGCGGCAGTCGGGCAAAAACTCTGCGGACATCCGCATGGTCGTTGATGCGCTGGACCTTTGCTATACAAAGTCTCACGTTGACACCTTCGTCATCATATCCGGCGACTCCGATTTTTCACCCCTGGTCTCCAAGCTCAGGGAGAACAATAAGCTGGTGATCGGAGTGGGAGTGAAAAATTCGACCTCAGACCTGCTGATTGCCAATTGCGACGAGTTCATTTACTACGATGACCTGATCCGGAATGCGAAACGGCGCAAACCGGCAAAGAAAAAATCAGCCGCCCGCAAAGAAGGCGAGACAAGCACCCCGCAGAAAAAACAGCAGGATGATCGAGCCGAGAAAGGTTTCGAGGATGTCCTCGAAACTATAGACGGCCTGTTTTCGGAACGCTCTGATGAAGACAAGATCTGGGGTTCGATGGTCAAGCAGACGCTCAAACGCCGCAAGCCTGGCTTCAGCGAGAGTTATCACGGCTTCCGCTCCTTCGGGAAAATGCTGGAGCAGATGGAGACCCTGGGTATGATCACGCTGGAGCATGACAAAAAATCTGGCAGTTACATTATCACCGGCGTGAGTTAAGGAATCACGCCCGGGGGCCTGGGCATTGCTCCCCCGTGAATCCAGAGCCCCGCCCCGGCACTGGTGATTGAATTCCAGCGGCCCAACAGAAAAACCCGGCAAAAGCCGGGTTCAAATATTACGTTCATTGCCCTGATTCTGTGCAAAACTCCTGCACAGCGGACAGTCTTCGTGATCAGCGCATGGTACCCCCTAGGCGCATGATCGTTTCTGCTCGTCCCCCAAGCATTCTGGCTTTCAGACTGATATGTGGACGGGTTACAGACCGTTGGAGTAGGTCTGCGCCTGCTGACATTTGGTCAGTTAGCAGGTGGCGAGTATTCTTTTGCTCTTGTTGCCTTCCCAGATAGTGTAATAGTTTTTTAAGCGTGTCTTCCATGACAACAACTCCTTGCATTTCTGGCAGTGAACCCTCTGTGTATGAAGGGGGGAGAGCCGGAGCCCTGATTGGGCAAAGAGGGGCAGGGCCCCGGTTACTCCCGCTAACTGCTACCAGTCAGTTAGTTACTTCAACCATGTATATACAAGAATCGGGCCAAATTCAGATAAACAGATAAAACTCATTGAAATCATAGTCATACTAAATTTTATGCCGAGGGTGAGAAGATTCAGGAAATGACTTGTTGTCATTTTACGTCAGGATTACTGACGTTTTTTGTCACCTGTTCGGAGTCTCGCTTCCCTGCTCCCGGCTGTGCCGGAAGGCGGCTTCGCCGAAACCGCACTTGCTCCATTGCTTGCGCTGCGTTCGTCTTACCCCATCGGGGTCTGTGGGTCGCCTACGGTACCTTAACGGATGGGCTCCAGCCAGGACCACTTGTCCTCAGTCTGGCCGTTGAAAAGGCCGAAGAACTCGTCCTGCAGCTTTCGCGTGACAGGGCCGCAGCCGCCATTTCCGATCGTCATGTGGTCGACCTGGCGCACCGGAGTTACTTCAGCGGCCGTTCCGGTCATGAAAATTTCGTCTGCTGCGTAAAGCTGTTCACGGGAAATTGACGTCTCGCGTGTCTGTATACCGATTTCCGCCGCCAGCGTAATGACCGTGTCGCGGGTGATGCCGCTGAGAATAGAAGAGGATGCCGGCGGGGTGAGCAGCGAGCCCTTTTGCACCAGGAAAATGTTTTCGCCGGCGCCCTCGCTGAGCAGGCCGTCGGAACCAAGGCCGATACCTTCTTCAAAACCCCGGTCGCGGGCTTCCAGGCCGATCAACTGGCTGGAAAGATAATTGCCGCCTGCCTTCACGCCGGGTGGCATCGTATTGGGTGCAAGCCTATTCCAGGAGGTGATGCAGGCTTTTATACCGTTTTTCAGGCCTTCCTCACCCAGGTAGGCGCCCCAGGGGCTCACCATGATGGCCACGTCGACGATGTTCATATCTTTGGGCATGACGCCAAGGCCACAGTTGCCGCGGGCAACCAGCGGCCGGATGTAGGCGCTGGCCAGGCCGCTATCGACCACGGTGTCGCAGCAGGCGCGATGAAGTTCCTCGACGCTGTAGTGCATCGGGATTCTGTACACCGCTGCTGAGTATTTCAGCCGGCGCAGGTGGTCCATTCCCCGGAACACGGCCGTCCCGCCGGGCGTATCGTAAGCCCGTATTCCTTCGAAGACCGAGGATCCATAGTGCAGCGCATGGCTGGCCACATGGACCATGCAGTCTGCAGATTCACGCAGTTCGCCGTTGAACCAGATTCGTCCTTTGTTGCTCATTGCCGTTACCTGTGTTTGATTTATTCTGGATGTGCAGAAGGTAATATTAAAGAAGATTAGGCTGCGCTGATACAATGAATGCAACAAAACTGGAACTCGGGCTTCATTCTTGAACCGGCAGGTCAGTCACCATCATCACAATGCGCCACCGGATTACAACCGGGCGTTTGCCGCGGGTGTCATTCTCAACGTGGGGTTCGTCGTCATCGAAGCCATTTTTGGCGTGATGTCAGACTCGTTGGCCCTGTTGACAGACGCCGGACACAACCTGAGTGACGTGATGGGTCTGTTGCTGGCGTGGGGCGCCGCGGCCCTGGCAAAAAAGCGGCCATCGCCCCGCCGTACCTATGGATATTCGAGTGCAACCATCATTGCTTCGGTTTTCAGCGGCTTGCTGTTGATGGGAGCGGTGGGTGCAATCGGCTGGGAAGCGGTCGGCCGCCTGGTGGACCCGCCACAGCCGGCCGGTAAGACCATCATGATCGTGGCCGCCATCGGCGTATTGATCAACACCGCCACGGCTTTATTTTTCCTTTCCGGCAAAGACCACGACCTGAATATCCGGGGTGCTTTTCTGCACATGGCGGCGGATGCCGCGGTCTCATTGGGCGTGGTCATTTCGGGAGCATTCATCCTGTTCCTGGGCTACAACTGGATGGACCCCGTGATCAGCCTGGTGATCGCAGCCGTGATTTTTCTTTCAACCTGGGGACTGCTGAGGGACTCGCTAAACCTGGCGGTTGACGCCGTGCCGAGAAATGTCGATCCGGAGGCTGTCCGGGAATACCTGTCCGGATTACCCGGCGTTCATGCCTTGCATGACTTGCACATCTGGCCGATGAGCACCACGGATACGGCGCTGACAGCGCACCTCGTGATGGATTTATTTCCCGAAAGCGATACGTTTCTGAACGAAGTTGCAAAAATCCTGGAGAGTCGCTTTTCGATCAAGCACCCGACCATCCAGATGGAACGCTTCGACAGTGACGTCGTTTGCCACCAGTCGCTGCACTGTGCTGATTGATGTTCAGTAGCGTATTTTCCCAGGCATTCATCTATCTTCTGGCTGCCGTGCTGGCCGTTCCGCTTGCAAGGAAACTCGGCCTTGGTTCTGCCCTGGGTTATCTTCTCGCCGGTGTCGCCATCGGCCCGTTTGTGTTTGGTTTCATCGGCCCGGAAGGCCAGGACGTCATGCACTTCGCCGAATTTGGCGTGGTCCTGATGCTCTTCCTGGTGGGTCTTGAACTTGAACCGCGGGTCCTGTGGCGCATGCGGGTGCCTATTCTGGGACTCGGCGGTTCCCAGGTGGTAATTACCGGATCGGTGGTCGGAGTTGCGGCCTGGTACTTTGGATTGCCCTGGCAAACTGCGCTGGCTATCGGCCTGATTCTTGCCTTGTCATCGACGGCTATTGTGCTGCAAACGCTGAATGAAAAATCCTGGATGAACACGGCAGCGGGCCGGGCGGGGTTTTCAGTGCTTCTTTTCCAGGACATTGCGGTTATTCCGGTTCTTGCTTTGCTGCCCTTTCTTGCACTGGGCAGCGCGGGCGCCGGGATCGACGCGGCCGCGACTCATGGCGCAGAACCCGGTCTGGCCGGCTGGCTCAGGGGCCTGATGGTGCTGGGAGTTGTTGCCGGAATAGTGATTGGGGGTCGGTTTCTGATGCGACCGGCCTTTCACTGGATTGCTTCAACCCGTAGTCTGGAACTCTTCATTGCGACAGCACTGACCCTGATCGTCGGCATTACGCTGGCGATGGAGTTTGTCGGCCTCAGTCCGGCGCTGGGAACCTTCCTGGCTGGAGTGGTCCTGGCGGAAAGTGAATTTCGGCACGAACTGGAATCCAATATCGAACCGTTCAAGGGTTTGCTGCTTGGGCTGTTCTTCATATCTGTTGGCGCCAGCATCGATTTTGGAATCGTGGCCGGGCAGCCGCTTCTGGTTCTCGGTCTGGTACTGGCCCTGATCATCAGCAAATTCCTGGTTTTGCTGGTCCTGGGCAAAATATTCCGCTTGAACCTGGCGGATAACCTGAAGTTTGCTTTCCTGCTGGCCCAGGGCGGCGAGTTTGCTTTCCTGCTGTTTTCGTTTGCGACACAGAACCGGGTAATTTCCAGCGAATTGTCCAACCTTCTGGTTGTAGTTGTAGTGCTGACCATGATGCTGACGCCGCTACTGATTATTGTTTATGAGCGGTTTGTGCGGCCGCGGTTTATTGATTGCGTGTCCGCTCCGGCAGACGAACAGATAGATGCCGGCCCCAGCCCCGTGATCATTGCGGGTTACGGACGCTTTGGCCAGGTCGTTTCCCGGCTGTTGTCGGCCGATGGGATCAAGACCACGCTGCTGGATCATGATTCCAGTCAGATCGAGTTGACCGGCCGCTTCGGTTACAAGGTATTTTTTGGCGACGCGAGCAGGCTGCAGTTGCTGCAGGCGGCCGGTGCTGACGAGGCCAGGTTACTGGTCATTGCCATCGATGAATGGGACAAGGCAGTTGAGATGGTGGCCTCCGCCAAAAAGTTTTTTCCTCAGCTAAAAATCCTGGCCAGAGCTTTTGACCGTTCACATGCTTACCGCCTTATGGAAGCCGGTGCGGACATTATTACGCGAGAGACTTTCGGGTCAGCGCTGATCCTGGGTGAAGAGGCGTTAAAACTTCTGGGTTATGACGAAGCGCGGGCCTACCGGTTGATGCGCACCTTTAAGCAACATGACGAGGAAGGGCTGCAAAAACTCTACGAGGTCTGGGGTGATGACAAGGAGTACGGGCTTCGGGTCCGGCAAAACATCGAGCAGCTGGAGAAAGTTCTGAAGGATGACAGCGAGGAGTCAGTTCAAGACTTTCGCGAAGCCTGGCAACAACTTCGGGGCGCCGAGTCCCGCAGATTCCCGGAGGGCTGAAAAAAGGCTATAGCCTGACCTCCCGGGAGGCCGGACTCAATGGTTTGCTTTCAGGCGCTCACCGAGACGGTTTAACTGTTGGCCGATCACTCCGTCGACCGCAGGTGCGATGTCCGCCAGGCCGCCTTCCGGGTGCCCGAATACTTTATAGGTAAAAGTCACCTTGCTCCCGTTCTCCATGGCCTCTATTTTCCAGACCATGCGGCCCTGTACCGCCATGGTCTGTAACGGCCCCAGGGCTCCGTCGAAGCGGAGTTCCTTGCCTGGGGCGAGATAAATGATCCGCAAATGTTCGACTCGTCCTTCATCGGGCAGGCGCTCGCAGAAACAGCCACCGCGTTCCGTTTTCATGTAAAGATTCGCCGCGTTGCCACTCCAGCTGTGATCTGCGTTCCACCACTCGTCGATGTGGCCTGTCATGGTTCGATAAACGACAAAAGGAACGGCTGTCGTTTCGATCGAGTGGTTAACGGTGAAACTGTGTTCGCCCTGGTACGCGAGTTCTGCCCTCAATGGAAGGGCGATAACGGTTAAAATCATGATCACGGCCCATCGATACATTGTTTTTACTCCTGCGGCCGGTTACCGCTTTCAGGGTTTATCGTGGTCGAAATGATCCGCCACCACCTGAGCCACGCATGCTGTCAGTTTCCGCGCAAAGGGGATGTGGATGAATTCGTTCGGCCCGTGCGCATTGGAGTTGGGACCGAGCACGCCGGTGATCATGAACTGCGCCTGTGGAAAAAATTCACCCAGCATGGCCATGAATGGAATGGTGCCGCCTTCACCCATGTACATGACGCCCTGACCATAGGCAGCCTGGGAGGCTTTCTCCAGCGAATTGTGCAGCCAGGGGGCTATATCCGGAGCATTCCATCCGGAAGCTGCATGATCGGGTTCGAAGGAAACTTTTGCATTTTCGGGCGGGTCGCCCTCGAGGGTCGCTTTCATTTCCTGCGTCGCTTCCTCGCCATCGACAGTGGGCGGCAGCCGCATGGAAAGCTTTAACGCCGTGTGGGGACGCAATACATTACCCGCCGATTCCAGTGACGGCATACCCGATGAACCGGTGACCGACAATGCCGGCCGCCAGGTGCGGTTCAGTATCCGTTCCAGGTTGTCTTCTCCCTGGGGCTGGACGCCGTCGCAGAATGGGTAGGCTTTGAACACGCTGTCGCCGAGTGCATCGGCCATACGCCGACTCTGGCGCAATCGCTGATCCGGGATTTCCGCTTGCAGGTATGCCGGGAGCACTTTGCCGGTATCTTCGTCCTCGAGGCGGCTGATCAGTTGCCGCAGCACCCGGAAGCTCGATGGCACGACGCCGGACGCATACCCGGAATGTACGCCTTCTTTCAGCACGTCGGCACGCAGGGTTCCCGCCGCCATTCCGCGCAGTGAAACTGTCAGCCACAACTGGTCGTAGTTGCCGGCGCCGGAATCCAGGCATACCACCAGTGAAGGCGTGCCGATCCGTTCCCGGAGATGTTCAATATAGAAGGGCAGGTCATAGCTGCCGGATTCTTCGCAGGCTTCAATGATGACCACGCAACGCGCATGGGGCATGTCCTGTTTCTGCAGCGCCGTCAGGGCCGTCAGGGAGGCATAGGCGGCATAGCCATCATCCGCGCCGCCGCGGCCGTAGAGCTTACCGTCCCTGATCACGGGCATCCATGGCCCCAATCCATCGGCCCAGCCGGTCATTTCCGGCTGTTTGTCCAGATGGCCGTACATGAGGATGGTGTCGTCATTGTCACCGGGGATGTCCATGAAGATCAGCGGAGTCCGTCCGGGCAGCCTGACAATCTCGCATTCCATTCCCATGATGTCCTGAGCCTTACACCAGGAAAAAATCTGTTGCACGGCGTCTTCGATATAACCGTTCTTTTCCCAGTCGGGGTCAAAATGGGGTGACTTGGCCGGTATGCTTACATACTCGACAAGTTCGGGGACTATGGAGTCCATCCACACTTCGTCGACAAATTTCTGTACTGATTTATGGTCCATCTTTTTTTCCTGATTTTTTGGCTTGGCTTATCCCGTAATTATTACACGCGGTCTTTGAGCCTGCCATGCAGGTTTTTCGCGGGCAAGGACTGTTTCAGCTGCGTGATCATGTTGCGGAGTTCCCGTTCCCAACGGCGGGCAGGGTCTGTTATGCTTGCGGCACTTTTAACAAGACTCGGAGGGCACGAGTGAACACCCAAACCGAAGCAGTAAACCGGCCACCCATTCCGCCCGGCGAATTCATGGGCCACCCCAAGGCTCTCTGGCAATTATCCAACATCGAGATGTGGGAACGCTTTGCCTACTATGGCATGCGCGCACTTCTGGCGGTGTATGTCGCAACCACTTTTTTTGACCACCTGGGTGACCAGGCAAATGCCGAAGCGAGCCTGGTTTATGGCGGCTACACGGCTCTCGTTTATGCTACCGGCATCATTGGCGGGTATATCGCCGACCATGTTTTGGGTTACCAGCGGTCAATTCTGCTGGGCGCCATCATTATGGCTGCCGGCCTGTGTGTCCTGCTGTTCGAAGACCTGACGATGTTCCTGGTGGGACTGGCCCTGATCGTCGCGGGTAACGGCCTGTTCAAACCGAATATCTCGACCATGATCGGTAAACTGTATGCCCCCGGTGATGTGCGCCGTGATTCCGGTTTCACCATTTTCTACATGGGGATCAACCTGGGCGCCTTCATTGCGCCATTTATAACGGCGGCCTGGATTGGTGCTACCTGGGGATTGAAATGGGGCTTTTTCGCGGCTGCCATAGGCATGATCCTGTCGACCCTGTTTCTGGAGATCTCCAAGAAAGCGCTGGGCCACGTGGGCCTTCCTCCGGAGGACAAGCAAGGCTGGGGACGCTTTTTCCTGGTTGGAATCGGTGCCCTGGTGATGGCCGTCGGCGTTTTCTTCCTGCTATCGGAGAGTGCGATCCTGGGTTGGTTGCTGGGTGCGATCATGCTGGGACTGATCGCATATTTCATCATTTCCGGTATCAAGAGCGGAGATAAGGTTCAGCTGCAGCGTTACATTGCGATGATTATCCTGTTTGCCGCCAACGCCTGTTTCTGGGCTTTGTTCGAGCAGGCCGGCAGTTCGATGAACTTCTTCGCGCGCGAGTTTGTGACGCCGATGTATGGCAGCATGGATTCCTGGCAAGCTGGAGGATTTGGTATTTTCCAGTCTCTTAACCCCCTCTACATCCTGCTTTTTGCGCCATTGTTTGCAGCCATCTGGCCCTGGCTGGATAAACGCAACATGAACCCGTCCATTCCAAGAAAATTCGCGTTGGGCCTTATCCAGGTTTCACTGGGCTTTTACGTGCTGGTATTTGCCATCGCCAATTTTCAGAATGCAGCTGGCCTGGTGCCCTGGTTCTTCCTGGCATTCTGTTACCTGCTGCACACAACCGGCGAGCTCTGTCTTTCTCCGATCGGCCTATCCATGGTCACCAAGCTGGCCGCGGAAAAAGAGACCGGATTGGCCATGGGCGGCTGGTTTCTGTCGATCGCGATGGCGCAGTATGTGGCCGGCCTGATCGCTGCAATCGCCTCCGGAGGAGGTCACGGCCCTGAAGCGGGTGCCGCCATAAGCCAGTATTCCGATACCTACATGCTCCTATTCATGTTCGGGCTTGGATTCGGCGTGTTCTACCTGTTGGTTGCACCGCTGATCAACAAACTCATGCATGGCGTGAAATAATCCTGGCCCGGTCAGTGTTCAGAAGAGCTGCGGGACTTTTTTGCCTCGCGGCCCTTCTGTTTATGGCGGTTGCCTGTAAGCCGGCCGCACCGCCGGCAACTGATATCCGTGAAGAACCTGCCGAGGCTATAGTCATCCAGGC
The DNA here is from genome assembly GCA_024640025.1 of Chromatiales bacterium. Lineage (GTDB taxonomy): Bacteria > Pseudomonadota > Gammaproteobacteria > Xanthomonadales > SZUA-36 > JAHEFT01. The sequence continues at coordinate 14,828 of JAHEFT010000006.1, forward strand.
GCCGCCTCCGGCCTGGAACGACTTCGTCACGCAGTACATCGAGAACTATCTGGTGGCTCATCCCGCTTTTGCGGTGGCGCAGGGCCGTCATGAATTCGACGGAATGCTGCCGGACTGGAGCGCCGGGGGCATTGCCATTGAAATTACGCGCCTCCAGCAGGCCAGGAAAGACGCCCTGGCGTTCAACGATGCCGAACTTGGCGATGAAGGGCAGTTTCAGCGCGATTATCTCATCTCGTCAATCGACCGTGCCCTGTTCTGGCTCGACAAGGCGGAATGGCCTTTTGTTAACCCGGCTTTTTACTTCGACTGGATGTCGGATACGCTGGATCCGGCCCCTTACATCACGCTCGACTATGCCCCGCTGGAAGAGCGGATGAAATCCTATACCCGTTTCGCGGGAAATATTCCTCTGGCCGTGGAACAAATTCGAGCCAATCTCCGAATGCCCATGGCCCGCACGCGGCTGCAATATGGAATCGACTCTTTTAGCGGCCTCGCCAATTTCTTCCGTAATGACGTTCCCGCGGTTTTCTCGGCGGTGGAAGATGAGAATCTGCAGGAAGCCTTCACGCAAACCAACGCCGCGGCTGCAAACGCCATGCAGGAACTGGCTGACTGGCTGAAGGGTAATCTCGAGACAGCATCGGAAGATTATGCCCTGGGACAGGAGCTGTTCCAGCAGATGATTTACGACACTGAACGGGTCAATCTGACGCTCGAGGAACTGGAAGCTCTGGGGCGGGATGATATGCGGCGTAACCGCATAGCACTTGGCGAGGCCTGCGCTGAGTTTGCGCCGGGGGAGAGCATTCGCAGTTGTTTCTCCAGGATGGCGAACCGCAAGCCTGCTGGTGGAGCGGTCGAAAGCGCCCGGCTGCAATTGGAGGAAACCAGGGCATTCCTGGTGGAAAATGACCTGGTGTCGATTCCGGATGATGACCGGGCGCTGGTCGCCGAGTCACCACCCTATGCACGTTCCAATTCGGCCTATATCAATATTCCCGGGCCCTTTGAAAAAAGCCAGCCATCGATATATTTCATTTCACCTCCGAATCCGGATTGGCCGGAGGAAGTTCAGCAGGACTATATTCCGGGTGAATCAGCTCTCCTGTTTACGTCGGTGCACGAAGTCTGGCCTGGGCATTTCCTCAACTTTATTCATGCCAGGCATTCCGACCGGGTTTTCGGGCGAGTCTTCGTTAACTATGCTTTCGCTGAGGGCTGGGCTCACTACACCGAGGAAATGATGCTGGAAGCCGGCTTGCGTGGCGCCTCGGCGGAAACCCGTATCGGGCAGCTGGCCAAGGCCCTGCTCCGGAATGCCCGGTTCCTGTCAGCCATTGGCTTGCACACCCGGGGCATGACCGTCGAGGAATCGGAAAAGCTGTTCATGGAAGAGGCTTACCAGGATGAAGGAACGGCCAGGCAACAGGCCGCCCGGGGGACCTATGACCCGGCTTATCTCAACTACACTCTCGGCAAGCTGTTGATCAAGCAGTTGCGCGAGGACTGGACATCGAGCCACGGGGGCCGGCAATCCTGGCGGGATTTTCACGACACATTCCTCTCTTTTGGCGGCCCGCCCATTCCGCTGGTCCGCGCTCAAATGTTGAAGAATCCCTGAGAACAGTTTTCCCCGTTGTTGTGGTTCAGTGATGACATGATTCGAAATGGATATGAGTTCGAGTCCAATATACGTTTTGGCTGATTGTTGTCAGCACAACAATGCAAGGCGGTGGAAGATGAGCGGTTATACTCTGTCATTATGAAACTCGAATTTTTTGGCGCAGCAGCTGAAGTAACCGGGTCATGTCATGTTCTGCACATCGGCGGATACAAAGTGCTGCTGGATTGCGGCCTGATCCAGGGCAGCCGGAAAGATGAAGCACGCAACCGCGATCCGTTCCCCTTCGAGGCATCCAAAATTGATGCCGTGGTATTGAGCCATGCCCACCTTGACCATTGCGGGCGCCTTCCGCTGCTCGTGAAAAGAGGTTTCAAAGGGCCGATTTATGCGCAGGAAGCCAGCTGTGAGCTGGTGGCGATCCTTCTGGCCGACGCAGCGCACCTGGCCGAGCGCGACGCGGAGTACCAAACGCGAAAGACGGGTAAGAAGGTCAAGCCTTTATACACCTTTGCCGAGGGTGAGCATGTCATCCGGCAGCTGCAACCCCGGAAATACCGCGAGGTTTTCGAGGTGGTAAACGGGGTCAAAGTCCGTTTCAGGGATGCCGGGCACATCCTGGGCTCCTGTTCCGTTGAAGCCTGGCTGAAGGATAATGACCGGGAAAGCAAAATCGTTTTTTCAGGCGACCTTGGCCAGTACGACACGCCGATCCTGAAAGACCCTGAACCGATAGATCATGCAGACGTGGTCCTGATGGAAAGCACTTATGGCGGCCGCCGTCACCGCGAACGTGAAGAAACGATGGCCGAACTGGGCGAGATCCTGACTTCCGAACGCAGCCGCCGCGGGAACATCCTGATCCCGGCATTTTCGATCGGTCGCAGCCAGGAGATCATGTACCAGCTGGGCAAGCATTATGACGAGTGGAACCTTGAACGCTTTCAGATTTTTCTCGACAGCCCGATGGCGATCGAGGCCTCAAAGGTCTACTGGGAAAATACGGGTCTCTACGATGAAGAAGCCACCCGTTTGCGCCAGGAGAACGGCGGCATGCCGTTGCTCCCCAACCTGAAGCTTAGCAGGCGCCCCGAGGAGTCCATGGAAATCAACCGAATTCGGTCGGGGGCGATCGTCATCGCAGGCAGCGGCATGTGCAACGGCGGCCGCATCATCCATCACCTGAAATACAACCTGGAGCGGGAGGAAACCCAGGTGTTGATCACAGGCTACCAGGCCATCGGTTCATTGGGCCGCCGCCTGGTCAACGGCGAAAAAACGGTAAGGATTCACGGCCGGACGATACCGGTGCGGGCTACCATCCACACGGTGGGCGGGCTTTCAGCCCACGGCGACCAGGACGACCTGGCGCGTTGGTACGAGTGCATGGAAAACAGGCCGCCGGTTTACCTGGTGCACGGAGAAGTGGAAGCCCAGGAAGATTTCAAAACCTACCTTTCAGCGCGCAATGGTGCCAAAGTTCACCTGCCCAAACCGGGCGATTTCCTGAAACTGTAGGAGCGGATTCATCCGCGATATCCTGCGCCAGACCGTTTAACAGCGTAAAATAAAAGCTCTGCAAGCAGGAGCTTCTCATGTCGGATAAAACCACTACCAGTTTCATGCGTTCGCTGTGCATGGGACAAATCGAACAGGATGTCCTGTTTCCCTTTCCCACCCTGTCAGCAGACCAGAAAGAAACACTGCATGAAATCGCTGGGGCGTTGGAAAGCCTGCTGGGGCCGCGCAGCGAGGATTTCCACCAGTGGGACGTTGTTGGGGAGATGCCCGCCGGGTTCATTGACGAGTTGAAGGAATTCGGGATGTTCGGCCTGATTATCCCGGAAGAGTACGGCGGCATGGGGCTCGGCAATATGGCTTACTCTCGCACGCTGCAGGAAGTAGGCCGTTACGATGCATCGGTTGCAGTCACGATTGGCGCTCACAGCTCCATCGGCATGCGCGGGCTCGTACTGTTCGGCACGGAAGATCAGAAGCAGCGCTACATGCCGAGACTTGCCACGGGCGAGATGATTGCGGCGTTCTGCCTGACCGAGCCGGGAGCGGGTTCCGATGCGGCAGCCATCAAGACGACCGCAGTAAAAGAGGGCGGCGGCTGGGTGTTGAATGGCAATAAATTGTGGATCACCAATGGTGGCTTTGCCGACTTCTTTACGGTCTTTGCCCGCACGGATTCTGAAGACAGTCACGGCATGATGTCCGCGTTTATTGTCACGAAAGACATGCCGGGTGTCAGCATCGGGCCGCATGAAGACAAGATGGGCTTGCGCGCCAGTTCTACCACCACCGTCCTGTTCGACGATGTACATGTACCTGCTGAAAATTTGTTGGGTGAGGTGGGTAAGGGTTTCAAGGTCGCAATGCAAATCCTGAACAGCGGGCGTACCGGCCTGGGCGGCGGTTCAGTGGGCGGGATGAAGCGCCTGATTGAACTGGCCACCCAGCAAGCCAATGAACGTAAGACTTTCGGGCAGCCCATCTCCAGTTACGGCCTGATCAAGGAAAAGGTCGGGCAGATGGTGGTTGACTGTTATACGTCCGAGGCCGTTGTAACGATGGTCGGAGGGTTGATTGACGGTGGCAGTGAGGAATATGCGGTCGAGGCCGCAATTTCGAAAGTCTACGCCACGGAATGCCTGTCGCGCAGCGCTGATGAGGCGTTACAGATTGCCGGCGGTAACGGCTTCATGCGCGAGTATCCTTACGAGCGAATTGTTCGCGATTCAAGGATCAATCGAATTTTTGAAGGAACCAACGAAATTCTGCGCCTGTTCATCGCGCTGACCGCGATGAATGATGTCGCCAGTCAGCTAAAAGAGTTATCCAGATCGATGAAGGGTGTGCTGAATGACCCCATCAAAGGATTTGGCGTGTTGTCGGACTACGCCCGTAAGCAAGCCAGCCTGAGAACCGGGCGGGGCGACGCAGGTAAGCTGGCAGGCCTGCATGAATCCCTGCAGCCGCAGGTGGATATTTTTGAGAAAAAGACACGCAACCTGGCGCAGGCAGCCGACCGGATACTGCGCAAGCACGGCAAGAATATTATTGGCAAACAATTTGCTACCAAGCGCCTGGCGGACATCATGATCGACCTGTTCGTCATGGCCTGCACACTTAGCCGTGTGCAAGCTTCAATTGACACCCACGGCGTTGAGAAGGCAGCGAAAGAAATCGAGATTCTAAAGGTTTTTACGCGCGAGGCACGAATACGCATCAAGCGCAATTTCCGCCGCATTGATAACAACGAAGACGAATTACTGAAAGCCCTGGCAGTGGACGCGTTCGAGGCCGAGCGCTATCGCTGGGATACGATTTAGCTTATTGACCGCCGTGCCGTGCCTGCAGCACTGCGGTCACGTCAGCCAGGGTCAGGCCGCTGGCCCTGAGCAGAACCAGTAAATGGTAAATCAGGTCAGCGGATTCATTCACGAGTTCGTCGATGTCGCCGGAGGTTGCGGCGAGTGCGGTTTCCACTCCTTCCTCGCCAACCTTCTGTGAAATTCGCTTGATGCCGGCTTCGAAAAGACGGGTGGTGTAACTGTCCTCCGGACGCTCGATTTCACGTCGTGCGATCAGATGCTCCAACCTGGCCAGGAAAGCAAGGTCCGGAGTCACCTCATGCTCTTTCCCATCGAAACAGGTATCCGTGTTCCGATGGCAGGTGGGGCCGGTCGGCACCGCCATCACCAACAGGCAGTCGTTATCGCAGTCGGCGTGCACTTCGACCAATTTCAGCGTGTTGCCGGAGGTTTCGCCCTTGGTCCAACGCTTTGCGCGGCTGCGGCTCCAAAAGGTGACGGAGCGGCTTTCCAGGCTATGCGCCAGGGCTTCACGGTTCATATAGGCCTGCATCAGCACCCGTCCGTCGAAGGCGTCCTGTACGATGACCGGCAGCAGGCCGTCCATTTTCTGCCACTCGAGTTTATCTATGTCCTGTGGATCCCGGATCAACATGGTCTTACCTCGATGCCGGCGTCCGCCAGCGATTTCTTGAGCCCGGGGATGGGAATCTGGCCGGAATGGAATACCGTGGCGGCCAGCGCGGCGTCCACATCCGCCTGTTCGAATACGGCGACGAAATGACCGATGGCCCCGGCTCCGCCTGAAGCCACGAGCGGAATCGGAAGTACTTGCCTGGCCGCCGCCAGTTGATCAATATCATAGCCTGCCCGGGTACCGTCCGAGGACATGCAATTGAGGACCACTTCGCCTGCGCCGCGGTCGACGACCTCTTGCAGCCAGTCCAGGGTTTGCCTGCCAGGCGAGCGCATGGCGTCCGGCGTGCCAGTGTGAGACCGGACGGTATATCCGACTTCATCGGCTATTGAATCAACACCGATGACGACGCACTGGCTGCCGAAGGTCTTGACCAGGGCATTGATCAGGCCAGGATTTTCGAGCGCAGGGGTGTTGATCGAGATCTTGTCGGCGCCCTGGGACAAAACGCGGCCGGCGCTTTCAACGCTACGGATACCGCCGGCGACGCAAAAGGGAATGTCGATGGTTTCCGACACGCGACGCACCCAGTCCGTATCCACACTGCGGCCTTCCGGGCTGGCGGTGATGTCGTAGAAAACGAGTTCGTCGGCGCCCTCGTCACGGTAGCGGGCCGCCAGTTCGATGATGTCGCCCATGACCCTGTGGTCACGAAACTGTATGCCCTTTACCACCTGGCCGTCGCGTACATCGAGACAGGGAATAATCCGGCGGGCGGCGCTTTTCAGCAGTTGGCTGGTCACGACAGGGCCTCGATGGCTTCTGCGACAGTGAAGCAGCCTTCCAACAGCGCCTTGCCGGTGATGGCGGAATCTACCCCGGTTTCTGACAGCCTCTGCAGATCGAGTAAACCACTCACTCCGCCTGATGCTTGCACGGCCAGTTCCGGATAGCGCCGGGTGATCTGTCGATAGAGTTCGAGATTCGGACCGCCCATGGCTCCGTCCCGGCCGATGTCCGTGCACAGAACATGCTTCAGGCCCTTGTCGGAGTAAAAGTCCAGCAGTTGCCAAAGCGAATCGCCGGATCCTCGAGTCCAGCCATGCGTCCTCAGCAGGGGAGTGCCATCATCTTCGATTCGCACATCCAGTGCAGCAACCAGTCGTTCTTCGCCGAACTCCGTCAGCCATTCGGCAAACGTTTCCGGTTCGGTAACCGAGAGACTTCCAACCACCACCCGGCTCGCTCCGTGTTCCAGGCGTTTCCTGATATCGGCGGCGCCGCGGACGCCCCCGCCTGTCTGTACCGACTGTTTCGCCTTGCCCAGAAGGCGGAGCAGCGGTTTGATATCCGCTGCTTTACCGTCCCGGGAAGCGGCCAGGTCGACCACGTGCAGCCATTCCGCGCCTTCCCGTGCGTAGACGGCGGCCAGCCTGACGGCGTCCAGGTCGTACACTTTGCACTTGTTGAAGTCGCCATGGAGCAGGCGAACACAGCTGCCGTCAAGCAGGTCGATGGCCGGAATAATCTGTAAGCTCATTGCAGGGGTGTCTCCAGGAATCCACGCAGTAATCTGGCGCCGGCTTTCGCTGAGCGTTCCGGGTGAAACTGTGCGCCGTAGAAATTGCCTTTGCGAACAATGGCGCTGAAGTCCGTACCATGGGTGCTGGTGGAAAGCGTCCACTCGCTGACGGGGGCGGCAAACGAATGTACGAAATAGAACCACATTCCGTCGAGGGGTTCGGTCAGTGTATCCGGCGCCTGGTTGGTGATGGCATTCCATCCCATGTGAGGCACACGCAACCCGTCGATCTCTTCAAGCCGGGTCAGGCGTCCCGGTATCAGGCCCAGCAGGCGGGCGTCGTCTTCTTCAGATGATTCAAACAACAACTGCATACCCAGGCAGATTCCCAGCACGGGTTGCTGCAGGCTTTGGATTACAGGGATCAATCCGTGCTCGTCAAGCACTTCCATGGCCCTGCCTGCAGCGCCAACACCTGGCAATATCACGCGGTCCGCCTGGCGGATCTCCGCGGGATCGTCGGTAAATTTCGGATCCACCCCGAGCCGTCTCAGAGCGTGTAGCACGGAGGCGATATTGGCTCCACCGCTGTCGACGACTGCAATCGACATTACAGCACGCCCTTCGTGCTGGGCAGGTCTCTGCCTTGTCGTTCCAGTGCAGGTTTGAGTGCGCGGCCGGCGCCCTTGAACAGCGCCTCGATCATGTGATGGGTGTTTTCACCGCGCACCTTCAGATGAATGGCGGCAGCCAGTGACTGGCTGAGTGACGCGAAAAAATGCCGCACCATCTCGGTGGAAAATTCACCCACCCGCTCACGGGGAAAGTCCGCTTCGAAAACGATCGCTGGACGTCCGGAAAGGTCGATGGCCGTCTCCGCCAGCGATTCGTCCATTGGCAAAAGAAACCCGTAACGGCCAATTCCGCGCCGGTCGCCCAGGGCGGAATTCAGGGCCTGGCCAAGCGCCAGCGCACAATCTTCAACCGTGTGGTGTTCATCGATTTCCAGGTCACCGCGGCAACGGATTTCTAGTCTGAAGCCGCCGTGGCTGGCCAACTGGTCCAGCATGTGGTCGAAAAATCCGATCCCGGTATCTGCGATGCAACTGCCAGGGGCATCCAGGTCGACGAACACGTGGATGTCGGTTTCACTGGTTTTTCGCTCCACCAGCGATTGCCTGGGGCGGTTCACCAAACGGTGGGCTATGGACGCCCAGCTCTCGTAGCCTTTTCCCAGTCGCAGGCCGCCAATATCCATGTTTTCAGCCAACAACATATCGGTTTGCCGGTCGCCGATAACCCAGCTATCCGCCAGGTCCAGATCTCCGGATTTCAGGTAGCCAAGCACCAGTCCGATCTCCGGTTTTCGGGTGGGGGCGTTGTCATGCTCGAAATGTGGATCAATGAGCACATCGGAAAACGTAACGCCCTGGGATGCAAAAATATCCAGCATTTTTTGCTGCGGTATTTCGTAGTCCGGGGTGGGGAAAGAATCCGTGCCCAGGCCGTCCTGGTTACTGACTATGACGAACTCATAGCCGGCCTGCCGCAACTCCAGCAGGGCCGGAATCACACCGGGCACCAGTTGAAGTTTTTCGAGTGAATCGATCTGCTCGTCGGGCGGCTCCACGATCAGGGTGCCGTCCCGGTCGATGAAAAGGATGCGCCGCTTCCGGTTGCTCATCGATTGCTCTCCCATTCATCGAGTACGGCCGCGAAACTGGCCAGCTCATTTTCGGCGCCAACCGAGATGCGAAGACAGCCCTGCAACAACGGATCGGCCGGGAACCCACGGATGATCACGTTACGGCTCGCGGCAAATGACAGCAGTTCACTGGCTCGGTCGACGCGGATCAGCACAAAATTTGCATCTCCGGGGATGACTTCCCGGATAAAATCGCGGTTTTCAAGGATCTGCAGCAGGTAGCGCTTGTTGTCCCCGATCTCGCGCATCAGGTCACGCTGCCTGTCCATCATGTCGTCTCCCAGCATGCGCATGGCCAGTTTCATGACCGGACTGGGAACGGGGTAGGGCGCAATCACGCGGCGCAGCAGGGAAATCACGGATTCCTGTGCCAGTACTGACCCGCAGCGCAGGCCGGCGGAGGCCCATGCTTTTGACAGGGTGCGTAACACCACGAGGTTTTCGTGTTCTGCAATCAGGGCTGTGGCGGATGGCTGGCTGCAGAATTCGGCATAGGCCTCATCCAGGACGACGATCGCGCGGTCCCGTGCAGCCTCGAGCAGTTGGTCTATAAACGGCCGGCTGACCAAATCCCCGGTCGGATTGTTGGGCGAGGTCAGGAACACTAGCTTGATTCGTGCATCCGACTGCAGGGCATTCAGGACGTCCTGTTCCAGCAGCTTGAAACCCTCGTCGGCCTGCCGGTTAATGGACACGATATGAGCGCCCTGGGTCTGGGCCGCGATCCGGTACATGCCGAAGGTGGGCGGGCAATGCAGGATGGCGTCCTGTCCGGCACGGCAGAAAACCCGGACCAGCAGATCAATGCCTTCATCACTGCCGCGGGTCAACAGAACGTAATTTTCAGGAACTGAATACAGCGCCGCCAGTCGTGTGACAAGTTCGGCTGGTTGCGGGTCGGGGTAGCGGTTCAGCGAATCCGACGGATCCAGTAACGGCCGGGGAGATTCATTCGCGTTCAACTGAATGCCCGTGCCCGGCGCCTCTTTTCGGGCCGAGGAGTAAGGCTTCATCGCCACGATTTCAGGCCTGGCCAGCGACTCGATGTTCATCCCTCTCCACCCCGGTCATCGAGCCTGGCGCGAACCGCCATGCGGTGGGCATCCAGGCCTTCAACGGCGGCGAGCTTTTCGGCGATCGGTCCGACTTCTTGCAACGCCTCCCGGGTTGCCTGCTGGAAGGTCATCCGGCGCATGAAATCACCCATTCCAAGCGCACCGTGGGAGCGTGCCCAACCGTAGGTGGGCAGAACATGGTTGGTTCCGGAACAGTAATCCCCCAGCGATTCGGGCGTCCAGGGGCCGATGAACACTGAGCCGGCATTCCGGACCCGATTGGCCAGCTTTTCGGCGTTCCTGGTGTTCAGAATCAGATGCTCCGGGGCGTAACGATTGGAAAGTGCGAGTGCGAAGTCCATATCCTCCACCCGGATGATACGGGACTCGGCCAGCGATTTCTCCAGTATGGCCGCCCTGGGCGAAAGTGGCGCCAATTCTTTCAGCTTTCTGATGACGGCCGCAGCCACTGCGTCGCTGTCAGTCAGCAGCACGACCTGGGAATCCGGTCCGTGCTCGGCCTGGGAAAGCAGGTCCCAGGCGATAAATTCGGGATTGGCGCTGGAATCCGCGATGACCAGCACTTCCGAGGGTCCGGCGGGCAGATCGATGGCTGCACCCTTCGGATCCTGAGCCACCTGCTGCTTGGCTTCAGTAACCCAGGAATTTCCCGGCCCGAATATCTTGTTGCACTTGGGTATGCTTTCGGTACCGTATGCCATCGCCGCGATGGCCTGGGCCCCGCCGGCGCAGAAAACACGGGAGACGCCGCACAGGCTGGCAGCAACCAGGATTTCAGCGGCGATCTTTCCGTCCCGGCCCGGGGGTGAACACACGACGATTTCTTCACAGCCGGCCAGAACGGCCGGGATGGCAAGCATCAGTACCGTCGACACCAGTGGAGCACTGCCCCCGGGTATGTAAAGGCCGACGGGCGAAAGCGCCGGGTAGCGAACTTCACAGGTCAATCCCGGCGCGGTTTCCACTGAGTTGTTTCGGGGCATGTCGCCGGCATGAAAAGCCCTTATGCGCTTTCCTGCGTCTTCAATGGCTTCTAACAGTTCCGGGTCCGCGCGTTCGACAGCCGCTGCCAGGTCATTCGGGCCATACTCAAACCTCTCCGGAGTGGTTCCGTCCAATTCCCGCGTCAGATCGGCCAGGGCCGCATTTCCGCCATCGCGTACCCGGTTCAGTATGGCTGTGACCGAACCTCTCAGGCCTGGATTGTGGAACACCGGGCGCTCCAGCAGTCGTTCCTGTTCAGCCGGTTCCAGATCAGACCATCGGAGAATATTTATATCAAGCATAAGGAAATGACCTGTTTGGTGTTCGCGCCCGGATCAGGCGAGCATCTTCTCGACAGGAAGGACCAGTATGGCCGAGGCCCCCTCGGCCTTCAAAGCCTCGAGGTGTTCCCAGAATACGGCTTCACCGCACACAGCGTGAATGGCGATCCGGTCGGAACCCTCCAGCGGCATAATCGAAGGGTGTTCGACGCCGGGCAGGAGCTCGGTAATCCTCTCGAGGGCTTCACGCGGTGCGTGCAGCATCACGTATTTGCACTCTGCCGCCTGCATCACCCCTTCGAGGCGGGCCAGCAGACGGTCAAGTAGTTCCTGCTTTGTGTCGGAGATATCATTGACCCGGCCATACAGGGCCGCCTGGCTCTCGAAAAGCACGTCCAGTTCCCGCAGATGATTGGCCCTTAGCGTCGACCCGGTTGAAACAAGGTCGGAAATGGCGTCCGCCGTACCCAGCCCCGGCGCAATTTCAACAGAACCGGATAGCTCAACGATTTGCGTGCTTATACCCTGATTGTTCAACAGGTGCCGTGTCAGTTCGGGGTAACTGGTGGCGATTCTTCTGCCTTCCAGTATTCCGATGCTGGAAATTTCCATATTTTCAGGAACAGCGATAGAGAGCCTGCAATGGCCGAAGCCCAGTTTCCGGAGGCAGTTCAGCCCGGCCTCGCTGTCCCGCTCCAGCATCACTTCACGGGCAATGTTCTCGCCCACAATACCCAGTTCACAGACTCCGTCGAGTAACATGCGCGGAATGTCATCATCCCGTACGAGCAACACGTCCACAGGAAAGTCCCGCCCGTACCAGAACAATTTGTCCTTGCTTCGGGCAAAGCTGAGGCCACAGCTCTTCAGGATATCCAGTGATTTTTCCGACAATCGGCCGGATTTCTGTATGGCGACTCTTAAACGACTCATGATGGTTTTTTCTCCAGGCGGTCCAGGACGGTGCGATAACCGCCCGTGCCTTGTTCCATGAAACGTGCCACGCGTCCGATGGTAGTCACACTAACTTCGGTCATCTCCCTGATGTCACGATACGTATAACCCTGGTTTACCAGTTGGGCTACCCGCCATCGGTCCACCATGGCCTCCACTTCCGCAGGAGTACAGAGATCTTCCAGGAACTGCTTGACCTCCTGTGCTGTTTCCAGCGATAGCAAGGCCTCGGACAGTGAGCGGGCGGCAGATCTCAAATCGCCTTTCTGTGACTCGTCATGTTGTTTCATGGCTGTTCTAATGTACTAGTGCGTTAATACATTGGTAGGATACCTGAATATTTTCCGGCGGGCAAACTTAATACACGGTTTAAACCATTAACGCAGTGTTAGCATCCAACCAGTTGGAATCCAATGTTCATAACTCTTGATGGGAGTGATAGCGATGAAAGCAGGTGCATTGACGGGTATTGCACTGATGTTCGTTTCCCTGGCGGTAAGCGCCGCGGTGACTGAAACTGAAGAAATGACCTATGACGTAAACGCTGATGCGAGGATCAGCCTTGAAAATATCAACGGCGATATTCGTATTACCGGAGGGGGTGGAGATAAGGTTCACCTGGTGGCCGAAAAGAAAGCTGGCAAACAGGAGTATCTCGATCAATTGAAAATCATCGTTGATGCTGACCAAGACTACATCCGCATAGAAACCCGTCATCCCAAGAGTGAGGGTGGCTGGTTCAATTGGGGTGAGGATAGCAACGGAAGCGTTTCCTACGTACTCGAGGTGCCTGCAACCGTCAATCTTGACACGATCTCGACAGTCAACGGAGATGTAGAGATCGCCTCAGTCAATGGCCAGGTCAAGGCTGAAACGGTGAACGGTTCGCTGCAGGCTTTCGGGTTGAAAGGGGATGTGGACCTTGAGACGGTGAATGGCAGCGTGAGGGCTGAATTTGACCAGTTGGGCGAGGGTCAGCGAGTTTCGGCAGATGCGGTGAACGGCAAAATTGTCCTGGTTCTCCCGAGTGATGCGAGTGCGCGTGTCGAAGCGGAAACCATCAATGGCAGCATCGATGCGGGTGATTTCGGACTTGAAGCGGAAAAAGGTTTCGTGGGTCGTGATCTTTCCGGCAAAATCGGTGGTGGTGACGCCAGGATTTCACTGGACACCGTGAACGGCTCCATCAAAATTATGAAGAAATAACCCTCCGTCATTTAGCAAATTTGAGTAACCCGGCCAAAGGCCGGGTTTTTTTATCCTGTTGGCTGATATATCATCAACGGTCCCACTCACTCAAACAGCGGCAAAACATGACACAGGTGAAAAAGAGCGGTGTTCCCCCCGCCACGACCACACCTGCACTGAGCCTTGCTGAACAGGCCTACGGCTTGTTGGAAGAGAAGCTGGTAACGCTTGACTTGCCTCCGGGAGCGCAGGTTTCAGAAGGACAGCTGATCGAACTGATCGGGCTGGGGCGGACGCCAGTGCGGGAGGCTATTCTCAGACTGGCACAGCAGGATTTACTGCTCGTATTGCCCCGTAAGGGACTGGTCGTTACCCCGATAAACCGGGGCAGCATGCTGCACATACTCGAAGCGAGAAAACCTGTTGAGCGGGTTATTGTTTACCGCGCTGCCCTCAATGCCAAGGACGGGCAACGCAGCGAAATTGCGGCAATTGCCAGGAAACTGACGATTTCGCACGAAAGCTTCAATGGCTTTCTCAAACTCGAACAGGCGCTCAACATCATTCTTGACGAGTGCGCGGCCAATCCCTATACCATGGCTGCCGTGTCTCCCCTGAGGAGTCATTGCCGCCGGTTCTGGTATTACAACCGCCACCAGTTGCAACTTTCTGACGCGATATCCGCCCAATCCAAGATGGCCCGGTTGATTGCGCGCCGTGACTATGTCGGCGCCCAGAAGGCGTCCGACGGAGTGATTGCAGTGATGGAACGCTTCGTGGCCAATACAGGGCGCTGAGCGAGCATGCCCGGAAGCAACACTTTTCACTGTATCGATGCTCACACGTGCGGTAATCCCGTGCGTCTGGTCTACAGCGGCGGCCCGGAACTGGAAGGCGAGAGTATGCTCGACCGCCAGCAGCATTTCATTTCTGAATTCGACTGGATCCGGACCTCGTTGATGTTCGAACCCCGCGGGCACGCCATGATGTCCGGCAGTATCCTGTACCCCACCCGGCGGGAGGACTGCGATATCGGGGTGTTGTTTATTGAAACATCCGGTTGTTTACCCATGTGTGGTCACGGAACCATAGGCACCGTAACCATCGCTATCGAGAATGGGTTGGTAGTTCCCAAAGTTCCCGGGCAACTCAGTCTGGAGACGCCGGCAGGAAAAGTCACCGTATCCTTTGTACAGGAGGGGAGAAAAGTGCGGTCGGTCCGGCTGACCAATGTCCCTTCTTTTATGCATTCCAGCGGGCTGGCAGTGGATTGTCCGGAATTGGGTGGAAGCCTGAAATTTGACGTCGCTTACGGCGGGAATTTCTATGCCATTGTTGAACCCCAGGACATTTACGATGATCTCACCCGGCTAAGTGCGGCTGATATCGTTCGGCTCAGCCCCCTGGTCCGGGAGAGGATCAACCAGCGCTACACATTTTCCCATCCCGACGATGACCGGCTGTCTCACATGCGCCATGTCATGTGGGTCGGCAGGCCGTTGAAACCGGATTCTGACGGACGTAATGCTGTATTTTACGGCGACGCCGCTATCGACCGGTCACCCTGCGGCACCGGGACTTCTTCACGGCTGGCCCAACTGGCCGCCCGCGGCGAGCTTTCGGTGGGCGACGAGTTTATCCATGAAAGTTACATCGGCAGCCAGTTCAAGGGCCGTGTCGAGGCAGCCGTACAGGTGGGTCCCTACCCGGCCATTATTCCCAGTATAGAAGGCTGGGCGAGGGTTTATGGCCACAATGTGATCACCGTGGATCCACAGGACGACCCGTTCTGGGAAGGCTTTGTGGTGACCTGATGCGGTCAGTGAGGACCCATTCGCTGGATTTCCGATCAAACTGAAGAGGGCTAGACAACCATCATGAATATCGAAAACAAGAAAGTCGTTTCGTTTCACTACACCTTGAGCAACCAGCAGGGTGAGCAAATCGAATCTTCGAGAGACCGTGAACCGATGGTCTATTTACACGGTTCCGGCAACATCATTCCCGGCCTGGAAAAAGCCATGGCCGGCAAAGCGGCGGGCGACCAGTTCGAGGTCACGGTGCGGCCGGCCGATGCATACGGCGAACGTGACGAAAACGGAATTCAGCGAATCCCCGCCAAGCATTTTAAGCAGGCGGACCGCCTGGAAGTTGGTCAACCCGTTATTCTTCATACCCAGCAGGGGCAAATGCAGGTAACCGTGGTTAAGGTTGGCCGTTTCAATATCGATGTGGACCGAAATCACCCGTTAGCAGGACAAACACTTAGCTTCGACGTGGAAGTGACGGATATCCGCGACGCGACGGAAGAGGAAATCGAACACGGCCACGCCCACGGACCGGGCGGGGCACACCATTAGAGTCTGGTTTATCCCTAGTTCTTCCGGGCAGTGGTCTTCAGTTCGTCCATGTTCATGATGCGGACCTGTTTGCGGTCGACTTTGACCACCCCGGCCTTCTGGAATCGGGCCAGCACACGGCTGACGGTTTCAGTGGCCAGCCTGAGATAGCTCGCGATGTCGCGGCGTGACATGGCCAGGATAAATTCCTTGTCGGAATATCCGCGTCTTGAAAAGCGGTCGGACAGGGACAGCAGGAACATCGCGATTCTTTCGTCAGCGCTCAGATCGCCGGCGATGGTCTCCAGTTCACTGATACGATGGCTCATAACACGGAAAAGTTCTGACTGCAGCTCCGGCATATGCCGCGCCATGTTGGTAACGGTGTCAAATGTCAGCCCGCACACGGCACTGGTGTCGAGCGCCACGACGTTGGCGACATGCTTACAGGAGTGAATGGCGTCCAGACCAATGATCTCGCCCGGAAGATGAAACCCCAGGACCTGTTCCTGCCCTTCATGGTCAATGACATAGCTCTTGAAGCAACCGGTGCGAACCGAGGCGACTGAACGGAATTCGTCTCCTGCCCTGAACAGGTGTTCTCCAGGCTGGATCGGACGGGAGCGGTGCACGATCTGTTCGAACCGCTCGGTCTCATCAGGCGTGAGGCCCCGCGGAAGGCACAGTTCACCGAGAGCGCATCGGCTGCAGGCAACCTGTGAGCGGGAGGGTTCGCGACGATAATCTCTGATATTCGCGACTCTTAAGGAACTTTCCATAAAGTGCTCTCCAATAATTGGTTCTTTTGGATGCATTATATGGTGCAGGGGTACCTCTACGCATGCGTAGAACTACTTATGTCATGGCCCTGGCGCGCAGAAAATAACTAGATTACACGCGAAAATTTGGGTTTGTATTGCGGGTTTTGCAAGTATTCGTCAAATATCATGGCAATGGCTCTCAGCAACAGCCGTCCTTCAGGTGTCGCCTTGAATTCGTCATCGCCCATTTCGATCAGGCCGTCCTCCTCGAGTTGTTCCAGGTTTCCCAGTTCAAAAGCGAAATGGTCGTGGAAATCAATAGCGTAATTTGACTCGAATTCGTGAAAATGGACTTCACCGTGGCACATGATGGATTCGATGATGCTGCGGCGCAGGCGGTCTTCCGTGGTCAGCTTGACGCCACGCCAGATCGGCAGTTGTCCCTCGTCGACCACTGACTGCCAGGTGGGAATGTCCTTGATGTTCTGAGCATAGCAATCGCCCACTTTTCCAATGGCACTGACCCCCAGCCCAACCAGGTCACACTCTCGTCGGGTTGAGTAGCCCTGGAAATTGCGCTGCAGGCCTCCCTCGCGTTGCGCGATAGTCAGTTCGTCTTCCGGCAGGGCAAAGTGGTCCATGCCGATATAGACATAGCCGGCGGAAGTGAGCTTGTCGATGGTCAACTCCATCAACTTGAGCTTGGTCTCCGGCGACGGGATATCCTTGGAATCGATCATGCGCTGCGCACGGAAAATGTGTGGCAAGTGGGCATAATTGTATACGGCCAGCCGGTTCGGTTTGGCACTCACGACGGTATCGATGGTTTTACTGAAACTTGCAGCAGTCTGCAAAGGCAATCCATAAATCAGGTCGACCGAAACCGAGTTGAAGCCCAGTTTCCTGGAATCCTCGATCATGTCCAGGGTGGCCTTGGGATCCTGAATGCGGTTGACCGCCTTCTGAACCCTGGGTTCGATATCCTGCACACCGAGACTTATCCGGTTGAATCCCATACCGGCCAGCTGTCCGAGCCGTTCAGTACCCATGGTCCTGGGATCTACCTCAATGGAAAACTCCCGGCCGTCGTCGCCACTCAGCGAAAAATGCTCGCCCAGGCAGGCCATCAGGCGATTGAGTTGCTCGTCGCTGTGGAAAGTCGGCGTTCCGCCACCGAAGTGGAGCTGAACAACTTCCCGGTCGTGGTCGAACAATTTTCCCTGCAGTTCAATCTCCCGCTCCAGGAGTTCCAGGTAGCGATCGCCCTGTTCCTGGTGACGGGTCACCTTTTTCATACACCCGCAGTAATAGCAAAGCGACTTACAGAAGGGCAGGTGAACATAAAGCGACAGTGGTTTGGGAATCAGCTCGCTGTTGCTGGTGGCTGTAAACCGGCGATAAGCTTCCGCGTCAAAACCTTCCATAAACTGAACAGCGGTCGGATACGACGTATAGCGAGGTCCTGCTATGTCGTACCTTTTAATCAGTTCCGTATTGAATTTAACTCGCTGTTCCATGGGTCATCTCTGGTTTCGATTTGTTATTCGTGAAGCGTATACGATGCCGGCTGTCATAAAATTGATCAGTGTCAAAAGCTTAGCCTTTGACCGTCAGTCCCGCCAGATATAATTCAAAATCTGGCAACAATTCTGGAGGAAATGGAAAAGTAAAACATGACTCAGGTCAATTACCCCACTGGAGCGCACCCGTAAACTTACTTCCGTCGATGAACCGGGACAATGGTTCTTCGAAGGAATACGATTGTGTGAAGACTCTCCAAGTCTCAAGAATTTAGGCCAGACTTCCGTCTGGCCTTTTTTTGTATGGCTATCAAGAGCGCAAAACGCGCCGGCATTCAGGGTCCGGTATAGACGCACCCGGCGTTACAGGTTTCCTGCACCACTACCCTGGAAAGTTGTGGCAGGCTGGCATGCAGGCGGTCCCAGATCCAGCGGGCCAGGTTTTCACTGGTTGGATTCTCCAGGCCGTCGATGTCGTTCAGGCAATGGTGATCGAGTTGATCAAACAGAGGCTGGAAAGCACGACGCAAGTCGGCAAAGTCCATCACCCAGCCGGAATGCTGGCCGACAGGGCCACTGATATGAATTTCTATTCGAAATGAATGCCCATGCAGCCGGGCGCACTTGTGCCCTTCAGGAACATTGGGCAGACGATGAGCTGCTTCAATTTGAAATACGCGAAAAACATCCATCAGCGGATTGTGCCGCCCATGGCCTATCGGCGCAATACATCAACCCGTTTTGAAGCCTGTTCTCGAATGGGACCCGTCGCAAAAAGGCTTACTGGCGGATTGGCCGCAGCGGCAAAGCGATCCTCGCATCTTTACGCACTCCTGGTTGAATTGGTTATGCAACCGAAGTCGGCCGCGAAACGTGATCGGGCCGTCCTTGATACAGGACAAAGTAATTTTGCTGGGTCGCTGTGAGGCGGCTATTTCCGATGCTTCCGAAATTTTTCCGGGGTTGAGAAATTCCCGTTCCAGGTGCTGCCCGTTACAGGTGGGCTTGGTCCCGGAGGCCCCACAGCGGCAGAGCGTCACGTGATTAGAGTATTGGACCGTCCCGTCTTCATGCACCAGCGTGATGTTTCCAGTCAGTTGAAGAGGGCCCGCATTGGTGACCAGCACCTCGTTCGGGACCTCGAGCAATCTTGGTGCGCCCTGGTTCTTCTGGCGTTCGGTGAACCAGCGGTCCAGCGCTTTGGCGGTGGTCGTCAGTCCCGGCTGCTTAGAAGTCGGCGATTCAACCTTTTCGACTGGATCGTTCATATAGGCGACAAAAGCATCGCCGGATTTCTGGCTATTTGGTTTCGGGTCCGGGTCAATCCGGACGGCAGCGGACGCCGCCTGTTTGGTAGTGTCATCCATGACAATGTCCTCCAGGAAATCCTTTTCCTGACTATACTGTAGCACCTGTTTTTCCAGAGAGCGAGAAGAATTGTGCAAAAAACAGTCAAATCCCTGGCAATATCGGCGATCCTGCTGGCCAGTTCGGCGGTTTATTGCGCGCCGGAAGCGGCCCGGGCCCGGAACGGCTTCCCTATGTTCCCGAGTGATTAACTAGCCTGATTCGCCGATCAGGCCTTGCAGGTCATTCAAAACTTCCTGGGTGTGGTTGTCAGGGTCGACATCGGCATAGTGCTTGATGATCACGCCTTCGGGATTCACGAGGAAGGACTGGCGGCTCGCGATCTTCACCAGTTTCCAGTCCCGCAATACCCCATAGTCTTTCGCAACCGCACCGTCTTCGTCAGCCAGGATGATGAACGGAAGTTTGTATTTCTCAGAAAACTCCTTGTGTGAATCAACGTCGTCCACGCTGATTCCCACGACTGCGGCGCCGATGCCCTTGAATGCATAGATGTTATCGCGAAAATTGCAGGCCTCGGTGGTACATCCGGGCGTATCGTCCTTCGGGTAGAAATAAATGGCCAGCCAGGTGCCCTGGTAGTCCGCCAGGTCGTGCCAGTCGCCATTCTGGTCCTGCAAATGAAATCCGGGCGCCGGACTGCCCACGGCGGGAACTTCGCCCGCTTGCAGGCCAGTGCCAAAAGCCGAGAGCGCAAACAGCGCCAGGATCAATATCCGGTTCTTCATATAAATTCCTCCATTAGCGATAGTTACGAGCCGCTGAATATCAATTTGGGTCGGTTATACAGGTTGGCTGCAAGCGCGGCTAGCACCAGACCTATGGCGAGCGTGCTGGCGATCGACAGACCGTACCAACCCAGAGACACTGTCTCTCCGCGGATGACTTCTCCAATCAGCAGGTTTTGCGAGAACAGCGGGATACCCATCATCCACGCCTCGGCCTTGATCGGATTGGCCATGAAAATAAGGCTCGGAATCATCGGGATCAGGATCACCAGCCCCATGTAACTTTGCGCTTCACGGTAGCTCTTGGCAAATGAAGCGAGCAGGGTCAACAGCGCGGCTGCCAGGATGGCGACAGGTGAAAGGATCAACAGGATTATCAACAGCGTTTCCAGTCCCAGTGTGAGGTCCATACCGAATGCGCCAACGGGCATGTAAGGCAAGACTATGCGGAACGAAACCAGTGTTAGGGCAAGCGAAGCCATGGCAAAAACCATCGTGGTGATCATCTTGCCGGTCATGATCTGCCAGCGCGGGACCGGGTTGATCAATAAGGGCTCCAGGGATTTGCGCTCTTTTTCGCCGGCTGTCGTGTCCATGGCCAGGTGGGTCGCGCCGGTGAAAGCCGTGATCATCAGCACATAAGGCAGAAAAATGACGGCGAGAATGGCGCGGCTCTTGGGTGTGGACAGATCCACGTCCTTGATCATGATCGGCGAGGCCACCTGGGGAGAAACGCCGCGCAGTTGCAACCGCAGTGAGCCGATTTGCTGGCCGTATCCGTATAGCAGACCTTTAACCCTTTTAATCGGTGCATTGGACTCCTGCCGTGATGGATCCGAAATTACCTCGACCGGCGCCGGCAGACCCTCGGCCCATTTTTCGGGATATTCGGGCAGAATCCGGAGCACCACCGGGACCTCCTGGCTGAGAACCAGTTCTTCAGGGTTTTCCGGCTCGGGCTGAATCTCGGCTCCCTGCTGCTCGAGGAAACGTATCAGGCTGGGCGCGTAGTGGGCGCCGATGACCGGCAATTCCAGCGTTTGCTCCGCACGTTCCTTTTCTGCACTGGTCACGAACCACATCATGCCGACAAACAGCAGCGGAAAGAGCAGGGGCCCCAACAGGAGCGAATTGAATAGAGCCCGGTGGTCGCGAATATTTTCACGAACTTCCTTTTTGAATACCGTGGTAAGCCCCCTCATGCCAGCAACCCCTCTTCTGAGCCGATCAGTTTTACAAAAGCATCTTCCAGGGAATCGGAACCAGACCGCTCCAGAAGCTGCGCCGCCGTGCCGTCTGCGGCAACTTCCCCCTTGGCGATGATCACGATACGGTCACACAGTGCGGCTACCTCCTGCATGATGTGGGTCGAAAGCACGACCGAATGGCCTTCATCCCTCAGGCTACGTATGTAGTGCCGTAACGCCCTGGTGGTCATCACATCCAGCCCGTTGCTGGGTTCGTCCATCAGGATGGTCTGCGGTTCATGCACCATGGCGCGCGCGATCGCCACTTTCACGCGTTGGCCCTGTGAAAAACCTTCTGTCCTGCGGTCGATGAAATCACCCATGTCCAGCGTCTCAGTCAAATGATCGATCCGCTGTTGAATGGCTTTCTTGCTCATGCCATGAAGTTCGCCGTAGTACGTTATGTTCTCGCGTGCCGTAAGGCGCGAATACAAACCGCGGCTGTCGGGCACGACACCGAGCGTCCGCTTTATTTCCATGGCGCTCCGGGTCGGGTCGAGACCGTCTATCCGGATTTCGCCCTGGTCCGGCGGCAGCAGGGAATAGAGCATCCGGAGGGTCGTGGTCTTACCCGCACCATTGGGTCCGAGCAGCCCGGTGATTTCGCCGTCTCTGGCCGTGAACGTGACACCCTTGACTGCCTTGACATCGCCGAAGGACTTGTGCAGGTTCTTTACCTCGATCATGGTGTGGGCCCCGTCAGCGAGATGAAATAGGGTGTTGCTTGCAAATCGGACATACAGTCCGTTTCCAGATCGTCGGCGTTGCCCGCGATGATGAACTCGGAAACGATTTTGCCCATGCAGCCTCTGGTGGTTGCGATATGCCCTTGCCCGGGCGCCACCAGGTGGCGGCTGTTCGGGAAGTAGGTGGCCACGCGATCTGCATATTCCGGTGGTGTGACCGGGTCCAGTTCGCCCGACAGCAGCAGCACAGGCACATCCGCCGTGACCGGTTCATGAAAGTTTTCGGGCACTCGCCCCCTGGGCCAGACTCCGCACTGTATCCTGACCGCCTTTTCCAACATGTCGCCCATCAGGTAATTGTTGGGTCCGGGATTCTCGGGGAAGAGCGGGAAATCTTCGGCACACATTACGGAAAGTTCCATGCCCTGGGAAATGCTTTGCTGAAGCCCGGTAGCCGCAATAAGCAATTGGCTGGCCAGGCGCTCATAACGCTGTTCGACAGCGGCCTCGTGAATCAGCAGGGGCAGCATGGCCTGGGTATCCGAAGAGTAAGTCAGGAACCGAAGGGAAGAAGAAAGAACATCTCGGTCGAAAGACATAGGGAAAAGCTCGCCGGTAGTCGGGTGTTCCACCGTGATATCCACGGGGGCTTGCTCCAACCTCTGCATCAACAGGGAAAGTTTTCCGGGGCTATCGGGGAAGTTTTCACCGCACACGGGATCAGCTTCACATCCTTCGAGCACGCGAAAGATGGCCTGGTCAAGTTTTGCCGCATGCTCGGATCCGAGCGCAAGGGTTTGTGGCACCACGCCGTCCAGCACGGCCGTTCGCACCCTTTCGGGGAAGAGCCGCATGTAGACCTGGGCGGCGCGGGTACCGTATGAGCCGCCATACAGGTTGACGGTTTCGTAACCGAGGGCTTCGCGCGCGGCATCGATGTCAAACATGGCGATGGTCGTGGTGTAAAAGCGGGGGTCGCCGTCCAGGGAATCCAGGCATTCCCGGGTCGTTTTGGCAAGGTCATCCCAGTCCGATGCCAGCGCTTTCTCGAGTTCGGCCTCCGGGCACTTCAGTGGGTTGGACTGCCCGGTTCCGCGCTGGTCAACCAGCAGGATATCCCGGCTTTCATTCACTTTCTTGAGTGCGCCGGCAATGATGGGCCAGCTCTCCGTGGCCGATTGTCCGGGACCGCCGGCGAAAAAGACCAGGGGATCAGGTTCCGTTGTGCGCCCATGGGCGGGAACACGCGCAACGCGCACCCTGATCTGGCGTCCCTCGGGCTCGTCTGGGTTTTCCGCAGCATTCATCCAGCCGCATTCACCCACGGCAGACAGCGGTGTCCCGGGTACAACCAGTTCGCAGGTTTCCAATACCAGGCCCGGTTCATATTCGCCCTCCTGGGTAAGGGCGGCAGTTGGGGGCAACAGAAAACAGCTGCTGAACAGTGTGATAACACTCAATCGCTTGAAATACATAAAGATCATTTTAGTGGGAAAAGCCAGCGGAACAGGTTAGGACGAATCCATGGTGCTGTCCATAGGTGAATGGTCATTGAATTCGAGGGTCTTCTCCACCACACTGGAAACGGTTGGCAAAGGTAAGTGAATCACATCTCATGTATGCGCTGGAAATCAATAATCTCAGAAAAACCTACAAGAACGGGGTAGAGGCTCTCAAGGGCATTTCATTGAAAGTGGAAGAAGGGGACTTCTTTGCCTTACTGGGGCCCAACGGCGCCGGTAAATCGACATTGATTGGAATCATTTCCTCGCTGGTCAATGCAACCAGCGGTGAGACGTTGGTGTTCGGCACCAGTGTTCAGAAGGATCGGTCGAAGGCCATGGCGCAAATCGGGTTGGTTCCGCAAGAGCTGAACTTCAACCAGTTTGAGAAGCCGATGGAAATCGTGGTCAACCAGGCCGGCTACTATGGTATTCCCCGTGAAATTGCCCTGGACAGGGCCGAAAAATACCTCAAGCAGCTGGATTTATGGGACAAGGCTGAGAAAATATCCCGCACCCTGTCAGGCGGCATGAAGCGCAGGCTGATGATTGCGCGGGCCATGGTAAACGAGCCCCGGCTGCTGATTCTGGACGAACCGACTGCAGGCGTTGATATCGAAATCAGGCGTTCGATGTGGGAGTTCGTGAAAGACATCAATAACCATGGAACCACCGTGATACTGACGACTCACTACCTGGAGGAGGCAGAGAGCCTGTGCCGGAACATCGCCATTATCGACCATGGCGAAATCATCAAGAATACGGACATGCGGTCACTGCTGGCGACACTGGACGTGGAAACCTTCGTTCTGGATTTGCGGGAAGCCATTGTTGACTGTCCCGCCGTGGATGGCATTGACATCGTGGTCCGTGATGACAGGACCCTGGAGGCCTCGATACCGAAGCAGAAGTCGTTGAATACCCTGTTTGCCGAATTGGAGCGCCAGGGTATTCACGTGTTGAGTATGCGCAACAAGGCCAACCGGCTTGAAGAACTGTTCATGAAACTGGTGGACAGGGGAGCGGCACAGGGAGTTGAGGCCGCATGAGCGAGAACCTGCACTGGGTTGGCTATAAAACCATCGTTCGGAAGGAGATTACGCGGATCCTGCGGATCTGGGGCCAGACCATCGTCCCCCCTGCGATCACGATGACGCTTTACTTCATCATTTTCGGGGAATTGATCGGACGCCGGATCGGTGAAATGGGCGGTTTTACCTACATGCAATACATTGTGCCCGGCCTGATCATCATGTCGGTAATAACCAACTCCTACGGCAACATGGTTTCGTCCTTTTTCGGGGCCAAGTTTGGCAAGCATATTGAGGAATTACTGATTTCGCCGCTACCCAACTGGGTCATCCTGGCCGGCTATGTGACCGGAGCGCTGACGCGCGGCCTGATGGTGGGCGGGGTCGTGATGGCGGTTTCGTTACTTTTCACACCGATTGAAGTGCAGCACCCGCTGGTCATGCTTACCGTGTTGTTGTTGACGGCTATCGTGTTTTCACTCGCCGGTTTGATCAATGCCATCTTTGCCCAGAAATTCGACGATATTGCGATTATTCCCACCTTCGTCCTCGCGCCCCTGACCTACCTTGGGGGTGTATTCTATTCAATCGCACTCCTCCCGGCTTTCTGGCAGAAGGTTTCCGTGGTCAATCCCATACTCTACATGGTCAATGGGTTTCGCTACGGGATGCTGGGCGTGTCCGATGTCAGCCTGGTGGCGACCTACGGCGTGATCATTATCGCCGGCGCCGTGCTGTTTACCGGGTGCATGATTTTGCTGCACAAGGGAACGGGTTTGAGAACCTGAGGTCTACCCCGCATTGGGTTTATTTCGTGCGCTGATAGCGGCCTTCATCTAGAATGAAAGATTGCATATCGACGATTCGATCTTTTTAACAGGTATTTCAATGTCTGCAGTCATTCATAGAGAGGAAAAGGAACACGCCCCCATCAACTGGGCCGTCACGGCGGTGCTTGGGTTGACGTTTCTCGCCGCCATTACCGTCGTGCCCTGGTATGGCATCGTGCACGGTTTCAGTAGCTGGGCCTGGGCGTTTTTCGGCATATTCGTCGTTCTGAACGGCATTGGTATCGGCAGCGGTTATCACCGCCTCTGGTCTCACCGGACCTACGATGCCCATCCTGCGCTGAAATGGTTTTTAGCCGTGGTGGGCGGCATGTCGCTTCAAAACAGCATCATCGTCTGGTCGGCCCGCCACCGCATTCACCATCGTGAAGTGGATGACAACGACAAGGACCCATACTCCATCGGGCGGGGGTTCTGGTTTGCGCACATCGGTTGGATGTTGAAGGATTATCCCAGCGGAAAGGTCGACTACAGTGTTGTGCGCGACCTCGAGAAAGACCCGGTGGCTGCCTGGCAGCATCGCTGGTACTGGACCCTCGTCTGGACGACCAACCTGGTGCTGCCCCTGTTCCTGGGCTGGCTGACGGGTGACATGCTCGGCATGTTCCTGCTGGTGGGTATTGCACGCCTGGTAGTTACGCATCACATCACGTTTTTTATCAATTCTCTGGCACACATGTGGGGCCGCCAGCCCTACACGGATGAGAATTCAGCCCGCGATCAGCATTTCCTGGCATTGATCACTTACGGTGAGGGCTACCACAACTACCACCATCTGTTTCAAAGTGACTACCGCTGTGGAATTCGCTGGTGGCACCTGGATATCAACAAGTGGTTCATCTCTACCTGTGCTTTGCTGGGGCTGGTAAAAAATCGCAAGCGCGCGCCGGCTTTCAAGGTCATGCGCGCCAGGCTGAACATGGAGTTCAAGGCTGCCCGTGAAAAACTCGAGCGAGAGGGCGTCAGTCCGCGCTGGAAAAAGCAATTGGAAACAGAATACGCGCAGTATGTCGAAATCATCAAGGAATGGCAGCAGTTGCAGATGGAGCGTGTGCAGGCCGGCAGGCAAAGGCTGGCGGAACGGATCGAAACCGAAACCGCGTCCTTTGCCCTGCGCTACCGTGAACTGGAAATGAGCCTGAAAATGCAGCACAAGCGCCTGGCTCTGCTGACTTCGCAGGTCATGTAGGAGCGATTTTAAACGCGAATAATTTCGCCCCTACAATCCCGGAATACGGAAAAAACGCCGGGCGTTGGCCGTTGTTTGCTCTGCCAGCACATCACGATCCTCATTGCGCGCCTCGGCCACCGTATTCAGAATCCAGGGAAGCCAGCGGGGCTCATTGCGATGGCTTTTCACACGCGGCCTCAGGTTTCTCGGTTTGAGATAGGGCGCGTCCGTTTCGATCATCAGGCGGTTCGAGGGGATATCCCCAAGGAAATCCTTCATGTGCGTGCCGCGCCGCTCGTCGCAAATCCAGCCGGTGATCCCGATGTGGCAATCCAGTCCCAGGTAGTCGTGAAGTTCCTCCCGGCTTCCTGTAAAGCAGTGCACCACAACGTCGCTCAATTGATCGCGAACGTCCCGAAGGATCGCGTAAAAGTCGCTGTGGGCGTCCCGCATGTGCAGAAACAGCGGCAGGCCGCTATCGATTCCGATTTTCAGCTGCCTGTGAAAAACGTCGCGCTGCACGTCCCGGGGTGAAAGATCACGAAAATAATCGAGACCGGTTTCACCCACGGCCACTACTTCCTTATGCGAACTTAGTTCACTCAACAGGGCTTCGGTTTCGTCACTGAACGAGGACGCCAGGTGCGGATGCACCCCTGCTGTCGCAAACAGTTCACCGGGATATTCCCGTGCAAGCTGCAGGGCGGTCTTGCTGCCTTGTTCGCTGGCGCCGGTGACAATCATCTGGATGACCCCGGCCTCTCGCGCCCGGTCCAGAACTTGCGCCCGATCGCCGTCGAAAGAGTCGTGGGTCAGGTTGCAGCCGATATCAATCAATTCCATGGCGCGCATTCTAGCGGATTTCAGCCTCACCGCCACGACCGAGTACTTGCCTTCCTGCCTGAAGCGGTCAGAATATCGTGATGACCGGACAGTGGAATGCATACTGGCGCCTGATGCGCTTTGACAAGCCCATCGGCATATTGCTGCTGTTGTGGCCGACCTGGTGGGCCTTGCTGTTTGCCGGACAGGGGCGGCCTTCCCTGCGCAACATATTCATATTCACCTGCGGTGTCGTGATAATGCGCGCAGCGGGCTGCGTGATGAATGATATCGCTGACCGGGACTTCGATCCGCATGTCGAACGGACCCGTCAGCGACCTCTTGCCTCCGGTGAGTTGAGCCTGAAGCAGGCATTGGGACTTTTCCTGATACTGATGGCCCTCGCGTTTCTGCTGGTTCTGTTTACTAACTTCCTGACGATCAAACTGGCGCTCGTCGGGGCCGTGCTGGCGTCGACCTATCCCTTTTTCAAGCGTTTCACGCATTTGCCGCAAGTCGTTCTGGGCATCGCCTTCGGCTGGGGAATACCGATGGCTTTTGCAGCTGAAAATTCGCTGGTGCCGCCGCTTGCGTGGGTTTTGCTGGCCATCAACACGATCTGGTCAGTTATTTATGACACTTTGTATGCCATGGTCGACCGCGAGGATGATGTGAGTGTGGGCATCAGGTCCACGGCTATCCTGTTTGGCCGGTTCGACATACTGATCACCGGTTTACTGATGGTAGCGATGGTCGTGATGCTGTTAGCCACAGGTCTGTTGTTCACGTTGCGGTGGCCGTGGTTTGCCGCCACCCTGGTTTCTTTACTGCTTTTTGGACGACAGTTGTTCAGCATCCGGACCCGCGACCGGGACGCCTGCTTCAATGCCTTTCTAAACAACAACTGGGTGGGGTTTGCACTGTTTATGGGCCTGTTGGGTCATTTTTTGGTCAGCGGGATTTATTTGGCCAGTTGATGAGGTTCCAGGGTCCTGGCAGCCACCCAAACGGACACGCAGGAGACCCCGGCTCTTTCCAGAGTCCTGGCGCATTCGGCCAGGGTTGCGCCCGTGGTCATCACATCGTCAACCAGCGCCACGTGCCTGAATTCGGCTATTTTTCGCGCCGGAATCGTGCAGTCGAATGCCCCACTGATATTCAGTTTCCGGGTGGCGGCATCCAGCCCCGAGTGGGCGCGGGTCCGGCGACAGCGCCTAAGCACCGATCCATCTACCGGCAACTGCAGGGCCTTTCCAACCTGCCTTGCGATCAGGTCTGCCTGGTTGAATGCTCGCGAAAAATGGCGAAATCGATGTAACGGTACGGGCAGGATTATGCACGGCGGCACCGCGTTCCGCCGCCGCACAGCCAGGATCAGCTCCCGGGCCAGGACCTGGCCGCATGCCAGGCTGCGGCCAAACTTGAAACGGCGTACGAGTTGGTCTACCGGGTAACCGTAAACCAGGGCAGTGGTGGCGTATTGCCAGGGTGGCGGCTGGCGCAGGCAGTGTCCGCAATACCGGTCGGACGGGTGGGAAAGCGGAAGTCCGCATTGCAGGCAGGCGTGGTTTACCCGGGGGAGTTCAGACGAACACGGCAGGCAGAGGTTGTGTGGGCCGCTATCGCCGCCGCACATCAGGCAATGGCGCGGCAACAATCCGTTGAGCGCCGAATGTGTCCAGGATGCGAAATTTCTCCGGATTTTCGGAATCCCCGGACTTTTCATGATTTTGTTCAAGGCTACTGAGCATACGCGATCGGGACCGCCATCACTTTCATCATCCCGTGCGATAATCTGTAGGAAATTTCCCTATTTTTCCCGGAGCGTTTTTGTGTCAAATCTCCAAAACATTCGCCGTGCTTTCGACGAAATCGCCAGCCATTATGACGAGCACGCGGCGCTTGAGCAGGAAGTTTGCAACCGCCTGCTGGAGCGGACCTCGTTCAACCGGGTTTTGCCCGCGAGAATTCTGGACCTGGGCTGCGGAACCGGTTTTGGGACTGCAAAGCTAAAAAAGCTGTTCCGGAAGGCACAGGTGACAGGGCTGGATATCTCGATGGCCATGTTGACCGGACTGCGTCGCCGCTCGGGTCTGCTCAAGCCATTGAGCGGTGTTTGCGGGAACATTGGGGCGCTGCCATTTGCCACCCGATCGGCAGATATGGCGGTCGCAAACCTGGCCACTTACTGGTGCACTGATCCCAAGGCGATGTTTTCCGAATTTCGCCGGGTTCTCCGACCCGACGGCATGCTCCTCATCAGCACTTTTGGCCCCGCAACGCTAAGGGAATTGCGAGAATCCTGGTCAAGTGTGGAGTCGGAAGTGACCTTGCCGGAGTTTCCCGACCTGGTAGAGATTGGAAATGCACTGGTGGCGGCGGGGTTCAGAGAGCCCGTGATGGACATGGAGATCATCACCCTGAGTTACCCGGACCTGGGCGCGATGTTCGCAGAACTCGAAGCAACCGGAACCTCACTCCTCATCGAAGGCTGGGACCAGGGGTATGGGGATGCGAGCGCTTTGAAACAGGCATATTCTGCCTTCGTGACGGACGCAAGGTACCCGCTCAGTTTCGAGATCATCTACGGGGTCGCTTTCGGCCCACAGGAGGGCCAGCCCATGAAAACGCCTGATGGAGACGTCGTAACGTTCTCGGTTGATGCCCTGCGTGGGAGCCGAAAAGTCCAGTAGGCAACACTTTGCCAAAACCAACCACCTGGGCTATGATGAACGAAGGGCAAAAACTATTTTTAATTGCTTAAGGAATCGATCAAACCGGGTGTGCCGCCCCCCCTTGCGGCATGTCTGGTTCGAGACCGGTGTTCCCCTTGCACCGTTCTCACGAAAGGGCCGGCTCACCCCTTGCCGGCCCTTTCACCTTTTTCAGGACAGGTGTGGCCGCGCCAGGTAGTCATGTGATTGCATCTCGATCAGGCGGCTGGCGGTCCGCTGAAATTCAAATTCCAGTTGCCGTCCCCGGTACAGTTCCCTTATCGGTACGGCGGCGGAAATCAGCAGTTTAACGTTGCGATCATAGAATTCATCCACCATGTTGACGAATCTTCGGGCCGCATTTGCGTCGTCTTCCCCGAGTTGCGGCATATTGCTCAGTACAACGGTGTTGAAAGCACGCGCAATTTCGATGAAATCGATGTTGCCGCGGGGTTTTTTGCAAAGTTCTTCAAATTCGAACCAGATGACGCCGTCACCACGCCTTCGGGCCTGAAAATTACGGCCGTTGATATCGAGGTAATGGTTGAGTTCGAATTCGGCCGTCATGCGGTTGAAACTCTCGGTCATCACGCGATCGGCTGCCTCGTCCAGCGGATAATGGAATATTTCCGACTGTTCCAGGATACGTAGCCGGAAATCCGTTTTGCCGGACAATTCGATCACCCGGGTATGCTGCTTGATCAATTCGATGACCGGAAGGAATTTGGCCCTCTGCAAGCCATCTTCATACAGCCGGTCCGGTGCAATATTCGACGTGGTCACGAGCGTGACACCGTTGAGGAACAGGGCTTCGAGCAAGCCGCTCAGCAGCATGGCATCCGCGATATCAGAGACAAAAAACTCGTCCAGGCAGAGCACGCTGCATTTTTGGGCCCAGTCGGCGGCGATTCTGGGTAGCGGGTCGCGAACCTCCCCAAGGTCACCGAGACTCCGGTGGACTCTTTGCATGAACCGGTGAAAGTGTATCCGTTGTTTCCGTTCAACCGGCAGGTGCTCGTAAAACAGGTCCATCAACCAGGTTTTACCACGCCCAACCGCTCCCCAGATATACAGGCCGGATACGGTTTCAGGTCGCTTGCGGCGGAGTCTGTCCAAAAACCTTGGGTCGCGCTGTCGTTGCAGGGCGTGCCACAGGGCATCCAGCGCTTTTAAGACACGTTCCTGGTCGGGATCGGAAATAAAATCGCCCTTGCCGGCTAGATTCCGATAGTGGCTCAGCGGAGACGGGTGGCGCAAAACGGGTTTACTGGGAGTCCAGGCTGCGGACCGGTTCGGGGAGCTGAGTGGCCACGCCGTTCTTGAGCAGGCCGCGCAGATCCATCAGGCGCCGGTGGAAAAAGTGATCCGCCTCTTTCATGACCACCAGCTCCGGTTCGGGATCGAGAGAATTTACCCAATTCCGGACAGCATCGATGTTCACTACCTCATCCTCATCACCCTGGATGACCAGCCAGGGACACTCCGGGTGGTGCAGGCTGTCGAAAGGGTAACGGTCTACCGCGGGCGCAATCGAGATGAGCTGACCGACCTGGAGATTGAGCGCTGCTCTCACCGCCACGTATGCGCCAAAAGAAAAGCCTCCAAGCCATAAATCGTCATCGGGCCGGGTGCGTCTGACCCACTCGGCGACTGCAAAGAGGTCATCGGTTTCACCGTAACCATCGTCAAATTCACCTTCACTCTCGCCGGCGCCACGGAAGTTAAATCGAACGGTACGCAGCCCCAGTTCACGCATGGATCGTTCCATGATGGTGACGACCTTGTTACGCATGGTTCCACCGTGCAGCGGATGAGGATGGCAAATAATCACCGTGGCGGGCAGCTCCTCACCGGGCTCGGGTACTTCCACGGCGCACTCGATCGCACCGACGGGGCCGCGTATCAGGAACTCGCAGTGCTCGGTTGGAAACTGTTCTGGTTGCTCGACTGTCGGGGCTTTGGTCATGGCCTGGTAAACCACCTCGCGGGAACAGTCATGATACCGCAGACGGGAGGGTTCAAGCCAGACGGATCGGATTCTGGTAAATTGCGCCGATGAATCATCACTTCCTAGCCTGCGACCACCTTTTTTGAATTTCCTGGCACATCTGCTGCTTGCCGGCGACGATGAAGGACTGCGGCTCGGCGCCATGCTGGGAGATTTTGTCAGTGGGCGGGAAGCGCTGGGAAAGTATGACGCCGCCATCCAAAAAGGCATCATCTTGCATCGCCATATCGACGCCCATACCGACGCCATGCAAGGCGTCGCAGAGTTGAGGAGCCTGTTTCAGCCCCCTTTCAGACGTTATGCCGGGATCATCATCGACCTGGCTCTTGATCATGTACTGGCGCTGCGTTGGGACGAGTATTCTGAAAATTCCCTGCAGGAGTTCGACCAGGGCGTGAGGGACATGCTGGCCAGGCATGACGGCCGCCTGCCGGAACGGCTCAAAAAGTTCATGAAATATGCTGACCAGCGCGGGCTGTTCGCTGCCTACCAGGAAGAATCGGAAATACTCCACAGCCTGCGTGGTTTGGGGCGACGGCTTTCCCGCGATAATCCGCTGCACCGGACCGGAGAAATCTGGTCCGGGTTCAAGCCGATGCTTGCGGACCGATTTGAATCCATTTTTGAGGAAATTCAGTCAGATGTTGCCGATTGGCTGAAATCAAACTCCACCAATACCGGGTCGTGATCGGAAGCGCGCAGCCAGGGTTGGGGCTGATCCGCGCCGGCCGGCCAGGCGGCATTGATGTGCCAGATTTCAGCTCTGAGGGCAAA
This sequence comes from Chromatiales bacterium, assembly GCA_024640025.1. Classification (GTDB taxonomy): domain Bacteria; phylum Pseudomonadota; class Gammaproteobacteria; order Xanthomonadales; family SZUA-36; genus JAHEFT01. The sequence continues at coordinate 47,641 of JAHEFT010000006.1, forward strand.
TTTTTCCAGGGCCGGGGATGCAAATGCATAATCCAGTGTGCCGGTCTGACCCCAGTATAGGAAGCTGTACTGCGGCAGGCCCGACAGGCTCTCAACGAGATCAATCAATCCCGAGGCGGTGAACTGCCTGATCGGATCTTCTTTGCGCCAGGCATTCAGGTCGCCCAGGACCAGCATGTGTTTTGTGTCCAGGTTCTCGGCAAGGTCTTCAAGCCAGTGGACTTCGGCCTTGACCGCATCCGTTCGGGCCCTGTTCCAGCAGCCTTGTCCGTCTTCCTGATCCGCGTTAACTCCACTTTCAGGGCAGCTCCCCTTGGATTTCAGGTGATTGACCGCGACGAGAAAAGTCGTGCCGGTCCCAGGGTCACGAAACAGTTGCGCCAGGGGTTGCCGGCTGAGATGCCTGAATTCCGGGCTGTCGAGCACTCTTGGTGAACCCACGGTCTGCAGCACCTGCCGGCGGTAAAAAAGCCCCACCGTGATGACGTCGCCACCGATTCCGTCCGGTCTGGGCGCAACAAATGCCCAGTCGCTATTGCCCGTGTCGTTCAGAATGTCCAGCAGTGCATGGGCAGCGCTGTCCGGTCCGAAACCGTCGTTCTCCAGTTCCTGAACGGCCAGCAAGTCCGGCTGCAGCTGAGCCATGACAGCCTCGATGCGTTCGGTCTGGGCCACAAACTCGTCAAAACTGGCGGCGCCGCGTTCAGTGGGGAATCCACGCCCCCTGCCATCACCGTTGAAAAAATTCAGCAGGTTGCTGGTGACGATCCTGATGGATCCACTGCCTGCGGGCACGGGCGGAGAAGGTAGCGCAACGCTCATCTCCGGAGTGACATCAAGAAACAATTGTTGGGCGCGGCCGTTATGGCCCATCAAACCGCTCACCCTTTGAGTGGTTGCACCGACTGCCATGGTGTCGGGGGTAGAAGGCAAAATCGCGACGATGGAGTGGTTTCGGTTCTCCTTTTCAAGTCTCCTTGCGGCGGTCCCCGGCATTGCGATTTCGGTGGGCACCCGCAGAACGCCGTTCGAACTTAAGGTCAATTCCCCCCTGTCCAGGTTGTAGACATCGGTGAGGGTCAATGTTTGCTCCAAAGAGACCCGCATTCCCTCCAGGACCTCGCGTTCAGCAGAGTTCATCGGCAAACTGATCCGGGTAAGCGGTAATTCAGACTGTTCAGCGCAAATCTCAAAAGCTGTGATACCGGCCAGCGCGGTCAGTTTATCGAGGCGCGAGCCTGACTCTGAAACGTGGCCGCTGAGCACCAGTTGCTGGCCCGGCCGGACCGAGCGGGCGAGTTCTGTATCCGACACGAACAGGGCCCTGGAAGACTGCTCATCGAAGACGGTTTCCGTATCCTCGATGAAAAACCCTGAATCACCGGATACCCGCGTTACGGTCCCGCGTACCGTCTGCGCTGACTCAACCAGCG
>JAHEFT010000135.1 GCA_024640025.1 Chromatiales bacterium
GATCGAAACCGGCAAACGGGCGGATATCGTCGTACTCGACCGCGATCTGTTCAGGATCCCGACGACAGAACTCAGCGAAGTGCAGGTTGTGATGACTTTGCTGGATGGCGAGATCATCTACCTCAACCAAGACCTCAGAAACTGAAACAGAAAATAAGGAAGGGTAAGAGCCAGTGAATAAACAGGAATTGGCCAGACTGGCGGCGACGCACCCAAAGCGGTACTCGCTGCCCCAGGTTTTTTACCGTGATCGGGATGTGTACCGGCACGACATCGAGCAGATTTTTCTGAAGTCCTGGCTGTATGCAGGACACCAGAGCGAAATTCCCGAGGTCGGTGACTGGTTCCTGTTCGAATTCGATCAGGAATCCGTCATCATCGTGCGCAGTTCTGAAACCGAAATCAATGCATTATTGAATGTCTGCCAGCACCGCGGCTCACGTGTTTGCGTGGAGAGCAGCGGTTGCTCCAAGCGCCTGACCTGCCGTTACCATGGCTGGACCTATGATCTCGATGGTGAGCTCAAGGCGGCGGCGCACATGGGTGAATCGTTCGACAAATCAGGTATCGGGCTGAAGAAAATCCATGTGGGCATGCTACACGGAATGATCTTCATCAACTTCGCCGCCGACCCGGCGCCCTTTTCCCTGGTTAAAGAGGGGCTTGCCGGTTGCCTGGAGTCCTACGGTTTGGAAAATGCAAAAGTAGCCCACCGCCAGAGCTATCCCATCGCCTCGAACTGGAAACTGGCGGTGGAAAACTACACGGAGTGTTATCACTGCGCGCCTGCCCACCCGGAATATTCACGCGGTCACGGCCTGGCGTTTCCCGGCTCGCGCAGCGATCAACTGGGTCTGGATGTGATGGGGCGGGCGGCAGTTTGCGGACTTAGCGACAAGACGGTCAACCGCATGTATATGGATGCGCCGGCATTCGGGGCGGACTTTTCCTACGACCGCTACCCGCTGATCCGTGACCACCTGACCGGCAGCTTCGACGGCCAGCCCCTGGCGCCGCTGATGGGGAGTATCAAGGACTATGACGGGGGAACCACGGACCTGCAGGTCGGGCCGGTTACTTTTGGCCTGATGTATTGCGACCACGTGGTGATTTACCGCTTCACGCCTTTGGGCCCGGACACGGCCGATTGCGACATCACCTGGCTGGTACGGGGCGACGCCGAAGAAGGTGTTGACTACGACAGGGAAAAACTGATTTGGCTGTGGGACGTCACGACGCATGCCGACAAGACCATTATCGAGCGCAATCAAAAGGGTGTGAATTCACGTTACTATGCGCCCGGACCCTTGTCCGAAATGGAAAACTTCACCTGGAACTTCCTCTCCTGGTACCTGCAGAGCTTCAGATCTGCCGCGTGAGCAAGAATGCAAAAATTCTTGCAAATATGATTGGGCAGGCCTACCTCGAGGTCATTCCAACCAGGACCATCGTGGAGCGGTTGGTTCATTTACGCAAGCATGCCTATATTTCCATCACTTGTTCACCAGCGCACGGGGTCGGGCCAACACTCGACATGGTTGACGAATTACGGGGCCTGCCGGAAGAAAGACAACTGAAGCTGGTCCCGCATATCGCCGCCCGCGTGGTAAGGGACAAGGGTCACCTGCGTGAGATTCTAGCCCGCCTGGACGAGGCCCGGGTAGAAAGCGTGTTTGTCCCCGGGGGCGATGCGCTGCAACCGGCGGGCGACTACGATTGTTCACTGGATTTATTGCGGGATATCGCAGAAATCGGCCACCGTTTCGAGTATGTCGGAGTTGCCGCGCACCCCGAGGGCCATGCATTTATCAGCGAAATCGAATCACTACGCCTGCTGAAGGAAAAGCAGGAAGTCTCGAATTACCTGGTTACCCAGATGTGTTTCGACCCCGGGGTGCTGATCGACTGGTTGCGTTCGATCCGTGCTGCGGGCATCACATTGCCCGCCTGGCTCGGATTGCCGGGCGTGGCGGATATCCCCAGGCTGATCGCCCTGTCGATGAAAATCGGAGTGGGTCAGTCGGTCAAGACCCTGAAGAAACAGAAGGGACTGATGCGCAGGATGATCAGCGCCAAACCGTATCAGCCTGACGACTTGCTGGCGGGCCTGGAGCCATTCCTGGATGATCCGAAACTCGACATCCCGGGCTTCCACCTGTTCAGTTTCAATGACGTCGAAAGAACCGAGCGCTGGCGCGTGGACACCCTGAAAAAACTCAACGGAAAGGCGCTGGCCGGCTAACAACGGCGAGCGCCGCAAACGGGAGGCGGTAAATCATGCCAGAGATCAACAAAGGTTCCGCAAGAAGGCGGAAAAGGCCGAGACGAGCCGGCGGCCGTGACGCCAGGCGTGCCCTGAGGGCAGCCGGTGTCGAAGGCCAGGCGGTTCAGCCGGGTATGCGAGGGGGTACTTACCAGCCCCTCAGCGACCGCGACATTCAGCGCATCAATGAAACGGCCCTGGATATCCTTGAGAATATCGGAATCGGCGATCCGATCCCTGAAATTCTGCAGTATGCCCTGCCCGGGGGCTGCATTCTCGGCGACGACAACCGGCTGCGTTTTCCCCGTGCCCTGGTCGAGGACCTGGTGAACGTTTCGGCCAGGGAATACATCGCTTACGCCCCGGACCCGAAATACGACTGCGAAGTCAGCGGTGAGAAAGTCTATTTCAGCACTTCGGGCGAATCGGTCAGTATCCTTGACTACCGCGAGCAGACGTACCGCCCCACGGTATTGACCGACCTTTACGACGCGGCCCGGCTGGCCGATACGCTGGAGCACATTCACATGTTCGGGCAGCCCTTTATTGCCGCTGAATACAGCCAGGAACTCTACGTCCATGACCTGAACATCGCCTATGCTGAACTGGCCGGCACCTCGAAGCCTTTTGCGCTCGGTATCGCCGAAGTCGACCACATCGAGCCGATTATTGCCCTGTTCGACCTGTATGCCGGCGAAGAGGGGGCATTCCTGAAACGGCCATTCTGCACGTTTGGCGGTTGCCCCATCGTTTCGCCCCTGCGGTTCGGCAAGGACAACGCAGAAGTGCTGGTCAAAATCGCGGAACTCGGCCTGACCTGTGACATCGCGGTCGCGCCGCAGGCCGGTGCGACGGCCCCTGCTGCACTGGCGGGTGCGCTGGCCCAGTGCTTTGCGGAAACCCTGGCCTGCCTGGCTGTCGTCAACCTGGTCAAGCCCGGGTCGACCATCAATTTCGGCATGTGGCCCTTTATCTCCGACCTGCGGACCGGCGCTTTCAGCGGTGGCAGCGGCGAGGAGGCCCTGGTGATGGCGGCGTGCGCCCAGTTGTGCAACCACTTCGGTTTCACGACCAGCATGGCCTGTGGCATGACCGACTCCAAGATCATGGACGCACAGGCCGGATATGAAAAAGCCATTACGACCACCGCACTGGCGCTGTCCGGCTGTAACCTGATTGCCGCCTATCCGGGTATCGTCGGCAGTCTGCTGGGGCAGTCCTTTGAAGGCATGGTGATCGACAACGACATGCTGGGTAATGTACAAAGACTGTTGCGCGGTATCGAGGTCACCGAAGACACGCTATCTTACGATGTCATCGAAAATACCGTTTTCGGTACCGGGCATTTCCTGAACCAGCCCCAGACCCTGGCGTTGATGCAGAAGGAATACCTGTACCCCGAAGTGGCGGACCGGCGCACACCGGGGGAATGGGAAGTGACCGGCAAAGAGGATATCTGCGAACTGGCGCACGAAAAAGTGAAGAAGACCCTGTCCAGCCATTACCCGGAGTACATTTCTCCAGCAGCGGACCGGAAAATAAGAGAGCACTTCCCCATCCGCCTGGCCGCCGCGGATATGCGGGCCGGAAACGGCCGGTGGGGCGGGGCGTGACGGCACCAACAACCAGAGGCTTGAAAACGAATGAATGACCAATACGACGACGAAGACATCATCCTGTCGGAGCTTCCGGACGACGAACTGGTCGAGCAGATGC
>JAHEFT010000072.1 GCA_024640025.1 Chromatiales bacterium
ATGGACTCGAACCGGATTTCGAAAAACCCGGCTGGATCAGGCAGTACACATTTGATCATTAACGTGTCCCTGAATGAATGAATTTGACTCATGGTGAAAGTAACACCCGGCCCCCGAAATGGTATTGCGATAGGTCAAGTCTTTGATATTCAGTAGCGGGGGTTTTTAGGCTCAAGGTTCAAGTCTCAGAAAGCATTGTGGCAATCAGGCATCGGCACTCCGAACCCGGTGCGGAACCAGGTACCTGTTATCAGGACACGTTCCAGACATCCCTGTGCACTCATTGGTTGTTCCCGACAACCAATGGTCCTGACAACAGGTACCTGGCTCCACACCTATGCGTAGGTGGTCGGGCTTGATTTTCGTGCGGTCAGGTTGAAAGAGAGAGGCCCTCCACTGCTCAGGAGGAGGGAGTGGCCTTGCCCTTTTCAGGACCTTCGTCTGTCGGGAACAGACGCAGAGCGATCAGGGACGACTCGAGCGTGTCCTGAACAGGGCAAGGTCATTCCCGACTCGTGGCACGGCGTTAGAGCCTCTGGTGTGGCACTCAGATCAATCGCCGGCAAGGCCGGCTCCTACTGTTGACTTATACGTTCAGCAGGAGGTACTCGCGCTCCCAGGAGCTGATCACCTTGTTGAAGGCCTCGAATTCCTCCATTTTCACGGCGCAGTAGGCCTTGACGAACTTTTTACCCAGGACCTTGTGGAGATCGCTGTCCTCTTCCAGCAGGCGCAGCGCTTCTTCCAGGCTGCGGGCCACGGTGATCGGCTCCTGGAAAGCGTCGCCCCTGTGCGGTTGACTGGGCTTTAATTTCTTTTTCATGCCCAGGTAGCCGCAGGCCAGGGAGACCGCAATGGCTACATAGGGGTTGGCGTCGGCGCCCGGAAAACGATTCTCGACCCGGCGCGCCTCGGGTTTGCTGTCCGGCACGCGAATACCCGTGGTGCGGTTCTCATAACCCCAGTGCACGTTGATGGGGGCGGCGATATCGGGAGCGAAACGCCGGTAGGAATTGACGCTGGGCGCGAAACAGGCGATCGCACCCGGCGTATAGCGCTGCAAGCCGCCGATAAAATGCCGGAACCGCTCGTGCTCGCTGCCGTCTTCCTTGCTGAAAATATTCTGGCCGGTCCTGGCGTCCAAAACACTCTGGTGAATGTGCAGTGCGCTGCCTGGCTCGTATTGCATCGGCTTGGCCATGAAGGTGGCATAAATATCGTGGCGCAGCGCTGTCTCGCGCATGGTGCGTTTGAACACGAACACCTGGTCCGCGAGGTTCAATGCTTCACCATGGCGAAAATTGATCTCCATCTGGGCCAGGCCGGATTCATGGATGAGTGTATCGACGTCCAGTTCCTGCGCTTCGCAGAAGTCATACATCTCCTCGACGATGGGCTCGAATTCATTGACCGCGTCGATGCTGTACGACTGGCGCCCGGCTTCGCGCCGGCCTGAACGGCCGACGGGTGGCCCCAATTCATAATCGGGGTCGAGGTTTTTCTGGATCAGGTAGTACTCTACCTCCGGCGCCACGATGGGTTTCCAGCCTTCCTTCTCATAAAGCTTCAACACCCGCCTCAGCACGCTGCGTGTGGCCAGCGGATGCAGTTCGCCTTCGCGTGTGTAGCAATCGTGGATGATCTGGCCGGTTGGATCGACGGCCCAGGGCACCACACGCATGGTATCCGCATCGGGCTCCAGCATCATGTCCCCGTCGGTCGGACCCACCAGCTCTTCGTGGGTTTGGGTATAGTCCCCGGTAACCGTCTGCACCAGGATGGATTCCGGCAAACGGCTGTCCTCCTTGATGAACTTGCTGGCGGGAATGAACTTACCCCGCGCGTTTCCCGTCATGTCCGGAACCAGGCACTCGACCTCGGTGATGTGATTTTCCTGCAGCCATTTCTCGATCTTCGCCGTCGTCATAAACTACCTTTTAGTTGTGTCCTGCCGGAACACTTTGATGTACAAGTACCGATATTACATTTAAATTAATTGACCTGCCTCACACCCAGGTCGCCAAATCAGTCTAAAATTCCATAATTGTTGTGAAATTACGCATCTTATAGCGCCCCCAAACACTCACTAACCAGATTTCGGAAACCATCACACTCATGTCTACTGCACGCACTGACATCACGTTACCACCTGACCTCAGGAAAACCACCGGCACCGGCCCTGTCCGGCTTCAACAGCCGATATTTGTCGATTCGATCCCGCCCTGCAACCATGCCTGCCCTGCGGGCGAAAATATCCAGGCCTGGCTCGACAAGGCGCAAGCCGGCGACTTCGAAAGCGCCTGGCGCACCCTGGTCAGGGACAACCCGATGCCGGCAATTCATGGCCGGGTGTGCTACCACCCCTGTGAATCTTCCTGCAACCGCCAGCACGTTGATGATGCAGTCAGCATCCATGCAGTGGAGCGATTCCTGGGCGACCTTGCATTGGAAAACGGCTGGTTGCCGGAGCTTGACCGCCAACCGAGCGGCAAGAAGATCCTGATTGTAGGCGCCGGGCCATCCGGCCTGTCAGCCGCCTGGCATCTCGCCCTGCTGGGGCATGAAGTGGAAATCCGTGAAGCGGGCCCGATGGCCGGCGGCATGATGCGGTTCGGTATCCCGGCCTACCGCATGCCCCGCGACATCCTGGATGGTGAAGTGGCCCGGATCGAAAAGATCGGCGTAAAAATTACCCTGAACAGCAAGGTCGAAGACGTAATGGCCACCAAGGAGGCGGAAGCCTTCGACGCCGTCTTCATGTCCATTGGCGCTCACCTGGCCAAGCACGTCGACATCCCGGCACGCGACTCCGGCCGCATCCTGGATGCGGTGAGTTACCTGGCGTCCGTGGAACGCGGCGAAGAACCAAAACTGGGCCGCCGGGTGGCGGTCTACGGCGGCGGCAACACCGCGATGGACGCCGCCCGCACGGCCAAGCGCCTGGGCGCCGAAGAAACCATGATCATCTACCGGCGCGACCGTGAACACATGCCGGCGCATGATTTCGAAGCCGTCGAAGCTGAATCCGAAGGCATCAAGATCAACTGGCTGCGCACCATCCGTGAGATCGACAGCACGACCTTCCAGGTGGAAGTGATGGAAGTCGATGAAAACGGCCGGCCGCAGCCCACCGGGGTGATTGAAACCCTGGAAGCGGACAGCCTGGTGCTGGCGCTGGGTCAGAACGTGGACACCAGTGTGATCGAACGCATACCCGGCGTGTCCCTGGCCTGGGACGGCGTGGTCGAAGTCAACAACAACATGATGACCGGAGCGGAAGGCATCTTCGCCGGCGGCGACATGGTTCCGTCGGAACGCACCGTGACGATTGCCACGGGCCACGGTAAAAAGGCCGCCCGGCATATCGACGCCTGGCTGAAAGGAACGACCTATCAGAAAGCACCAACCCAACCGAGCGTCGACTTCGACGCCCTGCATCTGCGCTATTACACAGACGCCCAGCAACGCCAGCAAGCCTCGCTGCCGCCGGAACACCGCACCGGAGATTTCCGTGAGGTGACGGCCGGCCTCAGCGCAAAGGAAGCACAGTTCGAGGCCGCCCGCTGTTATTCGTGCGGCAATTGTTTCGAGTGTGACGGCTGCTTCGGCGCCTGCCCCGAGGAAGCCGTTATCAAGCTGGGCAAGGGCAAGCGTTACGAAATCAACTACGACCTGTGCACCGGCTGCCAGGCCTGTTTCCTGCAGTGCCCCTGCCATGCCATTGAAATGGTCAAAACGGAGAACCGGGCATGAATAATAAAAACAACGCCCCCATGGTCAATATCGACGGCAATGAAGCTGCCGCCCACGTCGCCTACCGCCTGAGTGAAATCTGCGCCATTTATCCGATCACCCCGTCCTCCACCATGGCGGAACTGGCGGATGAATGGGCCTCCAAAAAACTCCCGAACCTGTGGGGATTCGTGCCCACCGTGGTCGAGATGCAACATGAGGGCGGAGCCGCAGGCGCTGTTCATGGCGCACTCCAGGCCGGAGCGCTGTCGACGACGTTTACGGCGTCCCAGGGCCTGATGCTGATGCTTCCGAACATGTATAAAATCGCCGGCGAACTGACGCCGACGGTCTTTCACGTGGCCGCGCGTTCGCTGGCTGCGCAGGGCCTGTCGATTTTCGGTGACCACCAGGACGTCATGGCGGCCCGCACCACCGGGTTCGCCCAACTGGCTTCAGCCTCGGTCCAGGAAGCGCACGACCTGGCCCTGGTCGCGCATGCATCCACGCTGGAATCACGCATTCCCTTCATTCATTTCTTCGACGGTTTTCGCACCTCGCACGAGGTGAACAAGATCATCCAGCTGCAGGATGAAACCATCCGCAAACTGATCGACGACGACCTGGTGCTGGCCCATCACCAACGCTCCCTGAATCCCGACAATCCGGTGATGCGCGGCACCGCGCAAAATCCGGACACCTATTTCCAGGGCAGGGAGACCGTCAACTCCTACTACCAGGCAGTACCGGGCATCGTGCAGAAGAAGATGGACGAGCTGGCTGCCGAGACCGGCCGGCATTACCAGCTGGTGGATTATTATGGCCACCCGGAAGCGGAATCCGTCATCGTGGCGATGGGGTCAGGCACGGCCACGGTCCGCGAGACCGTCGCCTGGCTGAACCAGAATGCCAACGGCCGTTACGGCGTGCTCGTCGTTCGCCTGTTCCGGCCATTCCCCTCGGACGCTCTGCTTGCCGCCCTGCCTGCATCCGTGCAGCGCGTGGCGGTGCTGGATCGCACCAAGGAGCCCGGCTCCAACGGCGAACCGCTCTACCAGGACGTGATGACCGCACTGGCCCAGGGACTTTCCGAAGGCCGGATGCAACACATGCCCCTGATCACCGGCGGCCGTTATGGCCTGTCCTCCAAGGAGTTCACGCCGGCCATGGTCAAGGCCGTGTTCGACGAATTGGGCAGTAAAGCCCCCAGGCGTTTCTTCACAGTCGGAATCAATGACGATATTACGCACCTGAGTATCGATATTGACGACTCATTCGATATCGAGCGGGACAACGTCGTACGGGCCATGTTTTACGGGCTTGGCGCAGACGGCACCGTGGGCGCCAACAAGAACAGCATCAAGATCATCAGCAGCGACCCGGACCGCTTCGGCCAGGCCTATTTCGTCTACGACTCGAAAAAATCCGGGGCACAGACTGTGTCCCACCTGCGTTTTGGTCCCGAGCCTATTGATACGCCCTACCTGGTGCAGTCCGCCAATTTCATCGGCTGTCACCAGTTCGATTTCGTGTTCAGCAGCGACCTGTTGGCACGCGCCGCCAGGGGCGCCACCCTGCTACTGAACAGTCCTTACAGCCCCGAAGACCTGTGGCAAAAGCTGCCCGACCGTATGCAAAAACAGATCATCGACAAAGAGATCCGGCTGTATACGATCGACGCCTATACCGTGGCCCGTGAAGCCGGCATGGGGCAGCGCATCAATACCATCATGCAGGTCTGCTTCTTCAAGCTGGCCGGTGTCATGGATACCGATACCGCCATCACCCTGATCAAGAAGGCGATCGAAAAAACCTACAGTAAGAAAGGCGGGGATGTGGTTCAGAAGAACCACGCAGCTGTCGACCAGGCCTTGTCTCACCTGTTCAAGGTCGATGTGAATGCCCAACAACACAGCGCCATTGGCGACCGTCCGATCGTGCCGAAAATTGCTCCCATCTTCGTCCAGGACGTGACTGCCGAGATGATGGCTGGAAGGGGCGACCTGTTGCCGGTTTCCAAAATTCCGGTGGACGGCACCTACCCGACAGCCACCAGCCAGTGGGAAAAGCGCAGCATCGCGCAGTTTATCCCCGAGTGGCTGGAGGACCATTGCATCCAGTGCGGCAATTGCTCGTTTGTTTGCCCGCATGCGGCGATCCGCGCCAAGTTCTGCCACGAAAACGAACTGGAAGGGGCCCCGGAAAGCTTTCAGTCGTCCCCCATCAGCGCACGCGGTTTTCCCGAAATGCGTTACGTGTTGCAGGTCTACCCGGACGACTGCACCGGCTGCAACCTGTGTGTCGATGCTTGCCCCGTGCGGGATAAAGACGAAAACGGTGATGAACTGCGTGCACTCAGGCTGGTCGCGAAGGACCCGATACTGGAGGACCAGCGCGAAAACCTGGCCTGGTTCGAAAAAATGGAGTGGAACAAGCGCTCTGAGATCGATTTCTCCAACGTGCGCGGCGTACAGTTCCTGCAACCGCTGTTCGAATTCTCCGGCGCCTGCACGGGTTGCGGAGAAACGCCCTACCTGCGGCTGGTCACCCAGCTGTTCGGCGGGCGCATGATGGTCGCCAACGCGACCGGTTGTTCGTCCATTTACGGCGGCAACCTGCCCACCACCCCCTGGGCCAAGAATGCAGCGGGCCGCGGACCGGCCTGGTCGAATTCGTTGTTCGAAGACAATGCCGAATTCGGTATGGGGTTCCGCCTGTCGGCAGACCATCACATGAAACAGGCCAGGGAAGCGCTTGGCCGGCTGCGAGAGGAATTGGGTGACGAATTCGTCGCAGCGATGCTTGATACAGAGCAGCAAAGTGAAACCGAAATCCAGGAGCAACGCGAGCGGGTTGCGGAACTGAAATACCGTCTCAAGCTAATCGACACACCCGCTTCCCGCAAGCTCCAGTCGCTGGCGGACCACCTGGTCCGGCGTTCCGTCTGGATCGTCGGCGGCGATGGCTGGGCCTACGACATCGGTTCCAGCGGACTCGACCATGCGCTGGCCTCAGGCCTGGACATCAATATCCTGATCATGGACACCGAGGTGTACTCCAATACCGGCGGCCAGATGTCCAAGTCCACGCCGCTGGGCGCCGTCGCCAAGTTCGCAGCCGGCGGCAAGCTGATCGGCAAAAAGGACGTGGCGCAGCAGGCCATTGCTTACGGCAACGTTTACGTGGCTCGCATCGCCATGGGCGCCAACCCGCAACAAACGCTGCAGGCGCTGCGCGAAGCGGAAGCCTACCCCGGTCCCTCGCTGATCATTGCCTATTCTCATTGCATCGCGCACGGAATCGACATGGAGCAGGGTATGCAGCAGCAGAAACGTGCGGTTTCCAGCGGCCACTGGCCCCTGATCCGCTACAACCCGCTGGTTCGCGATGCCGGCGGCATACCCTTCACGCTCGACAGCCTGCGGCCGACGCTACCGCTGGTGGAATACCGCAAGCACGAGGGCCGCTACAAGCTGCTGGCAAGAGAAAATCCGGAAGAGGCTGACCGCCTGGCCGGCATAGCGCAAAAGGCGGTGCACCTGCGCTGGGACGTCTACGAAAAGATGGCCAGCCGCAGCGCCGCCGACTTCCACGCCGACCCGCGCAGAGACTAGGTAAAACGGTGCTGATACAAAACGCCAGTCCACACTAGCCGGAGGAATGCCGGGTCTTCCTTCAGGAATGTATGAAACAGGGATGTTTCATCCAAGCCCACAGGGAAGTGTTCACGGCGTTTCCTGAAGGAAGGCCCGGCGTTTCGCCGGCGGCAAGACCGCGACAATGCTGACTTTCCCACCCGCCCCCTTGTACACATCACCACTTTTCACTAACATACGCAGCCTTATCTGAAGCCCCCTCAAGACCCGGCGGCCAAAGTCTACCTTGTAACCCATCCATGCGGCTAAACCCGCATGATACTTTTACGGATTAAACGTTGTGATCACTGCCGCGAACATCACCATGCAGTTCGGCGCCAAGCCGCTGTTTGAAAACATCTCTACCAGGTTTGGTAACGGTAACCGCTACGGCCTGATTGGCGCCAATGGCTGTGGCAAGTCCACCCTGATGAAAATCCTGGGCGGAGACCTCGAACCCTCTGCCGGCAACGTGAAAGTCGACATCGACGAGCGCGTGGGCAAGCTGCGCCAGGACCAGTTTGCGTTCGAGCAATATTCCGTCATCGATACCGTGATCATGGGCTACCAGCAACTGTGGGAAGTGAAGCAGGAGCGCGATCGCATTTATTCGCTGCCGGAAATGAGCGAAGCAGACGGCATGAAAGTAGCCGAGCTGGAAGTGGAATTCGCCGAACTCGACGGTTACAGCGCAGAAGCGCGCGCCGGTGAGCTGTTACTGGGCCTGGAAATCCCGGAATCACAGCATTTTGGACCCATGAGCGAAGTGGCGCCCGGGTGGAAGCTGCGCGTTTTGCTGGCCCAGGCGCTGTTCGCCGACCCGGATATCCTGCTGCTGGATGAGCCCACCAATAACCTGGACATCAACACCATCCGCTGGTTGGAAGATGTGTTGAACCAACGCAACAGCACCATGATCATCATCTCGCATGACCGCCACTTCCTGAACAGCGTGTGCACCCACATGGCCGACCTGGATTTCGGCGAACTGCGGGTTTACCCCGGCAATTACGACGACTACATGATTGCCTCCACCGCGGTGCGCGAGCGGTTGCTGTCGGACAACGCAAAGAAGAAGACCCAGATCACGGAACTACAGAACTTCGTCAGCCGGTTCAGCGCCAATGCTTCCAAGGCAAAGCAGGCCACTTCGCGGGCCCGGCAGATTGAAAAAATCGAGTTGGCGGAGGTCAAGCCCTCCAGCCGAGTCAGCCCTTACATCCGGTTCAACCAGGACAAAAAGCTCTACCGCCAGGCGCTGGAAGCCGAAAACCTGGCCAAGGGATATGGCGGGAAACCGCTTTTTGAAAAACTCGACCTGCAGGTTGAAGTCGGCGAGCGGGTCGCGATTATCGGCGCCAGCGGCATCGGTAAGACGACACTGTTGCGATGCCTGCTGGGTGATCTTGAAGCCGACACCGGCACCCACCGCTGGTCCGAGAACGCCGAAATCGGCTATTTTGCCCAGGACCACACGGCGGATTACGACCAGGACCTGGACCTGTACGCCTGGATGGCGCAGTGGGGCAGGCCGGGCGATGACGAGCAGGTCATTCGCGGCACCCTGGGCCGCATGCTGTTTGGCAACGATGAAATCAAGAAGTCAGTCAAGGTTATTTCCGGCGGCGAACAGGGCCGCATGCTGTTCGGCAAACTGATGCTGCAGCAACCCAATATCATGTTGCTGGACGAGCCGACCAACCACCTGGACATGGAATCTATCGAGTCACTGAACCTGGCCCTGGAAAACTATCCGGGCACGCTGTTCTTCGTCAGTCATGACCGCGAATTCATTTCCTCGCTGGCCACCCGTATTATTGAGATCACCCCCCAGGGCGTGGTCGATTTCAAGGGCAGTTACGACGAATACCTGGTCAGCCAGGGCATCGAACCGATGGCGAGGATGCGTGCAGTGGGGTAATTTACCTTTGCCTGAACAGCAGAGGGAAACCAAATATGCACAAGAGCCAGCTTGCCGGATTCATCATCGACTGCCAGACCGATGATCTCGACCGGGCGGCAGGCTTCTGGTCCGCCGCACTGGGTCTCAAATCGATAACCGACCCGCGCAGCGAAGAGGCGCTCTACCGCCGCCTCGATACCCGGCCGGAAGACCTGCACATTGAAATTCAGAAAGTAGACCACCCCAGCCGGGTTCACCTGGATATCGAAACCGACGATGTGCCGGCTGAAGTAGCCCGCCTCGAAGGCCTTGGTGCAAAACGAGTTTCCGATGTGCATAGCTGGGTGGTAATGGAAGCGCCAACGGGGCAGCGATTCTGTGTCGTGAAAGCCTTTCGCGATAATTTTGACCAATCCGCCAATCGTTGGGGCGGATAAGGCCATCAAGCCGACTGGCTTTATCCCGGCAACTCGTTAACGGCCCGCCAGGCCTGGTCGATCGCCACGTGGGTGTAGGCGTCCGCTCCGGCATCCGAGTTAGCGATGGCGATGTTTCCGAAGGTCTGGCGTCCGACGACGTTGGGCGGCGGATCTGCATTCCAGGCAGGATCTTCCAGGTCGAGGTGATCGCGGGCGTAGCCGTGCGGCCAGCGGTTAATGGTGATCGCAAGGATGTCTTCATCAGGGTCAAAACCGCTTGCGCCCCAGATACCGGTCATCACATTCCGTATTTCACGCTCAAAGTCTTCAAAACCCATGCCGAGCAAACGCTCCCGGCCGACCCGGTTTTGTTGCGTCATGGTCAGGCCTTTGGGATCAGGCGCATTCACAGCGCCGTAGAACTGGATCACACAGGGATCCTCCGGGCGCCACGGCGGATGGTAGTCACCGGCGTTGACCCCGCGGATCACGAACACGGATTGACACAGGCCGCCAGGAAGATAAGCGCCGGAGAGACCGGATTTCTGCATTGCCCGGCCGTTTTGAAGCAGGACATTCATCTCGAGCATCGGCCGCTTGACACACTGGTTTAAAGCAGCCTTTTGGGCTTCCGGCAGTTGCGGGCACAGGCTGGGAATGATGCGGTTATAGCAGGCCAGTACGCAGCTGGCGCCGCCAACACTCACCACTTCTCCATCGGTGACGTAACAGACACTGACACCGGCGCCATCGCTGGTGTTTTCAACATGAACGGCCGTGGAGTTCAGGCGCAAATGCACCGGCGAATCCACCAGGTCCAATTGGCTGTAGTCCAGATCAGCTGTGACGATACTGAACGGATCAGCATCGGCGTTCATTCCCGGAAACGCGGCTGGTATCAACGACCGCACCAGTAGCCGGGCGAGGGAGGCATTACCGTCCGGGAACATCGCTGAAGCACCATTCTGCGCGGCATATTCTTCTTCCGTCCGCCAAAAACCTCCCAGAACATGTGCGCCGGGCAGACCCGATTCCAGGCACTCGGCCACGGACAGGTTCTCAGCACGCACTCCCCAGAAGCCCGGCGTCATATTACTGAAAATCAAAAATGCTTCGTCAGAAAGGGAAAAGTGCGAACGCAAGAAATCCCGGTAGCCAGTGCTTCGCAGATAAGCCCTTTTCTGCTCATGGGGCATTTCAGCCAGCACGTCCTGGTCTGAAAGCAGGAAACCGGTCAGTTCCTTTTTGGCGCTTGCAGTCAACGGAAACTCCGCAACCCGTGCAGCCAACGCCTGTCGGGTCATGGCCTCCGGCAGCACACCGGGCAGCAGAACATTTTCACCGAAGGTCTCCCGGTCGAACCAGGTGGCCGCCTGTAGCCCGTTTGATTCCTCCAGCCAGCCAAATTCGTCATCTTTCAGCAGTCGGGGGATATCGACACCCAGATCAATCAGCAGACCCATCGCGATTGCGCTGTATTGGGGATATTCCATGTTGACCGTTCCGCCCCAGGCCAGCCGCATCGGTCCGCCCTGGTGGAATTCATTGCGCTTGGCATGGCCGCCAAAATCATCATGGTTGTCGAGAACCAGGATACGTGAGTCCGCTCCGTGCAGCTTGCGATAAAAGTATGCTGCACTCAGGCCGCTCAAGCCGCCGCCGACCACGACCAGGTCATACTGTTCATCCAGTTTCCTGGGGTCATCAAAAAGCTTTTCTTTCCTCCCCAGGGCATGTGCTACTTCGAATGATCCGGGATGGGCGCCGCGAAGGCCGGTTAAGGTCGGCGGATAATAGACACCCTGCCCGTTCGCGCCTGCAGCGGCCGGCCAGGCGGCTGCAGGAATGCTCAATCCCAATGAGGCCAGGCCCAGGTCATGGATGAAATCCCTTCGGGTAATGTCGCGACCCTTGCCCAATTGACGATCTGAAGGTTTTATGACTTTTTCCCGACTGACTTTCTGTGCTTTCAGTCTACTCCACTCGCCCACCCAATCCAGTGGTCAATCCGTGGAGATAACGCTGGAGCGAAAGATTTTTGCACGACCCACCCCTGGCCGCAAATTGTTGAGGAAAGTCAATCAACCGGTACCCCTATCTGTTACGCTTCAAAGCTGACTTTTGGCTGACTCAAACACAGGTGAAGTGATGCTCAAGAAAATGGTTGTTCCAGTGATACTCAGTAGCCTGCTTACCAGCACCCTGGTGCTCGCCGGGCCCTTTACCGCAGACACTCTCGTCCGGCTCGATCGTGTAGGCGCCCCTTCGCTTTCCCCGGACGGCAGCAAAGTCGTGTACAGCGTGCGCACCACCGACATGGCGGCCAACAAGGGCGTCTACGATTTGTGGTGGAGCGGTTTCAGCGATGGGGTGGCGCATCACTTGACTACTCACGAAGCAAACGACACCGATCCGGCCTGGTCGCCCGATGGAAAGACCGTTTACTTCCTCTCTTCCCGCAGCGGATCATCCCAGGTCTGGCGTATTGCCCTCGGCGGTGGCGAAGCGGCACAGGTTACAGATCTGCCGGTCGATGTAGGCACTTTCCGGGTGGCGCCCGGCGGAGACCGCCTGGTGCTTTCGGCGAGTGTTTATCTCGACTGCGAAGACCTGGCCTGCACCGCCCAGCGCGACGAGGAGCAGAAAAAGGCCCAAACGACCGGCGTCGTATACGACCAGTTGTTCATGCGTCACTGGGACCATTGGCTGGACGACAAGCATTCCCAACTATTTGCGCTTGCATTGGATGATAACGGCGCCGGTACGGGCGAGCCCTTGCTGCTGAGCAAGGGTGTCCGGGCGGACATACCCTCGCGGGTGTGGGGCGGCACGGAGGAATACACCGTTTCACCCGATGGCTCGACCATCTATTTCGTCGCGCGAATTCGTGATGGTAATGAACCTACCTCCACCAATTACGATATCTACGCCGCACCCATGAACGGTGACGGTGCAGCAAGCAACCTGACGCAATCCAACCCGGCCTGGGATACGCAACCCGTGCTGAGCCCGGACGGGAAAAGCCTGGCCTACCTGGCCATGGCCAGACCCGGATTCGAAGCGGACCGCTTCCAGATCATGATCCGCGACCTCGAGTCGGGCGAAACACGAGCACTGACCGCTGACTGGGACCGCTCGGCTTCATCCATCGCCTTCTCACATGACGGAAAGTCCCTGTTGGCCAACGTCCAGAACCTGGGCAACCTGACGCTGTGGGAACTGGATATCGACAGCGGAGGAAGAAAGGAGCGGGTCAGCCTGGGCTATGTCAGCGGATTCAGCGCCGGTCCGCTAGGTGTCGTTTTCGCCATGGACAATCTCAAATCGCCAACCGAGCTTTACGCCATCGATAAAGGCAGCAACGAGGCCCGCCAACTCACCCGATTCTCTGTGCCGCAATTACAGGACGTAGAGATGGGTGATTTTGAGCAGTTTTCGTTCACCGGAGCCAACCAGGAACGGGTTTATGGATACGTGGTCAAGCCGTTTGGATATGAAAAGGGTAAGAAATATCCCGTCGCCTTCCTGATCCATGGCGGCCCGCAAGGCAGTTTTGGTAACCATTTTCATTATCGCTGGAATCCTCAGACCTATGCCGGGCAGGGATTCGCGGCCGTCTTCATCGACTTTCATGGCTCAACCGGATACGGGCAAGATTTCACCGACAGCATTTCAGGCGACTATGGCGGCAAGCCACTCGTTGACTTGCAGCTGGGCCTGGCAGCCGCGCTGGAGAAATACGAATTTCTGGATGGCGCCAATGTCTGTGCGCTCGGTGCCTCGTATGGCGGATACATGATCAACTGGATTGCCGGAAACTGGCCCGACCGTTTCGATTGCCTGGTCAATCATGACGGTGTGTTTGACGAGCGCATGATGTATTACACGACCGAAGAACTGTGGTTCCCGGAGTGGGACTACGGCGGAACGTATTTTGAAAAGCCGGAAAACTACGAAGAACACAACCCGGTCAACCACGTGGACCAGTGGCAAACGCCCATGATGGTGATCCACGGGCAATTGGATTACAGGGTCCCGGTCACCCAGGGCATCGCCACGTTCACTGCTCTGCAGCGCCGTGGAATAGCCAGCAAATTCCTGTACTTCCCGGATGAAAACCACTGGGTGCTCAAACCGCAAAACTCCGTGCAATGGCA
>JAHEFT010000073.1 GCA_024640025.1 Chromatiales bacterium
GCCACTTCCCTGGTTCAGCTCTCCCGGCTACCGGTCAGGGATTGGCGATTAACGCCTCGTCCAGCATTTTCACCAACTCGTCACGGCTGAAACTGTATTTCTGGTTCTGGTTCAGCTGGGCCAGTTCTTCAATCGCTTTGCCGATCGTAATGTCTGCCTGACGCTGGTTCGGCACGACCATGTAACGGCGCTGCGGGTTTTCATCAAACAGCGCTTTCCGGGCTGCCTCGGCTACTTCGAGGGGATCGCCGGATGGGTTGTCATCGGTGATCCAACCCATCATCCGGTCCAGGTCCTCCTTGTACAGCGACCCTTCCGTGGTGAAATTTTGGGCTTTCAGACGATTGGCGATGTTCTCGCCGATTTTTGATTCGTAATTACCGGGCTCGATGATGCTGACCTTCACGTCGAAACGGGCCATCTCAGCGGCCAGAGAGTCGGTGAATGCCTCCATTGCATGTTTACTCATGCTGTAGGGCCCGAACAGCGGTCCGGAGAGAATGCCGGAGATTGAACCGGTGGTCACGATACGCCCTTTCGACGCGATGATCAGCGGCGCAAAGGCCCTGGTGACCCGGTATGGCCCGTAGAGATTGACGTCCATCTGGAAATTGAATTCCTTTTCATCGATTTCTATCAGGGGATACAGCACTCCAACCCCGGCGTTGTTGACCAGTCCATACAGGCCCCGTCCGGCCTCGGTGATGGTTTTCACGGCCGCATCGATTTCCTCCTGCACCGTCACATCGAGCCGGATTCCCTGGATGTTTTCGATTGCACTGAGTTCGGCGATATCCTTGTCTTTGCGTGCCCCGGCGTAAACGAAGTGGCCGTTTGCGGCCAGCAGTTCTGCCATTACCCGGCCGAGGCCGGTACTTGCGCCGGTGATCAGGACGGCTTTCTGTCCTGGCGCTGTGGAGTCGGCAGCCATGACCGGAACCGGGACAGATACAAGAATCACCAGGGTAGCCAGTACTATGCAAAGAGTCTTTTTCATGGTTTTTTCCTCTTAGTCAGATGCAGAAATTGGCGGCCAGTATAGACCATCAAAAAATGGGGTTTATACTGAACGTATGAAATTTTTTGTCATTTTTGTTGTGATCATGCCCTTGTTGGCCATTTTTCCGGCGCATGCGATCGAAGTTTACCAGTGGGTGGATGCAAACGGTGTCGTGCACTTCAGCCAGAATGCCCCGCCCGGCAATGTCCAGGGCGTAGAAGTCAGGACGTTGGAAAACAACCCGCCAGCGGATTATGATCCGGAAGAAGACAGGTATGGAGTGCAGGCCCAGGCGGAGAGCATGGCGCAATTGCGCGCGGAAATGGAGGAGAAGCGGGAACGGGATCGGCAGCAGAATACCAGTCAGCAACCGGTACAGCAGGTCCAGCAGCCCGTTCAGTCCGCCTACCCGCTTTACGGCCGCCCGCCCTACTACCCCGGCATGCGTCCGCCACTCAAACCGCAGCCGCCGGTGCGGCCTGAGCCTTATCCTGTTGAAACACTTCGGCCGCCTGGTCGAAGCCCGGACTAGCACGGATTTTGCCAAAACCCGATAACCCAAAAGGAAAAAAATGAAGAATCTGACCAGGCGCCTGCCCATCGTTGTGGCTGCCACACTGTTACTGTTTTCACCTTTTGCCCAGGCGGTAACGGATAATTTTGCCGATATCGAGGCGCAGGTTGCCCTGCAGCATGACGCAGGCGTTCAGCGCCTGCAGGAATGGATCCGGCTGCCATCAATCGCCGCGGAGGACCTGGGATTTCCTGAAGGTCCCGAACACATGGTTACCTTGCTTCAGGACGTCGGTTTTCAGCACGCAGTCGTGGTCGAGACCGACGGCAAGCCGGGCGTGTTCGCGACCCTGGATGCCGGTGCGCCGCGGACACTCGGTGTCTATTTTATGTATGACGTGAAGCAATTTGACACAACCGAATGGTCTTCACCGCCGCTGGAGGCGGCATTGGTGGAAAAAGAAGGACTGGGCATGGTTATCATGGGGCGCGGCGCAGTCAACCAGAAAGGGCCGGAAATGGCTTTCCTGGAGGCCATTCGTGCCATTCGTGAAGCCGGGCGGCAGTTGCCGGTGAATCTGGTTCTTGTTGCCGAAGGTGAAGAGGAAATCGGTTCGCCGCACCTTGGCCAGATCGTTAACCGTCCCGATGTGCAGGCCGCCCTGGCGGGCACCATCGGCGTCATCATGCCTTCAGCCAGCCAGGGAAGGGACGGAATCGTAACAGTAAGCCTGGGCGCCAAGGGTGTCATCGAAGTCCAGTTGACGGCAAGCGGTGAGCGCTGGGGCCGCGGCCCGGGCAAGGACGTCCACTCTTCGCTTAAAGCCATGATCGACAGCCCCTCCTGGCACCTGATCCATGCGCTGAGCACGCTGGTATCGGCGGACGGAAACACCATCACGATTGACAACTATCCCCAGCCGCTGCCGGTCTCCGAGGCGGAAAGGGCGATGATCGCAGAGGCGGCAAAACGCAAGAACGAGGAACAGTTTAAGGAAGCGCTCAGCACCCAGCGCTGGATCGATGACCTGGCTTTCGAGCAGGCGCTGGTGCGCCTGGTCTCGCAGCCTACTGTCAACATCGAAGGCCTGGTCGGCGGTTACACGGGACCAGGGGGTAAGACTGTCCTCCCGCATAAGGCGCAGGCGAAGCTGGATCTGCGCCTGGTGCCTGATATGACCGCAAAAGGCGCGCTCGCCGCGCTCGAAGCACACCTTGACAAGCATGGCTACGGCGATATCGAGGTGGTCATGAGCGGGGGTTATGACCCTACCAGCACACCAGCGGAGGCGGAGCTGATCCAGGCGCAGATCGCCGTTTTACAGGCAGCGGAGATCGACCCCATCATTTGGCCGCGAAGCGCTGGGTCCTATCCGGGGTACATCTTTACCGGTCCGCCCCTGCTACTTGCTTCGGGCCACTTCGGCCTCGGCCATGGCAGCGGAGCGCATGGGCCCGACGAATATTTTCTGATCGAATCCTACAATCCGGAGGTCGAGGGCTGGGATGGCGCCGTCATGTCCTATGTTCAGTATTTCTACGAGCTGGGTAAGCCGTGACGGGCGGGTTCTTCGGGTCTTGAGAACAAACGACTAACCAGCGATTATAGGGCCATTGCCACGCAGCATGCTTTGAGGATTTTTGCCATGGCCGGTGGGTTTGCCAAAGACGGCGCGGTTCAGGACCAGATCGATGCCACCGTAGAGGACGCGGTTGAGCGCGCCCGCAGCCGTTTGCCGCGTGGCGAAAGTTTGTTTGAATGCGAAGAATGCGGCGCTGAAATTCCCGGGGCCCGGCGCAAGGCCGTGCCGGGAGTTCGTTTGTGTGTTTATTGCCAGGAGGCCGAAGACAGGGAGCAGGCCGCTGCTTCAGGTTTTAACCGGCGCGGCAGCAAGGACAGCCAGTTACGTTGATGATTGGCGCCTAGCGACGGCCGCGCCGCGGTTGTTCAAAACGAACTTTCAGGAAGCTGTCGCCGTTGATCGAGCCGTCCAGTGCGGTTTGCGCCGCCCGCGCCTCGTGTCCTTCCATTCCGACAAAAGCGAATCCTTTGCACTTGCCGGTGAAAATATCATGCGCCAGTTCGATCGACCGCACCGTTCCATGAACTTCGAACATGGCCTGAACGGTTGCTTCGGTGGCATCGGGCGGCAAATTGCCGACAAAAAGTCTCTTCATGACCGCTCTCCGGCGCTGCAAATAAAAACCCCGCTCGAAAGCGGGGTTTTCAGATTTCGTAGCTGGATGCTAATCAGTTAGCAACTACGTTCGTAGCCTGCGGGCCCTTGGGTCCGTCTTCCACGTTAAACGTTACTGCCTGACCCTCAGCGAGGACTTTAAAACCTTCAGACTGGATAGCAGAGAAGTGAACGAACACGTCCTTGCTGCCATCTTCCGGAGAAATAAAACCGAAACCTTTTGATTCATTGAACCACTTAACTGTACCTGTCGTCATTTTGATATACCTTTGAAATAGGATTAAACATTGATCAATCACAGATCTCAAAACATCAAAATACCGTGGTAATCGATTTACTTCTGAGAAGACCTTGAAAGGTTTGTAACCAATCCGTAAACCAGGACGGGGTATGAATTTCATACTTCCACGTGGCTGGTGGCCGCACGATACGCTGTAAACGGCAGATATACAAGCTATTTCGTTTTGCATGCAAATCCAGTGACCATATTATCTGACCGGATTGTGAGCCAAATCAATCTAAACCCTGCTGCTTGTGATTACTGTTGTAACTGTCCGTAGTTAGGGTGGAGACCGTCATGCTGACTGAAAGCCAAATAAGAGAGTTCAAGACGAGACTGAAGGAGCGGTTCAATGATCTGAGGGAAGAGATCCGTCTCGAATTGCTCAGGTCGGATGACCAGCATTTCATTGATCTTGCGGGCCAGGTTCACGACCTTGAAGAAGAGTCCGTGGCCGACCTCCTGGTTGACACTGACCTCGCCATCATCGACATGCACGTGGATGAAATCAGGGCTATTGACCACGCCCTGATGCGAATCGCAGAGGGAGGCTATGGCGTCTGTAGCCACTGCGAGGACGATATTGATGTAGAAAGGCTGCAGGCTTACCTCACCGCCGAGCGTTGTACACGATGCCAGACTGCCCATGAACACGGGCATATGGGGTTGGGCAAGCATTCGCTTTAGTCCCGGGAACAGCAAAGGCCTCTAGACTTCGCAGAAGCGGTCCAGCAGCGGGAAATACAGCGCTGTGCGGATCGGCCGGGTTTCATTGATCGCCATGGCTTCCCTGTATCGCTGCAACTGTTCACGATAGCGCTCGGTTTCGTTTTGCAGGAAATCCTCCAGGCCGCCACCGCTGTGGCTGGAAGTCTTGTAATCAATAATCCAGCGGGTACCTTCGTCAACAAAGGTACGATCCAGCACCAGGTTGCCCGGCTGGTCGTCCAGCACGGCGGTGAGGGCATATTCGCACCTGGCGTTTTCATGGGGTTGGAGAATCCAGCGGCCGCGTTCCGACTCGATGCAATTTTCGATGGCGCGCGCGGTAAATTTAATGACGGCATCGGCTTTTACACCCTGAGCGCCTTCGCTCTGGAGTTGCTGGCGGCACCATTTTTCCCGGGCAGCCATGCCACCTTCCTCCCGCCATTTATCCAGGCCCTGTCCGGCAATCTGCTGCAACAGCCGGTGGACAAGATTCCCGGTCAGGCGCGCATCTTCGCCGGCCCAATTAAATTCAATATAATCCCTCACTTCTGGCGGCGCAGCGGCTGGTTGCGGGACCGGTTCGGGCGGTTCGGGCAGTTGCCAGTCGGCGGCCAGTCGGCGGTACACCTGGGGCAAAGCCGAAGTGGCTGAAACCGGATCATCGTCCATGCCTGTATCTGCGGTCGCGTCCTGCAGGCCCTCTGCAGCGGCGCGGACCCGCGGGGCCTGTTCCGCCTGAATGGCTGGCCAAAGCTCGCACAGCAGGGTGCCGTTACCCGGTTTGATGTCACCGCTCTTTCCCGGAGAAATGCCGGCGAACAGATGCAGGCCATGAATCGCGCGCGTCGCGGCCACGTAAAGAAGCCGGCCGTTTTCCAGGCTTTGCCTGCGCTTTTCCACGTCAGAAATAAACTGGATCAGGTCGCCTTCTGATTTTTGGCGCGCCTTGTCAGCGGAATTGCGCATGGGTGATAAAACGATGCGGTTCTGTCCGGCAAGTTCGAACCAGTGCAACAATCGGCCTTTGTCGCTGCCGGTGGCCCGGTTCAGCCCCGGCAAAATGACGGTGTCGAATTGCAGACCCTTGGCGGCATAGATGGTCATGACCTGCAGCCGGTCGGTGGCTAAAGCATCCGGCTCCGCATAAAGGTTATCCATGCTTTCGGCAAGCGTATCGCGATCGATCGGCAGGTTGGATTCTTCCAGACTTTCCAGCAGGTCGAAATAAGTTGCTGCATCGTCAAGCTCGCTGCTGTTGTACGTGCAGGCCGGGCCGCCAAGGGTAATCCAGGCGGATTCGACCGTCACGCGAACCGGTTCGCGACCGCGGCGCAGCGAAGCAGCCAGTAACAAGGGTGCCAGCCGGTGCAGCCGCCGCAGCCCGGAATCAGACAATGCTTCGGGATCGAAGCTCCCGGGATTGAGACAGGCTGTCAGGCTGTCCAGGATGATGCCGTCGGGATTGCCGCCTGCCAGTTCGTCGAGATCCGCCAGGTCAAGCCCGCAGAAAGGCGCTCGCAGGACCGCGAGCCAGGCCAGCCGGTCGGCCGGCTGGGTCAGCGCAAGCGTCAGCGATACCAGGTCCTGGATCAGAGTGGCGTCGGCGAGCGGATTGAAATCGATGGCCTGGTAGCGAAAGCGGGCATCCTGCCGTTTCAGGCGGTCCAGGCGGGTGAGAATTTCGCTGGCATGATTGCGGGACCGGACCAGGATAGCCACGCTTTCTTCGGGCGGGGAACTTTGAATGACCCCGATCACTCGCCGGGCTTCCTCCTCGTCATCACGCACTGCCATGATGTCGGGTATTACCGTGCCGTCGGGCCGTGCATTGGGGCGCAGGCTGGATTCGCTGTAATGCACCGCGTCTTTTACCGGGTCGCTTTGGCGCGGCATCACATCCGGAAACACCTGGTTTATCCAGTCAACGATGGGCCGGGTGGAGCGAAAGTTTACCTTCAACTGCAGGGGTTGTAGCTTGATATGGCGAAACAGCTGACCCTGGAAAGCCTTGATGAACAAGCTCACCTCGGCTTTGCGGAAACGGTAGATCGACTGCATTGGATCGCCCACCAGGAACAGGGTCCGCCCGTCACCTTCGTTCCAACCCGCAGTGAGTCTGTCGAGCAGCCGAACCTGGATGAACGATGTGTCCTGAAACTCATCCACCAGCAAATGTTCGATGCGGTAATCCATGCGCAGTGCGAGATTGCTGGGTTCATCGTCCTTGCCAAGCGCCTGGATGGCCCGTGCGGCAATTTCACTGAAATCAGTCTGGCCGGTTTCGGACATCACCACGTGCCATTCCTGGAACGCCCGGATCAGAATTCGCATCAGCGACTGCAGCGATTCCCAGGCCTCTTCGTCATAGCCGGGTTTGGGCAGCTTGCTGATGGTGTTGAACCGGTCCAGCAGGTCTTGATTGTCCCGCAGGGAATCGAGCAGCGCCCTGAATTCCTCTTTCCAGTGTGCCCGAAGTTGTTTTTCTTCACCTTTCGCATTCGACGGGGCGGGGAATCCCAGCCTGGCATCGGCACCGGCCCGCCAGCCGCCCTGCCTGGTCAGCAGGAAACCAATCATCGTCACCCAGTGCGGAAGGGCATCAGCCGAAGGAGCAATATCAAGGTAGTCGGCCGCCGGGCCGCAGCAAGCATCCAGCAAAATACTGACGTTGCTTTCATCCATCGGCAGATTGCTCGAGGCGTAATCCAGAAAACGGGGCAGTTCAGTGAGCAGGTGCCCGGGGATGCACTCCCGGGCTGCCAGCAACTCGGCTTCGATGAGCAGTTCAAGCCCTTCTTCCAGGCCTTCACGGTCGAAGCCATCGGTGGTCTGCACCTCCAGCAGATGTCCTATCCACTGCTCGCGGTGTCCAAGCATGCCGGTGAGCAGTTCGACCAGGCGGTCATACTGGTTGTCGTAACGGTCAAGTACCCGGATGACATCTGCCTGCAGGGGATCGTTGCTGTCTTCGATGGCGGCCAGGGTCTTTGCCGCTGCCGAGCGGTAAAGGGCACCAGGGTCCTCCGAAATTTGCTGGCCCCCGCCCAGGCCGGACAGGACCGGCAACTGGCGGGCCAGTTCGCTGCAGAGCCCGTCGATGGTACGAATGCGCAAGCGACTGGGTTGCTCGAGCAGGTTCCAGCCGCGCTCAGCGTCATTCTTCAATGCTGCCAGCGCCAGTTCATGGCTGATCTGCTCGTGCGCTTCCCGCTCTTTTTGCGGCTCGTAGGCAGCTGCCTGCAAACGTGCCACGAGGCGATGGCTCATCTCTGCAGCAGCTTTACGCGTGAACGTGATGGCAATGACTTCCTCCGGATTTTCGACCCGGGCCAGCAGCCCCAGCATGCGCTGGGTCAGCAACTCCGTTTTACCGGAGCCGGCCGGGGCCTGGACAATCCAGGATCTTTGCGGATCGCGGGCCTGTTCGCGTTCCCGCCAGTCAATCGGGCGGTTCATGCGCCGGCCTCCGCTTCCCGTGACTTCTGCATCTGCTCCAATTCCGTGATGCGGCATAACGGTTGCAACTTGCAGTAGCTGTTGTCACAGGTCTTGCGGCCGTTCTTGGGATCGATAGCGGCTTCGCCGGCCAGGAACTCAGCCATCAGGCGGTGCAGGGTCCGGCGCCAGTTGGCAATCGTTACTTCCATGTTCCGGCCTGCCTCGATGATCTTATCGGTATGCATTCCCGGCCGGGGTGGTAAGCCGGGGAAAATACCGTCCGCGGTGACCACGCCCCGGTAGAGACACTCTTCATCGCGGATCACCGCGAATGCGATGGCCGCCGGGGCGGTATCCGCACTGATGGCGTAAAGCGGCAATTGCGGGTCTTCCGGCCGATCGCCAAACCACTTTTTCGGGTCAACTTTACCGGTCTTGTAGTCAATGATGACATGCTCTCCTGCCGGCAGGCGGTCGATCCGGTCGATGAACAGGCGGATCGGCTGGTCCTGGATTTCCTTCACGATTTCCTGCTCAAAGCCCACGACCTCGAATGGATCCCGCGATTTTTCCAGTTCGATTCCGGCCGCCACCAGCCGGGCCAGGCGGCTGCCTTCCACTTCCCTGAACTCCGGCCGGTCCAGCAGGCTGCGCTCATCGTTGACCACCTGTTCAACGTACCGGCTGATCCGGGCCTGGAGTTCGGTCTGATCCAGTGTGATCAGTGCCTCGTGTGTTCGGGTTTCTGTCCAGAAGTTTTCCAATACCCGGTGCACCAGGCTGCCATGCAACATGGGGCTGATGCCATCAGCCGGAGTTTCCAGGCCATCGGCGCCCAACCGGTTGCTGGCGAATGCCCGGAACGGACAGAGCGCCTGGTGCTTGAGGATGCTGCTGCCGCCCCTGGCGGTGCCATGGCGGGGAGGCCCCGGCATTTTCAGCGGAACGGTGAGCGGTGAATCCGCCCGGTTGACGGTTATTTGCCAGGTGTCGCCAGGCCAGCCCTCGACCTGCCCCGCCCGTTCGAACGAGTCGCCACAGAGCAGCGGGCTGGGAAGCATATCCTCGCCCTCGACCTGGCCCGGATAACTGAATACGCAATCTTCGGCAGTTTCCAGCAATCGCCGGGTGATGGACCGGGCCACATCCAGTTCCCGCTGCGGACTGGATTGCGGCAGTTGTGCTTTCTGTTGCAGCAAACCCGGAATGAACGGGTTGGGCTGGGCGGCCGGCGGCCAGTTGTCGTTGTGCAGACCCAGTACCCAAAGATGGTCAAAGCGCAAGCCGCTCACTTCATACAAGCCCAGGATCTGGATTGTCGCCGGCGGTGTTCGCGGCTGGAACACCCGTTCGCGGCAGACCTGCTGCAATTGGTTGATCGCCGCCTGGCGTCCCAGGGTGGAGACCGTGGCATCCAGCGAAGCCAGTTCACGTAATCCTTCCTGCCAGGACTGGAAGGCCTGCCAGTTTTCGCTATGTCCGGGCGCTCCCTGGTCCGTGTCTTCTTCATTGGCCATTGGCCAGCCAAGTTTTGACAACAGGCCATCGATAGCCTCCGCCCACGCCGATGGAGCCCGGGCGTTGCGCTGGTCTTTCGCGAATCCGGTCAGAATGTTGATCATTCCAGCCAGGATGGGGCTGTTCCAGGCGCGCGCTTCATGTTGATCGGGCGGAAGCTCGGTATGGTTCCGGTCGTGTTTCCGGATTTCACGGGCACGGTAACGGACCTCGGCCAACTTCAGCTGTCGCGGATAATTATCCCTCAGGCATTTTTCCAACAGGGAGCGGCTGCCGCGTTCGGAAATGCCGCCTCTGAACCAGGGAGAGCGCAACACACGCCCTATGTCCTGGATGTCGATCCGCCGTTCCAGCAAACGGAGGACATCAAAAGCCGACTGGATCATCGGCACCTGTGCCAGCGGCATACCCATCGAGATGTTCCAGGCGCGGGCGCCGCGGCCCGTGAGATCGCCGCCCGGTGTCAGTATTTCACCGAGGTGACGCTCAATTTCCTGCCTCCTCGCGTGCAGATCAGGTACAACAACTGCAATCCTGGAATCGGGTTGCTGCTCGAACCAGTAACGCACCCACCGGGCCATGGCTTGCAATTCTTCCTTGCCGTTATGGCTTTTCCACAAGCGTGCTCCGGATGGCGCAGGCGAGATCGCCAGCGGACGGATGGAACGACCGGCCTGCGCCATTGCCGCCAGCAACTCCTGCTGCGCCGGGTTGAATTCATCGAACCCGAGCAGGCCAATATCGGAACCTTCCTCCAGCACATGGTTTCGCAACGCATCGCACAGCAGGGTAGTCCGGTCTTCCGGCGCCACCCAGTTCTGGCTCCGGCAGAGCAATTCGAAGGACCGGTTCCACTGCTGAAATGCACTGTGATTTTCGTTGTCCTGGCCGGACCAGGAGGGATGCCGCAGGTCCAGCCGCCAGTCAACGACGAGGCGGCGGGTGTCGCGCAGGCGGGTGGCCAGGGACTCCGGCCGCAACAATTGCCGGGCCCGCGGATCTTCGCGCAATACGCTTTCCCATAGCTGGATCAATTGCAGGCTACCCGGCACCGAGCGGGCGGTCCCGTGGAGCCCCAGCAGGCCCGCAGCTTCCCACAGCCTGTCAAGCCAGGTATCCCAGGAAAGTATCACCGGGCTTTCCCACTGGCGGTCACCACGGGACATGCGCCATTGCCCGTATTGGCTCGCCAGAACGCGGCTGAGCCGGCTGTTGGCCGTCACCAGTGTGAGGCCGGATGAAAGGTTTTCGAAGAGAGTCTGATGATCGATGGCGGAAACTTCCATGCCGGTATCATACTGCGTGCGTTCTCAAAATCTGAGACTTTTGCGAGGCATTTCTGGAGGGATGACCCAATGATTGCCCGGGGCGATCTCTGTGCCTTGTATTACCTCGACACGGTGCCGGCGTGGGTGGCCAGCTTGCGGGGGATGTGCCGGGGTACTTCACCGGCGGCGAGCGGCGGGCTGAGCCATTCGATCAGGGCAATGTCATCAAACCAGGTGTAATGATCAGTCGAAGGATCCTGTGGGGTTACTTGCAGAACGATCCGGTAGGAAATGGCGGATACCCGTTCGGAATCGAAATCAAAACGCAGTTCCTGCCAGTCACCCGGGACGAGTTCAAGCCTTCCAATCGGCCTCAGTTCGGCGGTTTCCAGTGCTTCTATGCGGTTTTCTTCTTTTTTTCGCCACTGTTGATAAGCCGTTACGACCGCGGGCGCTTCGGTGCGGGCGGATACCACGAAACTGCTCGGTGTTCCCGGCTCAAAGGTGTACTCGAATGTTCGCATGCCGATGATTCCTGCTCCCTGCCCGGCCGGAACCGCCAGTTGCATGACATTTTTGCCGCTGGGCGCATCTTCACGGGCAACAATCGTCTGCGAGCCATCGGCTATCCAGCTGCGATCGGGTGCGTCATACAGGTAATGGGACTCCAGGTGGCCCATCGGCAGCAGGTTCTGTCCCAGGCGTACCTTTTCAGGCGCTGCGGGTTCCATCGCGATGTTTTCCACCGGATGGTTCCACCCGGCCTGGTTGATCCGCCAGATCGTGCTTTTCGCCAGGGACTCTTCTGCGGGCACGATCAATGCCCTGGATGGCGCTGCCCGGCTGCCCGGCTGGTCCGGACTGATCACCGCGTTGCCGCCGGATGCCTGCAGAACCAGGCCGCGCCGGCCGGATAATTCATTGACCCTTTGCAGGGTCATTTGCCGAAACGTATCGGTTGCCGGCATCGGGACGTAACCCTTGATCCTCAAAGGCATGACTTCGGCGCGGTGCAGGATGTCGCCATCCATCCAAACGTAGAGCAGGTAGGAACGTTTGGTGGTGTAGTGGAACTGGTCGAACATGAAATTACCCATTGAGTAGGCGATCAGTTTGCCCTGGTAGATTTCAAATCCCTGAACGATGTGCGGGTGATGTCCGATGGCGATCACTGCGCCCTCATCAATGGACTGCTTGAGACGGGATTCGGTGACCAGGGTGGGTTCGTCGGAGTATTCCAGGCTGCCGTGGTACTGGACGACGGGCAGGAAGCCCTGTTCTACCTCGGTCCGAACGGCCTGGCTGATGTTGGCGGATGACCCGAATGCTGCGCCGCCCTTGGCACCGCCCTGAGCGACCTGGTTGGGAGTGAAATTTCCCTCCCAGCCGAGAAAGCCCAGAAAACTCATCCGGTTCCCGCCAAGATCCACGCGGTATGGCTGGAGTGACTGCGCCTCAGTCAATCCGGCGCCCGACCAGCCCAGTCCGGAAGCATCCAATGCTGCGATGGTGGATTCCAGGCCGGGCGCCAGGTAATCGTAAATGTGGTTATTGCCTATTGTCACGTAGTCGACTCCCGATGCTTTTAACGCACCGAGCGCTTCCGGGGGAGTGAAAAATACGTAGGACTTGGGCGCGCTCTGTTCCGGTTTGGATGACATGACCTGGGTCTCCAGGTTTACCGAAGCAAAGTCCGCGGCCTCCAGGTAGGGCTTGATGGTTTGCAGAAGGGCTTCGCTGTCTTCGGCACGGTGGTCTTTGCGGATCAATACCGGCTCGCCGTCGGCGGGGTCGGAGAACCGCCGGCCCATCATCATATCTCCGCCAAACACCAGCATGGTCCGGTTTCCGGTCCGCTCGACCAGGGTGACATCGGGCACCATCACCGGTCCGCCTTCCACGCCGGCCTCGCGCCATTCGAACTCAAGAGCGCTATAACTGTGGATCATGGGGAAGTGGTTTTCCGCTGAATAGAGCAGCATGTAAATATCGGCGGAATCCACGGCCAGGCTGAACAAGCCCGTATCGTCCGCCGACACCGAGAATTCACCCATCCGGACGACGGCGCCTGCCAGGGGTTTGCCCGCTTCCGAAAGAACCCGCCCCGTGAGGTTGACCTGGGCAAAACACGGCAGGGAGAAAAATAGCGTCGCCAGGAGGATGGCGGGCTTGGGAAAGGTCATTTGTGTCAGGCTCCGGAAAAATGTATGTGTCGTGGAGCATTGTAAGCCAACGGGCACACACATGATCAACGGGCCCCTGGCCCGCCGGGAAGCGAGACTTGTTTGTCAGTAGGCGCTTCGGTAACAGTCCCGATGATAGCGCGCCGGTCTCTCGTACACCGCCGCATCGATGATGGACCAGAGATGGATGATCCAGCCCAGCAGGATCAGCCACAGCAGCGCCGTCAACACGAACATCACGCCGGCGATCAACCAGCGGCCCTGTAACAGCTGGCCAAGGCCAGGTATGAAAAAGCTCGCCAGTGCGGCGATCACATTTCCACAGGATCCATTTCCCATCGTTTGCCTCCTATTCATTGCGTACAAAGTAATAGATGCAGAATCCGTGCCAGCCTGTTTTGCGGTAATAGGCGCGTAGCAACGCTCTTCTCAGCCGGCCGGGTGGCGCGAAATGCCGTTTTTTAGCTGAATTTGCCATTAAAAAAGCAGTTTGATTCATGTCATTGTTGAGTTGCCGGCCGGCTAGTAGAGTTCAAGCCCACCGATGAGGGACGGGCGTGATGCACTTCGAGACCATGCTGCAGGTTATTTCTGAGCTCGTTCCGCCAAGGATCAAAAAGCGCCGGGGCCGGC
>JAHEFT010000074.1 GCA_024640025.1 Chromatiales bacterium
GGCCCGCAACTGGATCAGCTGCGGAAGCGCATGGTCCTGCTGCCCAGTGGGCAGGGAGACTTCGAAGATATTGGCGAGTCGTGGCGGATGGCCTCTGTGCTGGGCGCCAAGGGCATTCCCAACCGGGTGGATCCCTGGGGTGTTGAATGGCGGCACGACTGGGTGACCTGGCGCGAAATGCTGCCGAAATATTTGTCTGAGTTCGCTTGAGAGAAAAGAAAAAATGGGAATTTATCGATGGCCCGGCCGGGCTAAAAGCCTCCTGCTCGTTATCGGATTCCTGGTTCCAGTGATGGTGAACGCTCAAAGTGAACCGCGCGCCAGGGACCTTGGAATTCCGTTTTCCGGCACTGCAGGCCCGTTGAATGCGATCACCGACGTTACCGGCGTGACCGTCGGGCACACGACACTGATTTCGGGTGACGGGAAACTGGATGTCGGGACCGGCCCGGTCAGGACTGGCGTCACGGTCATTCATCCGCGCGGCAAGACATACAACCCGGTTTTTTCCGGTTGGTATGCGCTGAACGGTAACGGGGAAATGACCGGCACGACCTGGGTCGAGGAATCGGGCTTTCTCGAAGGTCCGGTGGTTATTACCAATACGCACAGCGTCGGTATTGCCCGAGACGCAACGATCGAATGGCAATACGCCAACAACCTGTTTGATCCCATTCCGGATGACCCCGATGTTTTCTGGTCATTGCCGGTGGTGGCAGAAACCTATGACGGAGACCTTAACGATATCAACGGGTTTCACGTCACCAGGCAACATGTTGTCGATGCACTGGAATCTGCAGACGGCGGTCCCGTTGCAGAGGGCAATGTGGGCGGAGGAACGGGCATGATCTGTCATCAGTTCAAAGGCGGCATTGGCACCTCGTCCAGGAAAGTGACCATCGCAGAGCATGAGTACACGCTGGGCGTGCTGGTGCAGGCGAATTACGGATCCAGGGAAACATTTACCGTCGCGGGTGTTCCGCTCGGTGATAAGTTTCCCGATCTCATGCCGGTGTTCAGGCCGGCCGACAAGGAAACGGGTTCTATCATCGTGGTTGTGGCCACCGACGCGCCGCTGTTGCCCTCCCAGTTGAAGCGATTGGCGAGACGTGTGCCCCTGGGTATTTCGAAGCTCGGAGGCTATGGTTCAAACAGCTCGGGCGATATTTTTATCGCTTTCTCGACCGCTAATTCCGGCGCTGCTGCACGGGAAGGGGTGCTGGAAATCGAGATGCTCCCGAATGATTCGATCAGTCCGCTGTTCCTGGCCACAGCCCAGGCGACGGAAGAGGCGATCGTGAATGCGCTGGTGGCTGCAAAAACCATGGTGGGAATCAACGGCAACACGGTCTATGCCCTGCCGCATGACCGGCTGATCGAGATTTTGAGGGAATATAAACGGATTCCCTGACCCTTATCCCCTAACCGGCGTGAAGGTGTAACTCAGAACCGACCTTATCGGCCATCTCCAAGGTGGTTGCCAGGTCCGGATGCCTCAGCATGACAAATCCGTCCGACACCAGGGTCTTGCGCCAGTCGCGTCGCCTGGCCCCGACCGGCAGCAGGGTGTTCCAGACCACGTGCCGGCCGAATTCCCGTTGCAGCCTGTCAACGCCTTCGATGGCTGTGATCGTTCCAACCCCGCGGGCCCGTTTGTAGATAGTCGCGACGTTGTATTTGGGCGTGATGCCCTCGCTGATTCGGCCGAGCATGACCGCGTTGGCCCATTCCCGGAATACATCGAAATCGCAGACATATTTCATCTGGTCGACCTGGTGGGCGCCGGGTGGACGGGCGCCGATTTCACCGAATACGACTTCTCCATCGGCCTTCCGGTACCACTCCATGTGTGTGAACCCGGTATCGAACTGCAGCGCATTGATGACATCGAAGCCCATTTTTACCCCACCCTTCAGATCGGGATGGCCGGTTTCCCGCAGCGCGATTACCTGTGGGCTGATCCATTCATTGCTGCGGGCGACCAGCGGCCTGGGCCGGTACCAGGCGATGTTGTAGTAGGCGATTTTTCCATTGACCGTAATGGTGTCGAAGGTATATTCCTCGCCGTCGACGAATTCTTCAACGCTCACCGTCCTGACGTGACGCAAGCGCGGCAATACGGCGTTCAAGTCATCTGCATCGCTTACCCTGTAGGTATCCGCTGAGCCGGCGCCATCAATGGGCTTGAGAATGATCGGGTACCCGATCGTCTCTGCAGCCTCCCAGACAGCCGCTACTGACTGCGCTGCCACGTGGCGGGGCGTGCGGATGCCGGCGGTGTCCAGCGCCTGCTTCATCAGCTCCTTGTCGCGAAAGCGTTGCGCCTGCTGCATGTCCAGGCCGGGTACGCCAAACGTTTCCCGCAAGCGCGCAGCCAACAGGATGCCGGGTTCCCACAGGCATTCGATCCGGTCGAGTCGCTGACCGCGTAAGCGGTCACGCAATGAAGCGATAACGGCCTCTTCGTCCCACAACGATCGCACCGAGATGTACTCTGTAAGAGAACGTCGCACCAGCGGCGGCAGGCTGTCAGGTGACGAATCGCCGACGCCGAAAACGCGGGCGCCGGCTTCCGCCAGCCCGCGGGTGAATTCCGGCATGTCAGCCGGGTAGCCTGGCGAGAGCATCAAGACGTTAATCATCGTTTTAAGCGATTCCTGGCGGCTAAGCCGTTAGAATAACCCACCAGTACCCCTTGTCCCATCAGGAGCGATCATTCGACCGGACCATGCCCGAGGAACCCTTGAAAATCTGCCTGGCCAGTTCTGAGTTGGCCCCGCTGGCCAAAACCGGCGGGCTGGCGGATGTCGTCGCATCCCTTTCGTCGTTTTTGGACGGCAAGGGCCACGATATTCGCGTATTGCTCCCGCTTTACTCTTCCATTGAAACGTCCGCTATGGATATTACCCCGGTCCGGTTTATGCAGGACCTGGCGATGCAGATGGGTCCGCACAGGGTGCGCTATTCCATCGACACGGCCCGTTTGCCTGGCGGCACATTGACAATCTACCTGTTGCGCTGCCCTGAACTTTACAACCGGCCCGGTATTTACACTTCGGATTGGGACGAGCACCTGCGTTTCATCCTGCTGTCACGGGCGGCGATCGAGATGTGTCAGAACATGGGATTTGCGCCGGATATCTTTCACTGCCACGACTGGCACACGTCGCTGGTGCCGATGTATCTGAAAACCCGCTATGCCTGGGACCGCCTGTTCGAAAACACGCGCTCCGTGCTGACCATTCATAATATTGGCTACCAGGGAATTTTCAGCGCGAACATCCTGGATGACGTGGGTATCCAGGACCAGGTTGACAGGTTGCACCAGGAAGACCTCGGCAAGGGCATGATCAACTTCCTGAAGACCGGCCTGTTATATGCAGATGTGCTCACCACCGTCAGCCCGAACTACGCGCATGAAATTCGCGGGGCGGAGTACGGTATGGGCCTGCAGGAAATCCTGCAGCAGCGTGGCGATACCCTGGTTGGCATTCTGAACGGGGTGGACTACCGGGAGTGGAATCCAGCTGATGATCCGCTGATTCCGCACCCCTATGACAGCCGGCGCCTGGCCGGCAAGAAGAAGAACAAGCTGGCCCTGATGCAGGAGCTTGGCCTGGATTGCAGCGACGACATGCCTTTGATCGGCATGGTTACCCGGTTGACCGGACAGAAAGGCATCGACCTGGTACAGCAACTGGTTCCGGCGATGATGGGTCACCGTCGTTTCGCAATGGCTGTTCTGGGTAGCGGTGAGTCGCGCTACGAGCAGTTTTTCCAGTGGTTGCAGAACCACTACCGGGACCGGGTCTGCTTCTATCGCGGGTTCAGCAACAGGCTCGCCCATTGGGTCGAAGCCGGCAGCGACATGTTCCTGATGCCTTCTCTGTTCGAGCCTTGCGGCCTGAACCAGATGTACAGCCTGCGTTACGGAACGGTTCCCATCGTTCGCCGCACCGGGGGACTGGCTGATTCAGTCCAGTTGTTCGATCCGCACAGCGGCCAGGGAACCGGCATTGTGTTCAATGATTACAATGTGCCGGCGCTGGGTTGGGCGCTCAATTATGCGTTTGACCTGTACCAGGATAAATCCACCTGGCGTAAACTGGTCCGTAACGGCATGGCCATGGACTTTTCCTGGGAACGGCAGGGACAGGTTTATATCGATCTTTTTCGTCACATCACCCGTTAACGACGCACCATCACATCAACAGCCGGGACGCATCTAATGAACATCATTTTTATTGAGCCTTCCTTTCCTTACAACCAGAGGGAGTTCGTGCGCGGTTTGCACGATGCCGGCGCCAGAGTGATTGGGATCGGTGAACGGCCGCAGGAACACCTGGCGGATGATGTGAAGGGCTGGTTGAGCCACTACGTCCAGGTAAAGTCGGTGGTGCATGAGCCATCCCTGCTCAAGGCGGTACAGCATGTGCAGAGCCTGGTGTATGTCGACCGGCTCGAAGCGACGGTGGAAGCGCACATCATGGCTGCAGCCCATGTGCGCGAGGCTGCGGGTATCCCGGGTACGTCCGTACACACCGCTTACCTGTGCCGCGACAAGCCGGCGATGAAGGAGGTTTTGCGTGAGGCAGGCATTCCATGCGCCCAGTCAACCCGCGCCGATGACCCGCAGACCGCCCGGGATTTTGCCAGTCGGATCGGATTTCCCCTGATTATCAAGCCGCCGGCCGGCGCTGGCGCTTCCGGCACCTGGAAAGTCCGCGATGACCGTCAACTGGAGCAGGTCCTGATCGAATCCGGCGTTGTCGACGGACAGGAAGTGGCCATCGAGGAATTCATCGAGGGGCACGAGGGTTACCTGGATACGCTGACGATCAATGGTGAAGTTGCGCACGAATTCATTACACATTATTACCCCAATGTTCTGACGGCCATGAGGGAACGCTGGATTTCCCCCCAGATGGTCACGACCAACCGCATCGAAGCGCCCGGTTACAATGAAGTCCGGCAAATGGCTCGCGATGTCATCCGTGTTCTGGATATCGGCACATCGGCCACCCACATGGAGTGGTTTGCCGGTCCCAAGGGTCTCAAGTTTTCGGAAATAGGTTGCCGGCCTCCGGGCGTGGGGCAGTGGGATGTCTACAACACAGCCAACGAATTTGACCTGTACCTTGAGTGGGCATCGGCCCTGGCGCATGGGCACCCACACCGCCAGCCTTCACGCCGTTATGCGGCCGGGATGATCGCGCTGCGGCCGTCCTGTGATGGCAGAATCACGGGTTATTCAGGTCTCGAAGCCATCCAGCACCATTATGGTGACTGCATTGTCGCTTCCCACCTGCCTCCAGTGGGCTCACCCACGCAACCCGTTGAGGGCGGCTATATGGCCAATGCCTGGATGCGTTTACGCCATCCGGATTACGACATGCTGCGGCAGATCATGAACGCTATCGGGGAAACGGTGAAAGTACATGCGGCCTGAAGCGAACGACGTCTTTACCAAACTGCAGGAAAAACTGCTCCCCATCTGGAGGTCAGTGCGCGAAGACGATACGTTCGAACACACTTCGCTGATCGTTCCTTCCCTGAGTGTCGACCAGGAAGAACTCAGTAAAGTGCAGGGTGCTTCGTTCTACGAAGAACGTTTGCTGTTCGCGTTGATTCGCTTGCGCAACCCCAATGCCCGCCTGATCTATGTGACCAGCCAGCCTGTTCATCCGGACGTGGTGGACTATTACCTTCAGTTACTGGTTGGTGTGCCCGCCGCCCACGCCAGGCGACGGTTGAAAATGCTTTGTGTTTACGACGATAGCATCCGCGCCTTGACTGAAAAAGTACTGGAAAGACCCAGGGTGTTGAAGCGCCTGCGTGGATGGATTGAAAAGCATGGTCCGGCCTACCTGACCTGCTATAACACTACCATGCTGGAGCGCCGCCTGGCGCTTGAGCTTGAAATTCCATTGAACGGGGCCGACCCGGTTCTGCTGTCGCTGGGTACCAAGTCGGGCAGCAGGAAGTCTTTCGCGGCTGCCGGTGTTCCTCACCCGGCCGGATTCGAAGATCTTCATTCCGAAGACGAAATTGTCGATTCGCTGTGCCGACTGGCCGAAATTCGTCCTGGTATCCGGCGGGCGGTGGTCAAGATAAATGAAGGTTTTTCGGGTGAAGGCAACGGGCTTTTCAACTACCCGGAATCAAAAACAGATCCGGAGGCCGTGAGCCGGCAGCTCTATCAGCTTCAGTGGCCTTCCGCGCAGGAAAACACCCGGAACTTTCTGCGCAAGTACGCGCAGATGGGCGGCATCGTGGAAGAAATGATCGAGGCCGAAGAGGTCCGGTCACCGAGCGTTCAGATGCGTATCCACCCCGACGGCAAGGCGGTGCTTGTCTCCAGTCACGAACAGGTGCTGGGCGGCAAGACCGGGCAGGTGTATCTCGGGTGCCGATTTCCGGCGAAGGAATCCTATCGCCTGATGATCCAGGAACAGGCGCAGCGAATCGGTGACGTACTCAGCAAGGAAGGAGTTATCGGCCGGTTCGGAATTGACTTTCTCCTGACCCGTTCAGGCGGTGGGGAATGGCAGTCGCATGCGCTGGAGATCAACCTGCGTATGGGTGGCACGACGCCGCCATTTCATGCGCTGGAGTTCCTGACTTCAGGCGAACTGAACGCTGAATCCGGAATTTTTCACGCGCCCACCGGCCAGGAAAAATTCTACAGCGCAACAGACAACCTCAAATCGCCGGCCTACCGCGGTCTGCTGCCTGAAGACCTTTTTGACATCATTATCGCCAACAAGATTCACTACCAACCGGATAGCGGCACCGGCGTGTTGTTCTACATGATCGGGGCGCTCTCCCAATACGGAAAACTGGGTATGACCTGCATTGGCAATACACCGGAGCAGGCGGATGAGCTTTTCCGGCGGACGGTGGCCCTGCTCGATCGCGAGACCGACACCGGCGGCCAGGCCCACGGTGAACTCGAGCCATTGTTCGATAACCCCGTAAACATGGAGTGAGAAAGCGTCATTATCCGGGGCTCTGTGGAGTAGATAACCGACGAAGCCCCTCCGTCCGTCGCTTATACTTGGCAACTACTTGAAACGCAGCGGCCACCCATGACTTCAATCCGGGAAACACTTCAGCGGGTCTTCGGCCTGCAAAGTTTCAGGCCATTCCAGGAGGAAATCATTGGACAGGTGTTAAACGGCGGCGACGCCTTCGTGCTGATGCCGACCGGCGGCGGCAAATCCCTGTGCTACCAGTTGCCCGCCCTGCACTGCGAAGGGTTGGCCATCGTGGTCTCGCCACTGATCTCACTGATGAAAGACCAGGTGGACGCCTTGCTGGCCAATGGCGTCAATGCTGCGATGTACAACTCCAACCTGGATGCGGGAACGGCCCGCAATGTGCTGGA
This sequence comes from Chromatiales bacterium, assembly GCA_024640025.1. Lineage (GTDB taxonomy): Bacteria > Pseudomonadota > Gammaproteobacteria > Xanthomonadales > SZUA-36 > JAHEFT01. Next base: position 7,388 of record JAHEFT010000074.1, read on the forward strand.
GAGCCTGCACAAGGGTGAACTGGATCTGCTCTACGTGGCGCCTGAACGAATGATGAGGCCCGGTTTCATCCATAGCCTCGAGTCTATGCCCATCGGGCTCATCGCCATCGATGAAGCTCATTGCGTCTCGCAGTGGGGGCATGATTTCCGGCCTGAGTACGCGGCACTTGGTGCACTGCGGGAACACTTTCCAGGCACGCCTTTCATTGCGCTGACCGCAACCGCGGATCCGCAGACCCGCGAAGACATTGTCAATGTCCTGGGATTGCACAAGGCGCGCAGGTTCATCACCAGCTTCGATCGGCCCAATATCCGTTACACAGTGCTGGAAAAACATCAGCCGCAAGCCCAGTTGTTGCGTTTCCTGCAAACCCAGGGGCAGGAATCGGGCATCGTTTATGCCTTGTCCCGCAAGCGTGTGGAAGAAATTGCCGGCCACCTGGCCGACCGTGGATTTACAGCCGCAGCCTATCATGCCGGTCTTCCGGCGCAGCAGCGAAAAGACGTTCAGGAACGCTTTCTGCGGGATGATATTTCCATTGTCGTGGCCACCGTGGCCTTCGGCATGGGTATCGATAAACCCAATGTGCGGTTCGTGGTTCACTACGACCTGCCGAGACACCTGGAAGGGTACTACCAGGAAACCGGTCGCAGCGGCCGGGATGGATTACCCGCTGAAGCCCTGTTGCTGTTCGGGACACAGGATGTGGCAACGGCCCGCTATCACCTGGACCAGGGCAGTAATGAGAGCCAGAAACGTATCGAGTCACACAAGCTCAACGCCATGGTGGGATTCGCTGAAAGCCTGACCTGCAGGCGGCGCGTTCTGCTGGGTTACCTGGGTGAGTCGCTGAAAAAGGATTGCGGAAACTGCGATGTCTGCCTCGACCCGCCCGAACGGTTCGACGCCACCGAGGCGGCGCGCAAGGTGTTGTCCTGCGTATACCGGGTGGGTCAATCCTTTGGGATCAAGCACGTGGTCGATGTTCTGCGCGGCGCCGATAATGAACGCATAAACAAGTTTGGTCACTCCCACCTTTCCACCTACGGAATCGGGATGGAATATTCACATGCCGAGTGGATGTCGATTGCGCGGCAGTTGATTCATCGGGGTTACCTGGTCCAGGACATCGCTGCGTACTCGGTTTTGAAACTGACCCCCCAGGCGCTTTCCGTGTTGAGAAACGCGGAGAAAGTCGAACTGGCGCGTCCCCGTATACACGAAAAGACCCAGAAAAAAACAGTGGCTGCGGCAATGGATCTCGATATCGACGACCTGCGCCTGTTCGAGAGCCTGCGCGAGCTCCGCAGGCAACTGGCCCTGGAAAACGGTGTTCCGCCCTACGTCATTTTTGGTGATGCGACCCTGGTTGAGATGAGCCGCGTGCGACCCCGTAACGAAAACGAGTTCCTGGGCATCAACGGGGTAGGGCAGGTCAAGCTGGAACGCCACGGCAGTGCATTCCTGAAAGTCATTTCCAGCGATCTGTCGTACTGACTCCCTGCGTCGAGGGAAGCGTGAATTCTTCTATTGATCCGGGCACTCCAGGTGGAGGGTGGAGTTGCGCAGAAACGTCACCAGGTCATCAAGGAAACGGTCCGCCATGCGATTCGCTGCGGCCACACCGGACTCTGCATTATCGTCTTCCGTCGATTCATGGTAGTTGAATGTTTCGAAGCCGATCAGCGTACGTGAGGCCACATCGACCAGGTTGACCCGCATGGTGAATTTCACGGTGCTGCCATTCTCCGCAAAATCCTGTTGCAGAACCTGCAGTTCTGAATCCAGCCGCAAGTCAGTCCTGATGTCGGGCGATCCCGCGATAACCAGGCCAAACAAGGCTGATGTTTCCAGCCGGGTTTCAATCAACGCAGCGATCATTCTTGCCGGTGGCGCTACCCACTCATGATAGGCGAAGTAGTCCAGTTGGTTTGGTTCGGCGCTGTATGCCATGCGCGCTGTGTTGAGCCCGGCGGCCGAACCGGTAGCGCCCACCCGAAGCGAGATACAGGGATTTACAATGGGGGCAGAAACAGGGCTGGAAATATCTCTGTCCTGCAGCACAAAGAGTTGTTTTGCGGTATTCCTGGAAGAACCGGGCAGGCTGCACGCTGCGATGGCTGCGAGGGAAACCACGATGCAAATCGTTCGACGAAATCGGTTCAAATCATTCATGCGCCTTTCCTGTTGCGGGTTCTCATTCGCCCGGCCCGGGCCTGGGTTCCGGCGCCCCGTATAACAGCAGGCTGGGATCCTCGGCCAGCGCCTCGCTCATGCGGCGGAGGTTTTCGGACACAAGCCTCAACTCACTGACCATCGCAGCAATTTCCGGCAGGGTGGATCCGGTAAATTCGACCACGTCTTCGCTACTCCTGGCCACAGCCTGATCGATGCCGTCACTGGCCGAAGCGAGATTCCCGCCGATGGCGCTGATCTGGTCGGCCATCCGGGTGATGGCCAGGGCGCTTTCGGAAAACTGGTCGATCAATGCCGGAAAACCAACGCTCGCAGTACGGGTGTTCTCGAGCGTCGCGGAAAGGTTCTCGATGATGACGTCGAGTTTGCTCGATTGGTTAGCGAACTCTGTAGTAAGCCCTGCGACGTTTTCGAGGGTGCGTGAGACATTGGCCCTGTTTTGTTCATTGAGCAATTCGTTGAGACGGGAGGACGTTTGCATGAGGTTGTTCAGCAGGTCCGAAAGCGTCAGGTCGAGGCTGGAAAATATCGAAGGCCGGGCTGCAATAACGGGGTAATCCTCATTTTCAGGCTTCATCAAGCGGGCCGAATCCATGTTGCCGCCGCTCAGGTTGATACTCGCGATGCCAGTGAGTATCTGGTAGTCCAGGTTTGCCACGGTATCGACGGTTACCGGGGTGCCCTGGCGTACCTGTATCAGCAGGCGGATGCGCTCCAGGTTATCCATGTCTATGGTGATTTGCTCGACCTTGCCCACGTCCACACCGCGGTATTTCACAGGAGCATCCACGTTCAAACCGGAAACGGAATCCGTCATGTAAACCAGGTACCGGTCAAAATCCAGCGGCCGGCCCCCCGAACTGATCCAGAGCACACCCCAGATGAAAATGACACCCAGGACAAGCACAAAAACACCGGTCACGGCATAGCTGGATTTACTGATCATGGGAAGCTCCTGCAGCACGGCCCCTGGGTCCGTGGAAAAATTGTTGCGCAACAGCATTCCCGGACTCGACCAGGTCGTGGATCGTGCCTTCAGCGGCAATCCTGGAGTCTGCCAGCAGCAAAACCCGATCCGCTACCCGCCACAATGAATCCATGTCATGGGTCACCATGAGAATGGTCAGGCCCAGGGTCTTTTTCAGATGCAGCACCAGGTCGTCCATGGCATCGGCGCTGATCGGGTCCAGTCCGGAACTGGGTTCGTCCAGGAACAGGATTTCCGGGTCCAGGGCTATACCGCGCGCGACAGCAGCACGTTTTCGCATGCCGCCACTCAACTGGCTTGGGAACAGCGCCGCGGCATCAGGCTCCAGCCCGGCCAGCGCAATTTTCAGCATGGCAATCTGCTCAACGGTCTCCAGGCTCAGGCCGGTATGTTCCCGCAACGGCAGGCTGACGTTCTCGAGAACGGTGAGGTCGCCAAACAGGGCGCCATGCTGAAACATGACGCCCATCCGCCTGCGTAAGGGCAGAGTGCGAAATTCGCCCATGGCGGAAACATTTTTTCCGAACACCTGGATCTCCCCTGATGTCGGCACCTGCAACAGGGCCAATTGTCTCATCAGTGTCGATTTGCCGCTTCCGCTCCCGCCAACGACTGCCAGTACTTCACCGCTGTTGAGCTGCATGTTGATATCATCGAGCACGCGCTTGGAGCCGAAGTCCTGCACCAGGTTCCGCGCCAGTAAAATACACTCTCCCTGGCGGGGCTGGCTATGCAGTGAAATGGAGTCACTTTCGGTGAGCATGGTTCAAATCCCCAACCGTGAGAACGCAATGGAAAATACGGCGTCGATGATAATGACCAGGAATATCGACTGAACCACGCTGATTGTCGTTTGCCGTCCCACGCTTTCAGCGCTGCCAAAAACCCGAAAGCCCTGGAAACATCCCACGGCTGCAATGACGGCGGCAAATACGGGTGCTTTTCCGATACCGCTCAGGTAGGAGTTCAGCGATAGTGCTTCGGAAAGGCGGTTGATAAATGTGACCGAATTCAGGTCCAGCATACTGGCGGACATGAGCATGCCGCCCAAAAGCCCCAAAACATCTGCGAATACGGTCAATAGCGGCAAGGCGATCACCAGGGCGATCAGTTTCGGCAGCACCAGCATTTCCAGCGGGGCGACTCCGATGCTGCGCAGGGCATCCACTTCCTCTGTGACCATCATTGTTCCGATTTGTGCTGTGTACGCAGAACCGGTCCGTCCGGCGACAATGATCGCGGTGATCAGCGGCGCCAGTTCGCGCACCATGGACAGCCCGACGATGTCGGCCACGTATATATTGGCGCCGTAATCCCTCAACACTACACCGCCCTGGTAGGCAATCACGATCCCAATCAGGAAGGACAGCAGGCCCACAATCGGCAGAGCGTTGACCCCGGCATTTTGCAGTTCCTTTACGACCAGGGGCCACCGAATCCGCCAGGGTCTCAAAGCGGACTGGGAAAACACGAAGGCCAGTTTGCCGATAAAAACCAGGAATTCGAACAGCTGCTGGAACTGGCTTGCCGCTTTTCTCCCCACGCTCTCCAGAAAGTGCGGCTGGTAAGGTTTGGGGGGCTCTCTGGTGGATTCACTTCTGGCCTTGACCAGCGCAAGCAGCTGGCTGGTCCGTTCATCGGTGCCAACAAGCGACACCTGCATGCCGCTAGCCTCAAGGCTGTTAATCGTGCGTTGAATCAGCCAGGCGCCGGCCGTGTCGAGGGACGAAATCTGTCCCAGGTCAATCTGCACCCGGTCCGCAGACCATTGCGCATGCAACAGCTGTTTTTCGACATCATGAAGATTGGCTGCGAGCCAGTTTCCCGTGCAGCTGGCCCGCGAGCCTTCGATGGAAAAGCCGGCCTGGTTTCCCATTCCATGTTGCGCGCGAATACTGTCCATTAGCAACCCCCGGCAGCGCGGAAGCACGCTGCTCATGGATTACGTCATGGTATGGATAAAACTTCGTTCCTGTCCATGAGGCACGTCACCGAAGCTGCAAGTTAATTCTCGCAGCAACATGGTCGGCGGTTACCAGATTTTCACGCGGTCTTCAGGCGCCAGGTACAGCTTATCGGTTTCCGCAATATCGAAAGCCTCGTAAAATTCAGGCACGTTCCGGACCACGCCGTTCACGCGGTACTCGGCTGGAGAGTGCGGATCGGTATTGATTTGAACCCGCAGCGCCTCATCCCTCGACTTACGTCTCCAGGCTTGCGCATAGCCGATGAATACGCGCTGGGGCCCGGTCAATCCATCCATTACCGGCGGTTCTTCACCGTTGAGAGAGATGTTGTAAGCCAGCAGGGCGATGCTCAGACCACCCAGGTCGCCGATGTTTTCACCCAGCGTGAATTCGCCGTTCACACTCAGGTCTTCGAAGGGTTTGAATTCGTCGTACTGGCCGATCAGCCTGGCAGTGCGCTTTTCGAACTCGGTTTTGTCTTCATCGGTCCACCAGTTGCGCAGAACACCATCGCCGTCGAAAGTGCTGCCGGAATCGTCGAATCCATGGCCGATCTCGTGGCCGATGACCGCGCCGATCGCTCCATAATTCACCGCATCATCCGCATACATGTCGAAAAAAGGCGGTTGCAGGATGGCGGCCGGGAATACGATTTCATTGAGCGGCGGGTTGTAATAGGCGTTGACCGTCTGCGGCGTCATGTTCCACTCCGTCCGGTCGACTGGGCCGCCCTGGCGGGCGATGTTGGTCTCGTAGACAAACTGGGCGGAGCGCTGCATATTACCCACCAGGTCGTCGGCTTCGATGTTCAGGGCCGAGTAGTCTTTCCACTTGTCGGGGTAGCCGATTTTCGGTGTGAACTTGGAGAGTTTATCCAGCGCCTCGGCCTTGGTGGCTTCGCTCATCCAGTCCAGTTCCTTGATGCTGATCTCGTAGGCCTTGATCAGGTTGTTGACCAAATCCAGCATCTGTTCCTTGGCTTCGGGCGGGAAATGACGTGCAACATAGACCTTGCCGACAACCTCTCCAAGGTTGTTGTTGACGTTGGCCACGGCACGTTTCCATGGGGGCAATTGCTGTTCCACGCCACGCAGTGTCCTGGAATAAAAATCGAAGTTCTGGTTATCCAGTTCCTCGTTCAGCAGGTTGGCGTTGGCGTTAAGCGCCTGCCAGGTCAGGTA
>JAHEFT010000136.1 GCA_024640025.1 Chromatiales bacterium
ATGCGCAGTGTGCTGCACGGCGACCGTGTGCTGGCCTCGGTAGTCGGCGTCGACGCCAGGGGACGCAGGGAAGGGGCCGTCCGTGAAATCCTGGAAAGGGCGCATGAGCGCATCGTGGGCCTTTTTGTCGAGGACAGCGGAATCGCGCGGGTCGTTCCCGATGATCCGCGCATCAACCAGGACATCCTGGTGGCAGTGAAGGATACGCTCGGGGCCCGCCCCGGCCAGATTGTGGTCGCGGAAATAGTGCAGCAACCGGGCGAACGCAAACCGCCGCTGGGGCGTGTGGTCGAGATCCTCGGCAAGAGCGGCGCACCCGGGATGGCGACGGAAATAGCGATCCGGAACTTTGGTCTGCCCCACGAATGGCCCGACGGTGTGGAACAGGAGGCGGAAGCCTTCGGTGATTCCGTGACGGAGGCCATGTGCGAGGGCAAACGCGATCTCCGTGATTTGCCCCTGGTGACGATCGACGGCGCGGATGCACGTGATTTTGACGATGCCGTATACGCCAAACGCAATAAGAACGGCTGGCGCCTGGTCGTCGCCATCGCTGATGTTTCGTCCTACGTAAAACCAGGCAGTCCGCTGGATGAAGAAGCCAGGAAGCGGGCCACGTCAGTCTACTTCCCCGGCAGGGTTATTCCGATGCTGCCCGAGGCCCTGTCCAATGGCCTGTGTTCACTGAAACCGGATGTGGATCGTCTGTGCCTGGTTTGCGATATGTCAATCAACGAAGCCGGAATTGTCACGCGGTCGCGTTTCGATACCGCGGTGATGCGCTCCCAGGCGCGTCTGACATACCAGCAGGTCTGGGACTGGCTGGTCAGCGGTGAAGCTGAAATCCAGCCGGGCGCTGCGGAGGTGTCCGCTTCGCTGAAGGATTTGTATAGCCTGTACAAGGCGTTCCGGCGCGCCCGGACCAGGCGGGGCGCCATCGATTTCGAGAGCACCGAGGTGCAGTTCCAGTTCGATGAACGCGGCGCGGTGGCGGATATATTGCCCTATGAGCGCAACGACGCGCATATGCTGATCGAGGAATGCATGATCACCGCGAATGTGCAGGCGGCAGGATTCCTGATACGCAACCAGTTGCCGGCGCCGTTCCGGGCCCACGAACCGCCGCAACCGGACCGCCTCGAATCGCTGGAGCAGTTCCTGCGCGGCCTGGGTATCCGGGTGCCGTGGAAAAGCCGTCCGGAACCGCGGGATTTCGAAAACATCGTCCAGCAGGTCAAGGGCAGAGAGGACAAGCCTCTGATCATGGCCGTGCTGTTGCGGGCCCAGAGCCTGGCCACTTACCAGGCCCAGAATACCGGCCATTTCGGGCTGGCGCTGGAGGCCTATGCGCATTTTACCTCCCCGATCCGCCGCTACCCCGACCTGGCTGTTCACCGGGCGATTCGCTATGTGATCGAAAACCACGGAGCCAGGGGCTATCCCTGGTCCCGGGAACAGATGGAAAAAGTTTGCGAGAAGTGTTCCCACCTCTCGCGGCGCGCCGAGGAGGCGGAGCGTGATGTCAATGACCGGCTGAAGGCTTATTTCATGGAGCAGCACATCGGCGATGTGTTCAAAGGCCTGGTCACCGGCGTGACGTCCTTCGGGCTGTTCGTGGAGATTATTCAGAACCACGTCAGCGGGCTGGTCCACATCACTTCTCTGCCCAATGATTACTACCATTTCGATCCGGTGGTGCACCGTCTGACCGGCGACCGCACCGGCAAGGTCTACCAACTGGCGCAGAAGGTATCGGTAAAGGTCATGGCCGTGAACGTTGATGAGCGCAAGATAGATTTTGAACTGGTGAAATGAGCCGTAAAATGCCGTTCAGCCTGTTGATCGGAATTCATTCCGTCGACTCCGCTCTTACCAGGGCGCCGCAGCAGCTCAGGCTTGTGACGATCGCGGAAGAGTGCCGCAACCCCCGTGTACAGGAGATCGCCGGGCGGGCCCGCGAGGCGGGCATCCGGGTCATCACCGAGTCACGGGCCGTGCTGGACCGCAGGAGTGAGGATCAGCGCCACCAGGACATCATCGCGGAATTTGAAGCGAACAACATCGGCGCCGAGAAAGACCTGGACCGGGTTCTGGACGAAGTCGAATCGACTCCGCTGGTGCTGGTGCTCGACGGCGTGCAGGACCCGCATAACCTGGGTGCGTGCCTGAGGACGGCGGAGGCCGCCGGGGTCCACCTGGTGATCCTGCCGAAGGACGGCTCTGCCGGATTGACACCCGTCGCCCGCCGGGCCGCCTCCGGAGCCGCAGAAGTGCTGCCGATCCTGATCGTGACCAACCTGGCGCGCGTTATTCGGCATCTCAAGGACCGCGGAATCTGGCTGGCAGGAACCACCGACAGCGCCGGTACCGTCCTGTATGAAACCGATCTTTCCGGCCCCCTGGGACTGGTGATGGGCAGCGAAGGCAAGGGCATGCGCCGCCTGACCTCCGAACTGTGTGATTACCATGTTCGAATCCCGATGCAGGGCACCGTCAGCAGCCTTAATGTCTCGGTGGCTACCGCGGTTTGTCTCTACGAGATCGTCAGGCAGAGGCAGTTGTCTTGAGCCTGCACATGACTTGCGAACTGGCGCTTCCTGCCTGGCTGGATGAATTTGTCGGCGATTGGAAAGCGCCCCTGACCAGCCTTGAGCAACGCATGCGTCTCGCCGTGGCGCTGGCGTCTGAAAACGTCAAACACAGAACGGGCGGGCCGTTCGGCGCGATCGTCGTCGAGGACCACAGCAGCCGGCTGCTCGGCGTCGGGGTCAACCTGGTGACCACGCTGGAGCTGTCACTGGCGCACGCAGAAATGGTGGCCGTCAGCCTGGCCCAGAGCGCCGCCAGGAACTGGAACCTCGGCGCCGGCAGCGGCGCCCAACTGGTGACCTCGTGCGAACCCTGCGCGATGTGTTTCGGAGCGGTGCCCTGGTCCGGTGTAAAAAGCATCATCTGGGGCGCCAGCAAGGAAGACGCCGAAGCTGCAGGTTTTGACGAGGGCGACAAGCCGCCGGACTGGGCCGCATCTCTCGAACGGCGCGGCATCCTCACCCGGGGCGGAGTTCTGAAAGCCGAGGCTGCAGCGGTGCTGAAGCGCTATGCAAAGAAAAACGGCGCCATCTACCATCCCGAAAAAAGCTGACCCGTTGAACCGGTGTTGGAAAGGCGGAACACATGACCATGAAAATTGCCCTGGCACAAATGACCCCCGTCTGGCTGAATCGCCAGGCAACACTGCGAAAGATCGAACAACAGCTTGAACAAGCGGCTGCAGGGGGTGCCCGGCTGGTCGTGTTCGGCGAAGCCTTGCTGCCTGGCTATCCCTTCTGGCCCGATCTCACGGACGGCGCCCACTTCGAGAGTCCGGTGCAAAAGGACATCTTCGCCCATTACGCCGCCAACGCCGTCGACCTGGACAAGGGCGAGCTGGATTCGTTGTGTAAAAAGGCTGCCGAACTCGAAATCGCAGTTTACCTCGGCCTCATCGAGCGCACCGCGCAACGGGGCGGATACAGCCTGTTCGCCACGCTGGTCTATATTGCCGCGGATGGCAGCATCGGCTCGGCACACCGCAAGCTCATGCCCACCTTTGAAGAGCGGCTGGTGTGGTCGCCCGGCGACGGCCATGGCTTGCGGGTGCATCAACTGGGCGACTTCACCGTCGGCGGCCTGAACTGCTGGGAAAACTGGATGCCGCTGCCGCGCGCTGCGCTCTACGGCCAGGGCGAGAACCTGCACATCGCCGCCTGGCCGGGCAGCCGCAGGAACACCGAAGACATCACCCGCTTCATCGCCCGTGAATCACGCTCCTACGTGGTATCCGTCAGCGGCATGATGCACCGCGAAAGCATTACTGACGATATCCCG
>JAHEFT010000007.1 GCA_024640025.1 Chromatiales bacterium
GATTTTCCGCATTGGGTAATCTGACAGACACTGTCACAAAAAACATCTGTGCTACGGAAGCCGATGGTAGACGATTATTTCAACGCGGCGCGTGGACTTATCGCCTGCAACAGCAGGATCAGAATGATCTTCGAAATGAGCTCAACAAACTGCTTGACGACACCGATCAAGTAGCTAGAAAAATAATCCAAAAGTATGAGGACAAAGATGACTATGCCGGGCAATTGACTGCAGGTGTCAGCTTTTTCTACTTTGAAGAGAACGCCGACCAATATAACTAATGATTGAAAATTGGAGAGTGGTTGAACGCTTCCTTGAGTCTAAATATTTAACTGAATTGATCGATATTGTCGGGACAGGTGATTTTAGGTTGAATCATAGCTAATGACACCTGACCATTGACCCGACATTATCGGCAAGAGCAAGCCTCTGGTACGAAAATTTAACCAGGCGGCCAACCCATCTGCCGGCCACCCAGCAAGTGCAGATGAATGTGGTAGACGGCCTGCCCTCCTGCCCGATTGCAATTCATCACCACGCGGTATCCTTCCTGTGCAATTCCTTCGCTCTCGGCGAGTTCGGCGGCGACCAGAAATAGCTTGCCCGCCATCTCGGTATGCCCTGGCCCCATCTCGTTCATCGTCCTGATGTGCTCTTTGGGAATAATCAATATATGAGTGGGTGCCTGCGGGTTGATGTCACGAAAGGCAAGGATCTCATCCGTTTCATAAACGATGTCGGCGGGAATCTCGCGATTGATGATTTTCAGAAAAAGATCGTCTGGCATGTTGGCTTCCTGGTGCGATGTCTGATCCCAGTATGGAATAAGCATCCATGAAATCGCAAGAATCGGGTGGCGGATGGAATCAGTCTGGCTAGAATGGCTTCATGCAAAGAGCACAACATTTTGATCTCATCGCCGATACCATCAAGTGGATGGTGGAACACCAGGCCGAGCAACCGGACCTGAACAGCCTGTCATCTGCGGTGGGTGTCAGCCCTCATCATCTTCAGCGAACCTTTCAGCACTGGGCGGGCGTCAGTCCGAAGCAATTCCTGAAGTCCCTGACCCGGAAAGCGGCCCTGGCCCGGCTGGCGGAAGGTTGTTCTGTCCTGGATGCTGCGCTGGAGTCGGGGCTTTCAGGGCCGGGCCGTCTGCACGATCTGCTGATCTCGACCGATGCACTGACCCCTGGCGAGGTCAGGAAGCATGGAGAAGGGATTCAGCTCACGTATGGATTTGGCCAATCCCTGTTCGGCCTGTCGCTGGTTGCCTGGACTCCGCGCGGTATTAATTTCCTGGGTTTCTGCCAGGAAAAAGGAGCGGACCAGACGCTGGCTGATTTGCGCAAGCAGTGGAGCAATGCGAGTTTTTCGGAGGACCCTGCCGGTGCGCAACGCTGGCTGGACGCCATCTTCAGCAAGAGCGGTGAAAAGCCCATTCCTCTGTGGCTGCGTGGCAGTTCTTTTCAACTCAAGGTATGGGAAGCGTTGCTGGAAATACCGGAAGGAACTCACGCCACTTATGGCCAGATGGCGTCACTGATCGGCCACCCCGGCGCCGCCCGTGCTGTTGGCACGGCCATTGGCAACAACCCGGTCTCCTTTATCATTCCCTGCCATCGCGTGATCCGGCAAATGGGAGAGTTGGGTGGTTACCGTTGGGGCGAATCCACCAAGAGGGCAATCATCGGTTACGAAGCCGTTTCAGGCGGTTCGTAGGTCTACTATCGTTTGGCCAGGCTCAATTTCTTTTTTCATGAGTTGCAGGATCTGTTCGGCGGCTTTTTCGGCTCCGGGCTGCAACATCGGGTTTTCTGCATGATAGGCCCGCGAACGCAAGGCCGAGCGCAATACCCCCGGGTTAATCCCCAGCACCTGCACGTTTGACGCCTGGCACTCGGCGGCAAACTGGCGGGCCAGCGCTTCAAGCGCATGTTTGCTGACGCCATAGGCGCCCCAGAATGCGCCGTTCATTTTGGGCAGGTCTTCCAGCATGAAGTACAGGCAGGCAGATTCGGATTTTTTGAGCAACGGCAGGCTCTGGGCGCTGAGCAGCCAGGCGGCGTTCAGGTTGACCTGGATGGAGGCCAGCCACTCGGGCGGTGAAAACTGCTCCAGGGGAGTGAGGCCTTCAAACCGTGCGGCACAATGGACCAGGGCATCGAGCCCACCGAACTCTTCCGCAACTTTATCCAGCAGGTCGTCAAAATGCTCTGTTCCTGCACCGAGTAAATCCATCGGGTAAAGCCCGGGTTCAGGCAAACCCTGCCCCGTGATGCGGTCCCAGGCCCGCTCCAGCCCGGGCCGGTCACAGTCGAGCATTACGGTATTAAACCCCTCCTTGGCGCACACCAGGGACAGGGCGGAACCCAGACCCCCGGCTGCCCCGGTTATGATGATGGTTTTTGCGCTCAAGGCCGACTCCCGGTGATAAGCTAGTGGTTTGCCGCCGAAGTTTAACGGTTTTGGAAGGTGAGTTGAAAGCATGCCCATTTACGAATATCAGCCCAGCAGCGGCAAGCATTGTGATTACTGCATCGATGGCTTCGAATTATTGAGAAAAATCAGCGACGTCAACCTCGAGCAATGCCCGCAATGCCACGCACCGGTCGTGCGGAAGATTTCGGCGCCCAACATCGGCGGTAGCGGGCCGTCTCTGGACTCGGAGAACATTGGAAAACACGGGTTTACACAGTACAAACGGGCGGGTAAAGGTGTTTATGAAAAAACCGCCGGCAAAGGACCCAGCGTGATCACCGATGATTGATGACGGGCATTACGCCAGGCGGCGCGCATGCTTCCAGGCAGTGAATAGATCTGGCGGGCCGAGGCGCACCAGTTCCGCCTGGAACTGATCCGGCGCTGTGGCGGCGAGGCGGCTTAATTTGCGGGCGGACAAGCCACTGATCGCGAATATGTGCCGGGCCGGTGCATAGTCTTTTAACCGGTTAATGAATGATCCATCAGGGTCCCTGCCCCAGGAAACCGCTTCCTTCAGCAATTCAGCCATCAGATGGGTCACGCCCGGCGAACCCGGATCGTTCCTGATCTCCTCCCGGCTGACCCCGTGGCGGGCCAGTGACTTGAGCGGTATCCACCAGTAACCGCCCTGCTCTTTGTGCCGGGCGCTTTCACGCAGCAGTTGCAACAGGCCATTTCGGGCGAGCAGTTCCGGCCTGAAATCACTCGCGGTGAGCGGCGATTCAGTCACGGCCAGCTCCAGTTCAAGCTGAGGCCGAAACAATTCCATGCAGGTGTCTTTCAATGCGCCCATGTCCGCCGGCGCTATCGCGGACAGCCTGTCTTCGACGCCACTGAACAGTTGCACGAGGCTTTTACCGGGCAGTACTTCAGCTGCTCCGGTGCGATTTAATTCCTTCACCAGGGGATGCTGGCTGGAAGTCCGGTTCTGATGCAGGCATTCGTTGCGCCACCAGCCCAATTTACTGATGGCGACTTCCACGTCGGACGATGCAGAGCCGATGAGTTCGACAACCGAAAAAAGCGCATAAAGCGGCAACAGCCTTTCCGCGCATTGGGCTGGTGCAAAAACGCGGGAAACACGAAACAGCCTGTTGGTCCTGGATACCTGTTCCCAGCAGAATAAACGGTCGTTGGCGCTTTCAGAACTTCGGGCAGTCATTCAATTCCCGGCAGACGGCTTCGACCGGATCAGCTCCACCAGGTCATTCGGATGATGAACCGGCAGACTGGCCCTGACTTCTTCTCCGGTCAGTTCGTCCGAACCGTATCCATAGTAAACGGCAGCGGTTTGGGTGCCCGCGGCATTCCCCGCCTGCACGTCCCTGATGTCGTCTCCGACGAATAGCACCCCTGCAGGCTTTACTTCGAGCATTTCGCAGGCCAGCCAGACGGGCGCGGGGTGTGGTTTACTTTCGTTCAGGGTGTCGCCGCAAACCACGCATGCAATGGACGCCTTCAGGTTCGCGGCCTCGATGATGGGGAAGGTCAGCGATTCGATCTTATTGGTGACAATTCCCCACGGAATCCGGTTGCGGCCCAGGAAATCAAGCAACTCCGGTATGCCGTCGTATAGCCTTGAATGGCGGAAACTGTTCACCGCATAGTGTTCCAGGAAGCGCTGTCTCCAGGCTTCGAAAAGGTCTGCATCCGTTGCCGGCATTCCTGCCTTGAGCAAACCAACCGCTCCTTTCGATGCATGGCGGCTCATCTCGGCAACCGCAAGCGGCTCGAGGTTTTCAGTTTCGCGAACCCAGTTCAGCGAACCCACCAGGTCCGGCGCCGAATCCAGCAGGGTTCCATCCAGGTCGAAAAGCACGGCCTCAATGCGGTTCATCATTCGGGCTTGGACGCGTGGACCAGGTAATTGACCCTGACGTTTCCACCCAGCATGACGCTGCGCGTGACCGGGTTGTAATGCAGCCCGACGATGTCCTTGACCTCAAGTCCAGCATCCCTCAGCCAGGCGCTGAGTTCGGAAGGCCTGATGAAACGGTCATAGCGGTGGGTGCCACGTGGTAGCAGTCGCGCCACATATTCTGCACCCACAATACCCAGCGCAAATGCCAGCGGAGTTCGGTTCAGCGTCGAAAAGAATCCGTGTCCGCCCGGCTTCAGAAGCTTTTCTATCGACTGGATGATGGATGCGGGGTCCGGCACGTGTTCGAGCATTTCCATGCAGGTAATGACATCAAAGCCCTCTGGCGATTCCTGCACCAGGTCTTCGACCGGTTTTTCCTGGTAGTCGACCGCCAGTCCTGACTCGTGCAGGTGCAGTTTTGCCGTGGCCAGCACGCGTGGGGCCACGTCGATGCCGGTGACGATTCCGCCCTTGCGGGCCAGGGACTCTGCCAGGATTCCGCCGCCACAACCGACATCCAGCACCCGCGCCCCCGACAATTCCGAACGGTCAGCAATAAATTTCAGGCGCGCCGGGTTGAGTTCATGCAGCGGCCGGAAGGGCCCTTCCGGGTCCCACCAACCGGAAGCGACCGAATCAAATTTATCGCGCTCGGTGTTGTCGATGTTCTGGCTTGTTTGAGATGTCACAGGGCAAGTTCCTTTACTTCGGTTTCCGTTTCAGCTTCCAGGCCGGCAAGACGGGACTGCCACTTGCGTGCCGAACGGATCACTGAATCGAGATCTATGGTGGTTAACCGGCCGCCGTCCAGCAATCGTTTTCCGGCAACCCATACGTCCGTGAACTGCCTTCTGGAAGCCGCATAAATGAGTTGGGACACCACGTGGTGCAGGGGTTGGGTTTCCGGCGCGCTGAGGTCCAGGGCGCACAAATCGGCCTGCTTGCCCGGCTCGATGCTGCCGGTGCGCTCGCCCAGGCCTAAAGCCCTGGCTCCGTTGATGGTCATCATATCCAGCACCTGATTGGCATTGACCGCCTTGGCGTCACCGGAAATCCCCTTGGCCAGCAAGCCAGCCGTCTGCGCCTCGGCGAGCAGGTCAAGATCATTGTTTGCCGCCGCGCCATCGGTTCCCAACGCCACGTTGATCCCCGCCTTCCAGAGCTCGGTCAGGGGGCAGATACCGCTGGCCAGCTTGAGATTGGACTGTGGGCAGTGCACCACGTTGACACCGGATTTCGCCAGTCGTGCTATATCATCCGAGGACAACTGGGTCATGTGAACCGCCTGCAGGCTTGAATTCAACAAGCCATGCTGTTCCAGGCGGTTGAGCGGGTGCAAATCGTGTTGCTGGTGTGATTGCTTGATCTCCCACTCGGTTTCCAGCAGGTGCATGTGGACCGGCAGGCCCCATTCTGCTGAAAGGTGCGAAACCCGCGAAAGGGTTTCATCCGAGACGGTGTAAGGAGCATGGGGCGACAGTGTAAAGCTGACCAGTGGCTGAGATTTCCACTGCTGCTGCAACCGCAGGCCTTTCTCAATATAACTGTCGACATCGCTGGCCCATGCCGTTTCAATCTCGATAATGGTGATCCCGATGCTCGCACGCATTCCGGTTTCGAGGCATACATCGATGGTTGCGTCAGGAAAAAAGTACATGTCATTGAAACAGGTTGTACCGGAGCGAATCATCTCCGCAACTGCCAACCGCGTGCCGTCAGCGACGAATTCGGGCCCGACAAATTTGCGTTCAGCCGGCCAGATGTGCTCTTTCAGCCAGACGGGAAGCTCCATGTCATCTGCATAACCACGCAGCAGGGTCATGGGCGTGTGGGTATGGGCATTAACCAGGCCGGGAAGCAGAACATGTTCGGGCAGACTGATGATCTCCTGGTCCGGCCAGCGACGCCGGGCGTCAGCCAGCGGCAGCACATCCAGGATCAGATCACCCTCTATCGCGACACAGTAATTTTCATGAACCACGCCTTGCGGCCTGACGGGAACGGTATAGCGGGCGTGAATCAGCGTCACCCCGCCTGACCGACGCTCTGATCTGGCGTTTGGGTTTCGCATCCGGCCGAAGCTTATTCCTTCACCCGGGAAACGTATTCGCCGGTCCGGGTATCGACCCGTATTATCTCTTCGTTGTTGACGAACAGTGGCACCCGGACTACGGCACCGGTTTCCAGCGTCGCAGGCTTGCCGCCGCCACCGGAAGTATCGCCGCGCAATCCGGGATCGGTTTCCACGATTTTCAATTCGGCGAAATTAGGTGGCATCACACTGAGCGGCTCCCCGTTGTACAGCGTCGTCAGGCAGATGTCTTCCTCTTTCAACCACTTGGTGGCGTCACCCATGGCCTCTTTCGAAACGGCATGTTGCTCATAGGTTTCAGGGTTCATGAAGTGCCAGAAATCGCCATCGTTATAAAGATACTGCATGTCCATCTCGAACACGTCGGCGGCTTCTACAGACTCGCCTGAGCGGAAGGTGCGCTCAATCACCCGGCCGGATTTGAGGTTACGCACTTTGACCCGGTTGAACGCCTGGCCCTTGCCCGGTTTCACAAATTCGTTTTCAACAATATTGTACGGATCACCGTCAAGGATAATCTTCAAACCACTCTTGAATTCACTGGTGCTGTAGGTCGCCATCTGGGACTCCGGCTCAAAAGGAGAATGATAACGCGAACGGCGATACGAAGCCATGCGGCCGTTATCTGCTGTCAATTCATTCGGAATTCGGCCATAATTAACCAGGGGAAGGATCCCCGCGCATTCTGGAATCCAGTTGCGAAATCAAATGTAATTTATTGATTCACAGTGGATATGTGTGTTAAAAATACTCTATAAGTAAGGGGCATGGAGGCCTATTACACATGCACAGCGTCAATCTCTTAGTCATAGACCGATCACCCGAGTCCGCTGAGCATGTCAACTCGCTGCTCCGTAATTCCGGAATTAAAATTCATGTAATTCATGCGCAGACCAGTTCCGAGGTGAAGCGTGCGCTGGACCACGATTCTCCGGTACTGATGCTCTATGCAGACCCCGACCCGGCTGACGCCCCGACAGAGGAGATCAGCGAGCTGGCCGCCGCATTCAACGTCCCGATGGCGCTTTTTACCACCATGGACGACCCCGAGCGCCTGGCCCGGACACTGGCAACCACTGCCTGTTTCGTGATCAATTCACAGGACGAAGACCTGCTCACCGATGCGGTGAGCCGTTTGGTCCGGAGCAGTGAAAACGAACGGAACCTGGAAAACCAGCAGCAGTACCTGGAAGAACTGGAACACCGCTACCACCTGCTGCTGGACAGTTCCCGTGATGCGATCGCGTATGTCCACGAAGGACTCCACGTTTATACCAACCGAACCTACCTGGAAGCACTGGGGGTCAAGGAGGATGCGGAGATCGCCGGCGTTTCTCTGCTGGAAATGCTCGATGCGGGGGATGTCAACCTGAAAACACTTTTCAAGGGCCTGTCCAAGGGAACTTTTCCTGCCGGTCCGCTCGAAGTCAAGGTCACCCGGCCGGATGCCGACCAGTTTGACGCCAGCCTGGTGTTCTCCCCGGCACGTTTTGACGGCGAAGACTGCACCCAGATGATGATGCATCGCAAGGACTCTTCCAACGAGGTTGCAGCGGAACTGGAACGCCTGCGAATGACCGACCCCCTGACCCGACTGCACAACCGGAGGGCGTTCTCAAATGCGCTGGAAGATTGCATCGCTTCACCGCCGACAAATGACACTGCGGCCGTTCTTTACCTGGAAGCGGACGGCCTGGAGCAACTGCAGAACGAACTTACCGTGGAGGCGTTGGACGCCTTCATCACCGACCTCGCCGGCGTCATCCGGAAAAATACCGACAGCTCGGACTTTGCGGCCCGCATCACCGATTACGGTTTTGCCTTGCTGATCGCCCGCCCGACGAATGCCCAACTGGAAAAGACTGCCCGGGAACTGCTGTCCGAGTACCGAAGCCACATCGTTGAGATTGGCGACCGCGCACTCTCCACTTCGTGCAGCATTGGCATGGCCGCCGTTGGGCGACTGACCACGAGTGCGCCTGAAATCATCTCCTTTGCACGCGCAGCACAGACGGAAGCCGCTGAAAAGGGCGACCAACTGGTCGTGTACCGGCCGCAACTGACCGCCGTGGCCGCCGTCAGCGGTGAACAGGACTGGATTGACCGGATCAGGATTGCCCTTTCAAACCAGGACTTCTACAGTGTCCAGCAATCGATCGTCAACCTGGATGGCGAAGGCGAGCAAATGATGGAAAACACCACCTTCATGCGTGGTGAGGAAGGCGACTACGCGTCACAGGAATTCCAGAAAATTGCGGACCGTAACGATCTCGCGGGGGCGATAGACCGGCATGTCATTCCAGGACTGCTGAAGACGTTTGTCGATAGTGAGGAACGCCAGATCATCAGCCTGAGCAATAACTCTATCCTGGATTACGGCTTTCCCGGCTGGTTCGCAGAACAGCTGAAACTGTCCTGCGTGGAGGGCAGCAGGATTATTCTGCAGATAGAGGCCAAGGCCGCGCTCACCAACCTGCGGCCCGCCCAGCGACTGATGAAAGAACTCAAGCCGCTTGGTTGCAAACTGGCCATCAGCCAGTTCGATTCAGAACGGCGCTCCCGGCAACTGCTCGAGCACCTCGATGTTTCATTCGTCAAAATTCTTCCGTCGCTGACGGAAGACATGACAGCGATCACCAAGAACCAGGACGTCGTCAACAAGATTGTCGAAGCTGCTGAGAAGAACGGTGTCGCCGTTATCGCAGAAGAAGTGGCGGATACGTCCAGCCTGGCCGTGCTTTGGCAATGCGGCGTCAAGCTGATCGCCGGTACCTTCCTCAAAGAATCGTCCCAGGCGGCTGCCCAGTAAAGCGTTCTGCTTCCCTACCGGCGAATGAGGTTTGAAGATAAACTCTGTCCATGATCCGGACAGGCAGATTCGCTCCCTCCCCGACCGGGGAGTTGCATTTTGGTTCGCTGATTGCGGCGGTGGCGAGTTACCTGCAGGTAAAATCCGGCAGCGGCCGGTGGCTCGTCCGGGTCGAGGACATCGATCCGCCCAGGGAGGTCCCCGGCAGCGCTGAGAGAATCCTGCGGGACTTGCAGCGGTTCGGACTGCAATCCGACCAGCCGGTGCTTTACCAGAGCGAACGAACCGAAGCCTACGAGGCCGCCATTCGGCAACTTCTCGATTCCCGCCAGGCGTACTGGTGTGGCTGCAGCCGGTCCGAGTTGCCCGCCTCGGGCGTCTACCCCGGCACCTGCCGCACCGGCCTGCCCCCGGGTAAAAAGTCCCGCTCCATCCGCCTCAGGGTTCGTGACGAACCCATCGGGTTCACCGACCTCGTGCAGGGTCCGGTCCGCGAAAACCTGGCCGAATCGGTCGGCGATTTCATTATCCGCAGAGCCGATGGCCTCGCCGCCTATCAATTGGCCGTGGTCGTCGACGATGCTTTCCAGGAAGTGACCGAGGTTGTCAGAGGAGCCGACCTGCTGGGATCCACGACCCGGCAAATCTATTTACAGAGGTGCCTCGGGCTTCCCACACCCATCTACGCCCACCATCCGGTCGCCCTTGCAAGCGACGGCACCAAGCTGGGGAAGCGACTGGGGTCGGATCCCATCGCCGCTGCTTCCCCGCAGCGGGCGCTGGAATTGGCGCTTCGATTTCTCGGTCAATCCTGCCCGCCACAACCGGAACTGCCGGAACTCTGGCACCAGGCATTGGAAAATTGGCAACTCGCGAAGGTTCCCCGGACGGCTTTCACGCTATAATGCCGGTTCATTCGTGTGAGCAATGCAATGAATTCCAATTATTTAGATTTTGAGCAGCCCATTGCCGAATTGCAGGCCAAGATTGACGAGCTCAGAAACGTCGGCTCGGACAACGCCATCAATCTCGACGAGGAGATCCAGAGACTCCAGGTCAAGATGCGCCACAAAATAAAAGGAATATTTAAAGATCTCACGCCGTGGCAGATTTCGCAGCTGAGCCGGCACCCCCTGAGGCCTTACACACTCGATTACATCGAGAAGATTTTTGAAGACTTCCACGAACTCCATGGGGACCGGGCGTTCGCCGACGACCATGCCATCGTTGGCGGCCTGGCACGGTTCAGGGGCAGGGCCATCATGTTCATCGGTCAACAGAAAGGCCGCGACACCAAGGCCAAGGTTTTCCGCAACTTCGGAATGCCGCGGCCTGAAGGCTACCGCAAGGCCTTGCGGCTGATGAACATGGCCGCAAGGTTCCACCTGCCGCTGATCACTTTTATCGACACGCCGGGAGCATACCCGGGTGTAGGGGCTGAAGAACGGGGTCAATCAGAAGCCATAGCGAAGAACCTGCAAGTGATGTCACGCCTTCCGGTGCCGGTTATCTGCACCATCATCGGGGAAGGCGGGTCAGGCGGAGCCCTGGCGATCGGCGTTGGGGACCGGGTCAACATCCTTGAGTACAGCACCTACTCGGTGATCTCGCCGGAAGGCTGCGCCTCCATATTGTGGAAGGACGCGGCCAATGCGGAAGAAGCCGCGACGGCCCTGGGCATCACTTCGGATCGCCTGAAGTCCCTTGGACTGGTGGATGAAGTCATTCCTGAACCACTGGGCGGGGCGCACAAGGAACCCGGGGAAGTGGCGAAGCGAATTGCCGATTGCCTGGAAAAGCAGCTGACAGAACTCGAAAAGAAAACGACGGAACAGCTCGTGGAAGACCGTTTCCAACGGTTGCTGAAATTCGGTGAGTTCCAGGATTAGCCGGGGCAACGATTCGTGAAACCCGAAGATAGTGATTTCACCAGCCAGAATTTGCTGGACAGCCTGTCACGCCTGCCAACGCCCAGAAAATACTGGGTAGGTTTCAGTGGCGGCGCGGATTCGACGGCCCTGCTCCAGGCCATCCACGAGTGTGCAGCGCAGCTGCCGGCACCCATCCACGCGGTACATTTCCATCACGGGTTGCAAGCCGAGGCAGATTCCTGGCAGGACCACTGCGGCAGGTTCTGCGCTGAAAGAGGCATTCCCTTCCTGTCCAAAAAGCTCGAAATATCATCTATCGGCGGAAGCAGCCCCGAAGAGGAAGCGCGAAACTGCCGGTATCGTGCGGTTGCCGAAATCCTCGGCAGAAGTGAGATGTACCTGACTGCACACCATGCTGAAGACCAGGCGGAAACACTGTTCCTCAACCTGATGCGGGGCAGCGGAATCGAAGGCCTGGCGGGCATTCCGGTGTTGCGAAACCTGGAAAATGGATGGGTTGCGCGCCCTCTTCTGGACCGTAACCGGCCTGAACTGGAGCGATTCCTCCAACAGCGGAACATAGGCTGGCTGACTGATCCGTCGAATGAGGACACGACGTTCGATCGCAATTATCTGCGGCGCGAGTTGTTTCCCCTGATGGAAAGGCGCTGGCCGGGCCTGGGCCGGCGTCTCTTCCGCACGGCCAGGAACGCACGCATTACTGCCGGCGCCATGGCCATGTTTATCGAAGGCCAGTCCGGCGACCTGATCCGTGACCGGCTTAAAATGTCCCTGCAAAAATTGCTGGAACTGGACCCGGAAATGCAGACACTGATTTTGCGCCAGTGGCTGCGCCGGCATGAAGTACCGATCCTGCCTGAAGCCCGGCTGGTGGAGTTCCTGGAGCAACTGGCCGGTTCCAACCTGACCAGCCAGGCGGAAGTCCGCTGGGAAGACTGGATGATCAAGCGGTACAAGCGCGATCTCTGGCTGCACCGGAGGAAGCCTTTCCTCGCTTGTCCGGAAAAGAAATGGAAGAACCACATGAAGCTGGACCTTGGTCCCGATTCCGGTGTTCTCCGGCTGGTGGGTGAATCAACCGCGATTCCCGCCTCCTGGAAAGTTCGGGCGCGTAAGGCAGGTGACCGGATTCGCCTGTTGCCCAACGGGCCAAGTCACAAGCTCAAGCAACTTTTCCAGGCCGCGCTGATTCCACCCTGGCTGCGAACCGGCATACCCGTCCTCGAGTGGGATGGCGAACCGGTGGCGCTCGGAGACTGGGTCATTGGACACCGGTTGCAGAACTGGCTGTTCGACAATAGCCTCAAACTTCAGTGGCGCCCCGCCGACCCTGTATTGGGCCGCGTACGAACAGACTGCCAACGTTAAGAAGCACATGATGAAAAAAAACACCGATGAACTTCCTGATTTTGAAAAGGCTCTTGAAGAGCTCGAATCCCTGGTGGAGCAACTGGAGTCCGGCGACCTCAGCCTTGACCAGTCTCTCAGCCAGTTCAAACGCGGCGTCGAACTGACCCGCCACTGCCAGGGCGTCCTCGAGGAGGCGCAACAGGTGGTGCAGAAACTGATGAATGCCGACGATGAATCCTCCGCTGTTCCGTTCGAATCCCGTGACTGAATCTTCGACCGCGGTCATACAGTGGCAGAACCGGATCGAGACGATTCTCGACAAATACCTGCCGCCCGAATCAAGTGAACCGGTCCTGCTTCACCAGGCGATGCGTTATGCCTCCCTGGGTGGCGGCAAGCGATTCAGGCCAGTTCTGATTTACTCGGCCGGCACAGCACTGGGGCTCCCGGAAAGCACCCTTGACCCTGTCGCGGCTGCGATCGAGCTCATTCACGCCTATTCCCTGATTCATGATGATTTGCCGGCCATGGACGATGATGAACTGCGGCGGGGAAGGCCTACTTGCCACAAGGCCTTTGACGAGGCCACGGCAATCCTGGCCGGCGACGCACTGCAGGCCCTGGCGTTCGAAATCCTTTCCAGCGGGCTGTCAGCAACCCTGCCCAACCGCCTGCTGGCCATCAACACCGTTGCCCGCGCCTGCGGTTCCCTGGGAATGGCGGGAGGCCAGGCGCTGGATCTGGGCGCCGTGGGCCGAAAGATCAGTGAACAGGAGCTCACAACCATGCACCAGCTCAAGACCGGTGCGTTGATCACGGCATCTGTCACTACTCCGGCGCTTTTGTCCGGCGCCGAATCCGAAACCCTGCAACACCTCTCAGCCTATGGCGAGTGCATCGGCCTGGCCTTCCAGGTTCACGATGATATTCTGGATGTCACCGGCAACAGCAAGTTGACCGGCAAGAGTACGCTGGCTGATGCTGCATTGAACAAGCCCACATTTCCTTCTATCCTCGGACTGGAAAATTCCCGGAAAAGGGCCCTTGAATTGCGCGATGAAGCCATCTTCCACCTGCAACATATCAAAGGCGACGCCCGGGACCTGGAATGGCTGGCCCGTTACGTCGTCAGTCGCGACCGATAGCTTCCCGGGCCCAGCACGGATAAAATGAACCAGATGAACAAGCAGCATTACCCATTACTCAGCTCAATCGACTCTCCAGCCGACCTGAGAAAGCTCGATGAAGAGCAATTGGCGCAAGTCGCGGAAGAACTGCGTGGCTACCTGATCGAATCCGTCGCCGCCAGCGGCGGGCATTTCGGCGCGGGTCTGGGTTGCGTGGAGCTCACTGTTGCGCTGCATTTTCTTTATGAAACCCCGCATGACCGGATTGTTTGGGACGTCGGACATCAGGCCTACCCGCATAAAATCCTCTGCGAACGGGCCGGAACCATTACCACCATCAAGCAGCAACAGGGCCTTGCGCCGTTTCCGAAACGCACGGAGAGCGAGTTCGACACCTTCGGCACCGGGCACTCCTCCACATCGATCAGCGCCGCCCTGGGCATGGCGGCCGCCTCCGCCCTGCAGGACCAGGACCGCAAGTGCGTTGCCATCATCGGCGATGGGGCAATGACCGCTGGTATGGCGTACGAGGCGCTCAATCACGGCGGCGATCTCGATAACGACCTGCTGGTGATTCTGAACGAGAACCAGATGTCGATCTCGCCCAACGTCGGCGCAATGACCAAGATGCTGGGGCGCCTGATGAGCGGCCCCACGATGACCGGAATCCGTGAGCGCGGCAAGAGCATGATGCACCGGGATTCCCGCACCTGGCGTTTTATGAGCCGCTGGGAAGAACACATCAAGGGCATGGTCATGCCCAGCACTTTGTTTGAGGAACTGGGGTTCAATTACCTGGGTCCGATTGACGGGCATGATATTCCGACACTGGTCAGAACCATACGCACCGCACGGGACATCCACGGTCCGAACCTGCTCCACATCATTACGGAAAAAGGCAAGGGCTACGAACCGGCAGAAAAGGATCCCATCAAGTATCACGCAGTGGGGCCGTTCAATCCGAAAACCGGTGTCGTGGCCTCGGTCGTCAGCGAGAAGCCCAAGCCGAACTATACAGAGGTTTTCGGAGAATGGATTTGTGACATGGCCGAACAGGACAAAAACCTGCTGGCCATCACGCCGGCGATGCGCGAAGGTTCAGGGCTGGTGGAATTTCACGATCGCTTTCCCGATCGTTACTTCGACGTGGGCATCGCAGAGCAGCACAGCGTAACACTTGCTGCCGGAATGGCCTGTGAAGGCGCCCACCCTGTAGTCGCCATTTACAGCACTTTTCTGCAACGCGCCTACGATCAGATGATCCATGATGTCGCTCTGCAGGACCTGCCCGTGCTGTTCGCCATTGACCGTGCGGGCCTGGTGGGGCCGGACGGCCCGACCCATGCCGGAAGTTTCGATCTCAGCTTCATGCGTTGCATCCCCGGCATGGTCATCATGGCGCCGGCAGATGAAAACGAGTGCCGCCAGATGTTGTATACCGGTTTCTGTCACCAGGGACCGGCGGCGGTGCGCTATCCCAGGGGCCGCGGCCCGGGTGTGGAAATCCAGAAGAAAATGACTGCCATCCCCCTGGGCAAGAGCGTGACGGTCCGCGAGGGCAACGAATTGGCCATCCTGGCGTTTGGCAGCATGGTGGAATCCTGCTCGAGCGTCGCGGAACAACTCGATGCGACACTGATCAATATGCGTTTCGTCAAACCCCTTGACCGCGAAGCCGTCCTGACGGCAGCCAGGCAGCATGCTCACCTGGTGACCGTCGAGGAAAATGCCGTGGCAGGCGGGGCCGGCAGCGGCATCAACGAACTGCTGGCCAGCGAAGGCCTGAAGGTCGACATCCTCAACATCGGCCTGGATGACAACTACATCCAGCACGGCACGCGCGAAGAATGCCTGCACCTGGCTGGCCTGGATCGCGAGGGTATCCTGGCGAAAATTGTGCGGCGCTTCGGCGCAGGAAAACAGCGGGCGGTTCCGGAAACGGGTTTGCGTCAGACGGTGATTTGATTCCGGATTTGCCGGTCGTGCAGTTTTCCAAGCAGGATGATCGCAAGGCTGGCACCGACCAGGGCCCAGGCCATGTCGGACTGCGTGTCCCACACGTAGCCCTGCGTACCAAGGAATGAGTCAGCCGCTTCCGCGCTGAACAACGCCACCCACCATTCGATCAGTTCATAGAAGGCACTGATCGCCAGGCATATGCAGATCACGATAAAAGACAGCCAGCCGCGCCGGGCGACCACGTGATTGCGGATCAGAACCTCGCGAATGACGATGGCCGGAATGAAACCCTGGGCAAGGTGCCCCAGCTTGTCATAGTTGTTGCGGTCTCCGCCCATCCAGTCATTGACCCAGTCGCCGATAGGAACTTCTGCGTAGGTGTAATGCCCGCCAACCATCAGGATGAGGGCGTGAACAAGGATCAGGGCGTAAGCCAGGGACGTCAACGGGAAACGCTGACGGGTCAGTGTGAGAACCACGAGGGCAAGCAGCGCAGGAACGACTTCCAACCACCAGGTCGGGTAGTCGTGGGGCTTCCATCCCGACCATGCCAGGACCAGGAAGAAAATGGTCAGCCAGGCGTATTTCAACTATTCGGCGTCATAAACCCTGACCGCCAATACATCGCAACTCGATCCATGCAGCACGGAGTTCGCCGTGGCGCCAAGCAGTAACTGAACACCCTTCTGTCCATGGGTCCCCAGCACGATCAGATCCATATCGTGTTCTTCGGCAAACCGCCTGATTTCGCGCGCCGGCGTTCCGTTCAGAAAATGACGGGCGGATTCCGGCACACCGGAATTCTCACCGATACCATCGAGTTTCTGCTTCAGTTCAGACCGCAGATTCTCTTCTACCTCGTCCATGCCCACAAAAACCGGGCCGTACGGAACCACACCCATGTAAACCGAATCCATGGGCTCCTGCACGTAAATCAGGTGTATTTCGCCATCCGGAGCAGCAACATCATGCGCACGCTTCATGATGGCAGCGGATTCACTGCTCAAATCAATAGCGACAGCAATTTTCTTGTAACCGGACATATCGTTCTCCGTCATGAGAGAGTTCCCCTTGTTTCATTCTAGACCAGGTAGGCTCAAAATGAATGACTGGGGTCAAAAATGGCCTGGATGGCAGGAATTATCATCTTTTCAATGGCTGAGGCAAAAACTCAAACCCGAGGCTCCTTCATGCGGGCCATGCGAATTCACCAACTCGGAGTGATCGGAACCGGCGTGCCTGCTTTGAACCTGGATCGGATACCGGTGCCGGTCCCACGCGGCAACGACTTGCTTATCCGGGTTCATGCCTGCGGTGTCTGCCATACCGAAATTGATGAAATCGAGGGCCGGACTGCACCCGCGGAATTGCCGATGACCCCCGGACACCAGGTCGTCGGCACCGTGGTTGACCAGGGCAAAGACTGCCACCTGGAATTGCTCAACCACCGCGTTGGCGTCGCCTGGATACACTCGGCGTGCGGACACTGCCAGTGGTGTGTCAGCGGCCGGGAAAACCTGTGCCCGGATTTTAGCGCCTGTGGCCGTGACGCGGCAGGCGGCTACGCGGAATACCTTACCGTTCCGGAATCCTTCGCGCACCCGTTGCCGGCAGGGATTGGCGACCTTGAGGCCACCCCGCTGCTCTGCGCCGGGGCAGTCGGTTTTCGTGCGCTGAGCCTGTGCCGCCTCGAAAATGGCCAAAGCCTCGGCCTGACCGGTTTCGGCGCATCCGGCCACCTGGTTCTGCAGATGGCCCGGCACCTTTACCCGGATTCGCGTTTATTCGTATTTGCCCGCAGTGAGAAAGAACGTGAGTTTGCAGCAAAACTGGGGGCATGCTGGACCGGAAACACCGCGGATAAACCGCCGGCCGGGCTGGATGCCATCATCGATACCACGCCAGCCTGGCTGCCGGTCGTGGCCGCAATGGAAGCGCTTGCTCCCGGCGGAAGGCTGGTGATCAACGCGATCCGCAAAGAATCCGGCGACCAGGACATCCTGTCGACCCTGGATTACGAAACGCATCTGTGGAAAGAAAAAATCCTGAGCACGGTGGCGAACGTGACACGCCAGGACGTTCGTGAGTGCCTGCGCCTGGCGGCAGAGATTCCGTTACGGTCCCACGTCACGGCATTCCCGCTCGAAAACGCCAACCAGGCCCTGCTGGAATTGAAACAGGGCAACATCCGGGGCGCCAAGGTATTGAAACTCATCTGACCGGCGGCACGAAATTCTGGCAAGATGCGACCATGTCTCTTCCGCTGCTGATCCAGTTTCTGCTGTGCCCGCTGGTACTACTGAGCCTGCTTCGGGTAACAGCGCCCTATGGCCGGCATTACCGCAGGGGTTGGGGACCCACCCTGCCAAACCGGGCTGCCTGGGTGATCATGGAACTGCCCGCTTTGCTCGTCATTTCGCTGCTGGTGTTCGTCAGCCCGGCCCTGGACCGGCCGCAGACCTGGCTTCCGCTCTGTTTCTGGCTGTTTCACTATGGTTACCGCACATTCGTCTTCCCGGCCATGATGCAGCCATCAGACAAGACGTTTCCGGTTCTCCTGGTGCTCTTCGCCATCGCCTTCAATACCCTGAACGGTTACAACAATGCCGAAGCGCTGATCCAGGCCGGAATAAAGAATGACCCGGTTGCATCGTTGCATTTTTTTGCCGGCGCAATGATCTTCCTGGCGGGATTCGCCATTCATTTTCAGGCGGACGCGACCATCCGTCGGCTTCGGAAACCAGGCGAGGCGGCTTACCGAATTCCGCGGGGCGGCCTGTTTCGATGGGTCAGTTCTCCGCACTATCTCGGCGAGATCATCGAGTGGACCGGCTGGGCTATCATGACGTGGTCGCTCGCGGGAGTCGCCTTTGCCCTGTTCACGTTCTGCAATCTCGCCCCGCGCGCTATCTCAAACCACCGCTGGTACCGTGAGCAATTTCCGGACTACCCCGCCAAGCGGCGCATACTGGTTCCCGGAATTTTCTGACCAGGCTTCCTGCACCAACGCCCGGGGGGCCACAACGACGGCCCCGCTCACCGCAACAGGGCATCCGGCACAAAAGGATCCGGAAGGTATTCAGACGGGGTCCACGACCGCGTTTCATCGCCGTCGCAACATGACACAACCAGCGAGTCCGCGGCCATCAACTCGTGCATGACCTGCCGGCAGGCGCCGCAGGGCGAGTGAGCCGTCTGGCCGGGCGTATAAATCAACAGGGTCGTCAGGCTGCCTGGTGCGGCGCCGTCACAGACCGCTGCGGTCAAAGCGGATCTTTCCGCACACTGCGTCAGCCCGAAGGATGCGTTCTCGACGTTGCAGCCCCTGTAAACCCTGCCGGCTTCGCTGATGACCGCGGCGCCCACCCTGAATTGACTGTAAGGCGAATAGGACCTTCCGGCCGCTGTTTTGGCATGCGGCTCCAACCGGATGATTGCAGCTTCGTGACGTGACATTTTACATCCCTCCCTGGACCCTGGAGTGGATCACGGGTGAATTCCTGCCCGGCTCGGATCCGACTTTAAACCCGCATTTAAGCTGGGTCGCTGCATGTTCCCAACGGTCCTCGTTCGAAGCGTGAATGACGGCGAGCGGCGTGGCAGAATCCACCTCGCAGCCAATCCCGGCGATATCCGTAATCCCGACCGACGGGTCAATCGTGTCCTCCGCCCGTTGCCTCCCGCCGCCGAGGCTCACAACTGTCGAGCCTACGACCCTGGTGTGGATCGAAACAATGAACCCACTGGTATCGGCAAACACGGGGCGGATGACCGGTGCCGCGGGTAAAAATTTTTCCGGCTCCTCGATCAAGCCAGCCGGGCCACCCTGTGCGGCAACCATCCTTGAAAACTGTTCGGCCGCCCGCCCGGTGTCGAGTGAATTTATCACCATCTCGTTTGCTTCTGTCGCGCTCCCGGCCAGGCCGCCGAGCTGCAGCAATTCACCGGACAGGGCAACCACAACGGAGAAAAGGCGATCATTGCGTCGCTCGCCGCGCAGAAAACGGATGGCTTCCAGCACTTCCAGTGCATTACCGGCCGACCACGACAGCGGCTGATCCATGTCGGTCACCAGCGCTTCGCACGGCAGGCCGGCCTCGTTGGCCACCGCGCAGATTTCCCCGGCCAGTTTCAAGGCATCTGCCGGCTCCGGCGTGAAGGCGCCCGAACCACATTTAATGTCCATGATCAATGCATCCAGACCTTCCGCCAGTTTCTTGGAAAGAATGGATGAAATGATCAGGGGCGTGGATGCGACCGTAGCGGTCACATCACGCACCGCATAAATTCGCAGATCTGCGCTGGCAAGCTCACTGGTCTGGCCGATGATGGCGATGCGATGTTGCCGAACCAATTGTTGAAATTGTTCGATACCGGGGCGGGAGTTGAATCCGGGGATACTCTCCAGCTTGTCCAGTGTGCCGCCGGTATGCCCCAGGCCGCGCCCGGAAATCATCGGCACATAGGCGCCACAGGAAGCCACAATGGGGCCGAGCAACAGGCTCACCATGTCGCCCACGCCCCCGGTCGAATGCTTGTCCAGAACCGGCCCGTCCAGCCCCTCCCAGGAAAGCACTCTGCCGCTGTCTCTCATGGCCAGGGTTAACGCCATTTGTTCACCCTGGTTCATACCCCTGAACCAGGTGGCCATGGTGAACGCGGCAATCTGGGCATCCGTCACCTGGCCACTGGTAATACCTGCAACGAAGGAACGGATCTCCTCTGTTCCCAGTTCCAGTCCATCACGTTTTCGCAGGATGAGTTCTTCAGCCAGGTGCATGCAGAGTCCTACCGATTTGCCTTTTCCTCGTTTCGAGTCGTGACTACCAACTGCATCATAAAGAAACGCGGCGCCTATTGCTTCAGAATGGAACCACGCTCGGCCAGCGAACGGCATTTTGCGGGGTCGATATCAACCTTTGGACCGCCCGGTTCATAACAGGAACACCGCCCGCTGTCCTGCGAGAAGGCGCATATCAGGGATGCCTCGCGTATTTCCTGCTTGGTTTTCCTGCTTCCATCCGGGTGAAACAATTCAGGGGCTGCCTTTTCTGCATTCCGCTCCCCAAGCGTTTCCACCAGCCCGCTAACCTCATCCCGAAAGGCAAAATAGGTTCCGGCAAACAAAACCACGAGCAGAGCGACCTGCAACCATCGCCACTTGTGGATAGCCGCCCCACCGAAGGGCTGGACTCGCGCTGATTCGATCATCTTGAGGATCCGCGCGGCCTGTTCCTCATCAAGCAGCGGCTGGGCCTTTTTGCGCATATACGCCAGCAGCTTTTCCGGTGCTACGACCCGCGCCGGCATCACTGTCCTGAAGCCCCTGTGGCCCAGCAGGACGAGCACAGGATGAATGGCCTTTGCAGGGACTTTCAGGATGTTCAGCAGGGCTTCCACCTGTAAGCTGTTCTTGTGCAGGGGGTTTTCCATGCGGGTGAAGCGGCCCCAGCGATATTGTTTCCAACGTTCCTGGAATTCTCCGCCGGACACCCAGCCCCGGGCGTGCTGGCTCTCGATCACGAAGACACCAAACCGGGAAACGACGACATGGTCGATATGCACCGTGCCGCCGCCCGAGGGCACGGTCACGTCGTTGAGAACGGTGTAGCGGTTTTTTTCAAGCCCGGCGGAAAGAATCCGCCGGACCCGGGTTTCGGCAATTTCGCCCCGGAACCGGGGCGATGCAAGAAAAGCGATCAGCAATACAAGCGGGACAATCCAGAATCCGTGAACCATCAGCCTTTGTCAGGCAATACCAGGACCTTTAACCACACTTGGAGTAGCCACAGGACAGGCAGGTGGCGCAGTTGTCCATGATGATGACGGCCTTGGTATGGCACTTGTTGCACAGCGTGGCCGAAGTAGGGTAACTGGAATCTGAATCTGATTCCGCGTTTCGTTTCACATCAGAAGCAACGGCCTCGGCACGTTTTTGATCGAGAATGAGCTGCTGTTGCTGGGAAAGCTCTTCTTTCTCCATCAGGCCGATCTTTTGCAGGTGGTGCTCAATCACGGCGCCAATATCAGCAATGATGGAGGGCATGAACTTGCCGCCGGGTTTGAAATAACCGCCACGTGGGTCGAAAACCGCTTGTAATTCTTCGGCCAGGAAGGTCACGTCGCCACCCTTTCTGAATACGGCGGACATGAGCCGGGTCAGAGCCACGATCCACTGGAAGTGGTCCATGTTTTTCGAATTGATAAATATTTCGAACGGCCGGCGTTGTTCATGCTCGGTACCCTGGTTCAGGATGATGTCATTGATCGTGACATACATCGCGTGATCATCCAGGGGGGTCTTGATCTTGTAGGTAGAGCCTTCGAGCGCTTCCATGCCTTCCGGCCTGAGGACGCGTTCGGTCATACGGATGATTTTGGCTTTTTGACGCCCCTGGCCGTCGTTCGCGGCTTCTTCCCGGGCAGCAGTTTCTTCTTCCTTTACGACTTCGTAGCCTACGATTTTTGTGGCGATCTTGATACTCATTACATTAATCCTTCACTCGATCTTCTCATTTCCAGGAAACATAAAAGAGGTGTACATCCTTGTACACAACACCTCCGTAAAGTTTGACGGAACCCAAAACTTCCCTCGCCGTCACGTTATCCTTGTTTTGTTATTGTTAACGTCCCTGCTGTTTGTAGATACATCCATGTACCGGAAACAATTCCTGTTGCTTCCATTCCGAAGGCTGACGCCTTCTCCCTTTTCCTCTCCGGGCGTTCTATCTGCTTGCCTTCCCTGTGCCGGCGTTATCCGCGCTGTTATTAAAGTTTTCCGTAATATCCTTCTTTCAGAGCATCGAAGAGATTCGCCGCAGTATGCAGTTCACCGTCATATTCGATCTCTTCGTTACCGGCCACTTCCACGACTTCGCCGTCATCCAGAACAAAACGATATGTCGTGTTTTCCAGGTCTTTGTCCTTGACCAGTACACCCTGGAAGGCCTCAGGATTGAAGCGGAATGTCGTACACCCCTTCAGTTGTTTTTTATGGGCATAGGTATAAATATCCTTGAATTCCTCATAGGGAAATTCGGTGGGCACGTTTGCTGTCTTTGAAATGGAAGAATCAATCCACTTCTGTGCCGCTGCCTGGATATCCACGTGTTCTTTTGGCAATACGTCTTCAGCCGTGATGAAATAATCCGGCAAGCGCGAAGCGTCATCCTGGGCGTAAGGCATGGCCGCGGGATTGATCAACACCCGGTAGGCCAGCAGCTCGTAGCTGAACACTTCGACTTTTTCCTTGGTCTTGCGCCCTTCCCGGATGACGTTCCGGCTGTAATGATGCGCAAAACTCGGTTCGATTCCATTTGACACGTTGTTCGCCAGCGAAAGGGAAATCGTACCCGTTGGCGCAATCGAAGTATGGTGGGTAAAACGGGCGCCTTCTTTTGCTAGCGCCTCCACCAGGTCAGGGGCGCATTCCGCGACCCTTTGCATGTAACGACTGTATTTTGCGAGCAGAACCTTTCCCGCGACCATGTCCCCCAACTTGTAGCCATCCGATTGCATTTCCGGACGGCGGCGCAACATGTCGCCGGTCACTTCGAATTGCTCTTCCATGATCGGCGCCGGGCCTTTCTCCCGACTCAATTCGAGAGACTCTTTCCAACCGGCCAACGCCATTTCGCGGGCGATCTTCTCCGTGAACTCCAGCGAGTCTTCCTGGCCGTATTTCATACCCATCATGGTCAGCGTTGAGCCGAGACCGAGAAATCCCATACCATGGCGCCGCTTGCGGGAAATTTCATCACGCTGCTTGCCAAGCGGAAGTCCGTTGATTTCCACGACGTTATCAAGCATACGGGTGAAGATCCGCACGACCTCGCGGTACTCGTCCCAGTTGAAGGCGGCCTCTTTGGTGAACGGGTTTGCGACAAAACGGGTCAGGTTCACCGAGCCGAGCAGGCATGCGCCATAAGGCGGCAGCGGCTGCTCTCCACAGGGATTTGTCGCCCGGATATTTTCGCAGAACCAGTTGTTGTTCATCTCGTTGATCCGGTCGATCATGATGAAGCCAGGTTCGGCAAAATCATAGGTCGATGACATGATCATGTCCCACATCCTGCGGGCCGGCACTGTCTTGTAAATGCGGCAGGCTACCAGCCCATCTTCCCGCTTGATGTACCCGCGGGTCTGGGGCCACTCGCGCCAGATGACCTGTTCCGGATCATTCAGATCGAAACCGCCCGACTCGTGTTCATTGATGGGGAAAGCCAGCGACCACCCGGCATTCTGCTCTACGGCTTGCATGAACTCATCGGTCACCAACAGGGAACAGTTGAACTGCCTCAGCCTGCCGTCCTCCCGCTTGGCGCGAATAAAGTCCATCGCATCCGGGTGCCCCACTTCGAAGGTGGCCATCTGCGCGCCGCGGCGACCGCCGGCTGACGAGACGGTGAAACACATCTTGTCATAGATGTCCATGAAACTGAGAGGACCGGAGGTGTATGCGCCGGCGCCGGAAACGTAAGCCCCCTTGGGACGCAGGGTTGAAAACTCGTAGCCGATTCCACAGCCCGCTTTGAGGGTCAGTCCAGCCTCGTGTACTTTCTCGAGGATGCCGTCCATGGAGTCGGTGATGGTTCCGGAAACCGTGCAGTTGATGGTGGAGGTTGCCGGCTTGTGGTGCAGTGCGCCTGCGTTACTGGTGATCCTGCCCGCCGGGATAGCGCCCCTGCGTAAGGCCCACAAAAATGACGTGTACCACTCCTCCTGCTTCGCCGGGGTGTCTTCAACTTCAGAAATGGCCTTCGCGACTCGTTTGTACGTGTCGTCGATGGTCTCGTCGATGATTTCCCCGTTTTTTGCCTTCAGCCGGTACTTTTTATCCCATATATCCAGGGAGGCGGCCTGGAAAGGAATGTCTTTGGAATCAGTGCCGATCGCCTCAACTTGCACGCTGTTCATTAAATCTTCCGTGTATTTAGTTGGTTTTATTAAGTTATGGGCACAAGTAATTGTGCGCTATTTTTTTTTAAGACACAAGATGTTGTGCCTGTGGGAACAGAAGATACGCGTCTGCCAGCGCCCTGTCAAATGGCGGGAAACAAGCGTAATTATCAAGCAATACTGACTTATTTACTTTATTTACAATAGGTTATAAGATTACTGTAGTAGAGCGATCAGTTCGCCGGCAACGGGTTGCGGGCTGAAATCCGCGTTAATGCTGGAATTCGCTTCGTCGCAAATTTGACCCGGGGTTTGACCAGCCTGCTGAAATGGCGCCTTTCCCGCCCCCGAGAGCACCCATGCTGCATGTCATTTTGTACCAGCCGGAGATTCCTCCCAACACGGGTAACATCATTCGCTTGTGCGCCAACTCGGGGTCCCGTCTGCACCTCGTTGGCCCCCTGGGATTTGTTCTGGACGACGCACGTTTGCGGCGCGCCGGATTGGACTACCGCGAACTAACTGATGTGCGCCAGTATCTCAACTGGCCAGGTTTCCTCGATAGCAATCCCGGTCTGCGATTGTGGGCCTACTCCACCCGTGGCAGAAGGAACCACAGCCAGGCGATTTTCCGGGAGGGAGATGGTTTGTTGTTCGGGCCGGAATCCCGCGGACTCCCGGAAGGGATTCTCGACACACTGGATCCGGACAGCATCATCAGGATTCCGATGCAAAAGGAAAGCCGCAGCCTCAACCTGTCGAATACAGTCGCTATTGGTCTGTATGAAGCCCTGCGCCAACTCGGTTTCCACGGCTTACTGTAGGTCCAGTAACCGAGACAATCGAGACTTGCCAACTCTATTTCGCCACCTCCTGACGGCTTTGAGGTGCCCGGGCGAGGACCCGGAAATCGGCTCCGGTCGGATTTTGGTACACCCGTAAATCGAATTCTGGCACCACGGCCAGGACGTGGTCAAAAATGTCGGCCTGGATGGCTTCGTAATTGGCCCAGACAGTATCCTTGCTGAACACATAAATTTCTATCGGTAAGCCATTTTCCGATGGCGGCAACTGCCTGATCAGAAAAGTCATATCCATGTTGATCTGCGGGTGATTTTGCAGGTAAGCCTGGATATAGGCACGGAAAGTACCGATGTTGGTCATGCGTCGGCCGTTCGCGAGACTTGCATTATCAACCTTCTTCGTCTTATTGAACTCTTTCAGTTCATTTTTCATTTTTTCGATGTACCCGGAAATGAACTGAATTTTTGCAAATCTTTCCAGCATTTCCTCATCGCAAAATTTGATGCTGCTCATGTCGATACTCACCGAACGCTTAATGCGCCGGCCACCGGACTCAGACATGCCGCGCCAGTTCTTGAATGATTCACTGATAAGTGCATAAGTCGGGATTGTGGTGATCGTTTTATCCCAGTTTTGTATCTTCACCGTAGTCAGCGCCACTTCAAGCACATCGCCATCAGCACCATAATTTGGCATTTCAATCCAGTCACCCACTGCAACCATCCTGTTGGCGGCCAGTTGGATGCCTGCCACAAATCCCAGGATTGCATCCCGGAATATCAGCATCATCACGGCCGCGAGTGCACCGAGCCCACTGAGCAGGTAGATGGGTGTCCTGTCTAAAAGTATGGAAACGATAAAGGTGCCAGTCAGGAAATACAGCACCAGTTTCAATACCTGGATGAAGCCCTTGATCGGTATTTCCCTGGAAGCCTGGAAGCCCTGGTAAATGACCTCAGCAGTATTCAGTAATGAATCCAGCACCAACATCAGGATGACAAGCATGTAGATTTGCAAGGCGCCACTGATTATGGCAATGACAAAATCATGACCCTCCAACGCAATCGGTGTGAGTACATAGATAACCAGGGCCGGCGCCAGGTTTGCCAGGCGGTTCAGGGTGCGCTGACGAAGAATGGCGTCATCCCATTTTGATTGGGTCCTGGAAATGATATGGGTAAGTGCAGACAGGATGTAGCGTTTGGCGACAAAGTTTGCCGTGGCAGCCAGCACCAGCACAACGATGACGGCGAGCGCGCTTGCGGCATAATAGGTCAGGGCATCATTAACGCCGTGACCCAGGAGCCAGTTTTGTAGCAATTCCAGCATAGAGATTCAGTTCCCGGCCAGCAGTTTGACTGTGTTAACAGGCAATTATATATGGAAAGGTCCGCTCAACCGTCACAATTGCCCGCCAGGGTAAAGTGAAAACGCTGGCTATGAATTGGCGCACCCGTATAGACGAGCATGGGGGGCATGATGCTTTGCCGAGGGAGGCGAGGCGCCAAGCTCTAAACGGTTTCGTGCTTCTGCTCGCGGGAGAGTAAGTCCCGGACACTCTGGTAGGGATCCCAACCCAGGTGGATGACGCCGTAGACCTGCTCGGATATCGGCATTTCGACTTCGTGTCTCCGGGCCAGCCGCCAGACTTCAAGTGCGGTTTTTACACCCTCGACGACCTGGCCTATTTCTGCAACGGCTTCATCAACCGACTTGCCTGCGCCCAGCGCAAGCCCGAGCCTGCGGTTTCGAGAAAGATTGCCGGTGCAGGTTAGCACCAGGTCGCCCATGCCGGCCAGGCCGGTCAGTGTCTGGTCACGTGCACCGAGAACGCGCCCCAGGCGCATCATTTCCACCAGCCCCCGGGTTACCAGGGCGGCCCTGGCGTTATCGCCAAGCGCCATTCCATCACAGATTCCGGTAGCGATGGCCAGCACGTTTTTCACGGATCCGCCCAATTCGGCGCCAATGATGTCGTCGCTGGTGTAGGCACGGAAATTGCCGCCATGCAATGCGGCAGCTATCCGGCCGCAGTATTCCGGCTCAGTGCCGGCAACGGTCAGCGCAGTTGGAAGGTTTGCCGCCACTTCTTTGGCAAATGACGGGCCGGTTACAACCGCGAGCGGGCGCTCTTCACCGAACAGTCTACGGGCGGGTTCGTGCAGGAACTGGCCGGTTCCGGGCTCCAGCCCTTTGCAGGCCCAGGAAACCCCCTGCCCCGGCTTCAGCCAGGGTTTGATTTGCCCGAGGAGACCGACAAAAGCATGTGACGGCACGACGATGAGGATTTCATCCGCCATGCGCACCGCTTTTTCCAGGTCCGGCTCGACCAACAGGGCGCCGGGTAATCGGTGGGCCGGCAAAAACCGTTCATTACAACGTTCCCTGCCGATCGACTCGATGTGTTCCCGGTCCCAGTCCCACAACACCGCACGGGTGCCGGACCGGATCAACTGCATGGACAGGGCCGTACCCCAGGACCCCGCGCCGAGGACGGCGAACATGCGATCGCTGTCTTGCGGTGCGGCCGAACCCTGGTCTGCACTCATCAGTTTCTACGGATCAGTCGTTGGTGGGAAACTCGGGTGCTACTGAAGTTCCGTTGCCTTCACCGTTAGCGCCCTGCTTTTGCTCTTCCGCCATTTGCTGCAGGCGCTGTGCGTAAAGCGCGTCGAAGTTCACCGGCTGAAGCACCAGCGGAGGGAATCCACCTTCGGCAACCAGTGATGCGATGACCTGGCGGGCATACGGAAACAGCGTTGTCGGACACATGGTATTCATCACGGCATGCGCGGCCTGCTCATTGAAACCGCTGATCAGGAAAATACCGGCCTGAGCCACTTCGACAAGATAGGCAGTTTTTTCGCCGACCGTGGCGGTAACCGTTATGGTCAAAACGACTTCGTTGATGTTTTCACCCAATTCCTCAACGCGTTGCGCGAGGCTCATTTTCACGTCCGCCTGGCCCGCCTCCTGGAAAATCTGGGGTGCATTGGGTAACTCGAAGGACACGTCCTTCGTATACAACTTCTGAATCTGAAATTGTGCTGAGGCATTTTCGCCCGGCGTCATTACCGGATCCTGATTCTGTTCTTCTGCCATGGTTTTTTCACTCTTCTCGGTTGGGCCGCCCCTGTCGCTGGACGGCAAAAGGGAAATTATCTCATTATTTGGTGGTGACCGGGAACTGGTCGCCACGCCACTGGGTCATGCCGCCCTTCAGGACCGCCACGTTGGCGGCGCCCATCTTACGAAGGTTGCCTGCTGCCGAAATAGCTGTTTGGCCGTTTTTGCAGACGACCAGCAATTTGTGTTCTTTCAATTTCAGGATTTCTGCATCGGGCTTCGCCAGTCGCGAGGCTTGTAGATTCCGCGCATTGACAATGTGGCCCTTGTTGAATTCGGCGACCGGCGAAATGTCGACGATAACGGTTTCGGGATCGTTGATCCACGCAACAGACTGGGCTGGAGTAAGCTCTGTCAAGCCCTGAACCTTTCGCATCACCTCGGTCCAGACCAAAAGGCCCAGTACCGCGACAAAACCACCCACCATGAGCAGATGATTTCCTGCAAATTCGACTACTTGCTCCATCCTGCATTCTCTTTTATGAAATAATAATGATATCCCACAACTGCCGGATGGGCCGCTTTTCAACAATTGCCGTCCATCCGCTTGTGGGCCTGTCACATTTGGAGTCGACAGGGCTGAATTGCAAGTGGGTAAACTCAAAAATGAATCAAAAGATCCTGCACAAACCGCTTCTGCTCATGATCCTGGATGGTTGGGGATTTCGCGAAGAGGCCGAGAACAACGCCATCGCGCTGGCTGATACACCGTGCTGGGATACGTTGTGGAAAACAGACCCGCATACCCTGATCGAAACATCGGGCGAAGCCGTCGGCTTGCCGGATGGACAAATGGGTAATTCCGAGGTGGGTCATATGAACATTGGCGCCGGGCGCATTGTTTACCAGGACTTCACCCGTATTACCAAGGCCATCCGTGACGGAAGTTTTGCACAAAATCCGCAACTATGCGCCGCCATCGACTCTGCCCGGGACCGGGGCGCCACGGTTCATATAATGGGTTTATTGTCACCGGGCGGGGTCCACAGCCACGATGACCATTTTATCGCCACCGTGCAACTCGCAGCACAAAGAGGCGCTGGTTCAATTGCCGTCCATGGTTTTCTGGATGGAAGGGACACGCCGCCGCGCAGCGCAGAAACGTCGCTTATCCGCATGCAGGGGGCACTGGATTCCCTGCCGGGTGCTGAATTCAGCTCGCTCAGCGGGCGTTATTTCGCGATGGACAGGGACAAGCGCTGGGATCGGGTCGAGCGCGCCTATCGGGCGATAGCCCTGGCCGAATCCGCGCTGAACGAACCCACCGCCATCGCCGCGTTGCGCCAGGCCTACGCCAGGGGGGAAAACGACGAATTTGTTCAGCCCACGGTTATTGGCGGCGCCTCCGGTGTACGCGATGGTGACACCATCATATTTGTCAATTTCAGGGCGGACCGGGCTCGCGAGATCACCATGGCGTTCGTCAACGAGCCGTTCGATGGCTTCAAACGTTCCCGTATCGAACTGGCTGACTTTGTCTGCATGACCGAGTACATGGCCGGACTGCCGGTTTCCGTGGCGTTTCCGCCGTCCACCCTGCCCCATCTGCTGGGTGGCGAACTCGCTGAATCCGGACTCCGTCAGCTCAGAATTGCGGAAACAGAAAAATACGCGCACGTGACTTTTTTCTTCAATGGTGGCGAGGAAGAACCGTTTCCGCTCGAAAGCCGCATTCTGATCCCTTCTCCAGACGTCGCGACATACGATCTGAAACCCGAAATGAGCGCCCCGCTGCTGACGGAAAAGCTGGTCGCTGCCATCCAGTCGGGAGATTACGACGTAATCATTTGCAACGTAGCCAATCCGGACATGGTCGGGCATACCGGAGATCTGGAAGCCGCCATCCAGGCCGTTGAAGCTGTCGACCGCTGCCTCGCCGCATGCAGGGAGGCCATTGACAACGCCGGGGGCGAATTTCTGGTAACCGCGGACCACGGTAATATTGAATTGATGGTCGACCCGGTGAGCGGCCAGAAGCATACGGCGCATACAACGAACAGGGTGCCGTTTCTGTTCCACGGACGGGCGGCACAAATGAAGGAAGGGGGGTCACTCAGGGACATCGCCCCCACCATGTTGTCTTTGCTGGGTATGCCCCAGCCCGAGGAAATGACCGGTCAGTCTTTGCTGGAATTCGAAGGTGGTCCGGCCTGAGTCGCTGAAGCCCATCGCCACTTTTTTCTTTACCGGCATCGTCCTGCTGGTTGTGCTTGGCGCTCCGGTTGATGTACTGGGGCAACAGGAGCTCGACCAGGCGCAGGCGGAATCGCGCTTGAGCCAGCTGACGCTGGCCATCGGCGAGCTCAGGGAACAACTGGAATCGACTCGGGCCGATCACCGCAAGGAACAGGCGCGGATCCGGGAAGTAGACCTGGCCATCCAGGACGCCAACCTGAGCTTCAGGGCCCTGGAGCAACAACGCGCCATTCACCTGGATGAGTTGGCGGCGCTTGAACGCCGGAAGCAAGAGTACCTGTCCAGTCTCGACCAACGGCTCGGACACCTGGCGGATCAGGTCCGGTCCGCCTACCAGATGGGCAGCCAGTCCCGTATCAAACTGGTACTGAACCAGGATGACCCCGCCCGGATGGGCCGCCTGCTCGCCTATTACGACTACCTCAACCGCGCCCAGGTTAATAAAATTTCTGAACTCAAGGAAGCTCTGGCGACGCTCGATGAAATGCAATTGGCCATCGACCGGGAACTGACACAGGTCGAAAGTGTTCAAAATGAGCAGCGTGTCGTGCTGGACGAGTTAAATCAGCAACGGCAGGCGCGCGAGGT
The DNA here is from genome assembly GCA_024640025.1 of Chromatiales bacterium. GTDB lineage: Bacteria > Pseudomonadota > Gammaproteobacteria > Xanthomonadales > SZUA-36 > JAHEFT01. The sequence continues at coordinate 31,187 of JAHEFT010000007.1, forward strand.
TCTGCTCAGCCAGCTTTCCAGCCGGATCGACAACGAAGAATCGCGCCTTCGGGAACTGGAGCAAAACCGCAAGGACCTGGAAGCCCTGCTGGAACGACTGACTGACGTACTGGCTGATATTCCCGCTGACCTCGGAACCCGCACAGGTGTTGCGGCACAGAAGGGCAAGCTGCCCATGCCGCTGAAAGGCCCCGTGAAACACGCATTCGGACAATCCAGAACGGGAGGATTGAAGTGGCAGGGATGGTTGATTGAATCACCCACGGGTGCTGAAGCAAGCGCCGTCGCCTACGGACGGGTAGCTTTTGCCGACTGGCTGCGCGGATATGGATTGATGATGATCATCGATCATGGCCAGGGGTTCCTGAGCCTTTACGGTCATAATGAGAGTCTGCTGCAAGATGTGGGCGCCTGGGTAGAACCGGGCGAGGTCATCAGCATCGTTGGCAGCAACCCCGGGACGGACCAGGGGCTGTATTTCGAGTTGAGGAAAAATGGAAAAGCGCTGGACCCTGCCGCATGGCTTGACCGTTGACGGGGTTGCACGACTTCAACCAAAAGGATAAGAATTCCGGACATGATGAAACACACTAACCGCACTATCTCAATTGCCCTGGTTTCGTTGGTCTGCGCCTCCCTGGCATTTGCGCAGGAAGATATTGAAACCGAACCGGCAAAAGATCAGCCCGGCAACGCAGCGCAGCTGACGCTCGACGATCTCCGCACCTTCACGGATGTCTTCAACCAGGCGAGAAAAAATTACGTTGAAGAAGTGGATGACAGAACGCTGCTTGACGCCGCAATTCGCGGAATGTTGCAGGAACTGGATCCACACTCCAGCTACCTGCCGGCACCGGAACTGGAACAACTTAACGATGCGGCGGCGGGACGTTACAGCGGTATTGGCATCGAAGTAAAAGACCGTGAAGATAACATCGTCGTCAACGCCATTATCAACGGCAGCCCCGCCGACCAGGCCGGCATCAATCCAGGGGACGTCATCACTTCCATCAATGGAAACCCGGTAGAAGGCCGGCCGGCATCCGAGGCAATGGACGAGTTGTTGGGCCAACCGGACAGCGATGTCGTGTTGCGGGTTATCCCCCCTGGCGGCGAGGAGCGCGAGGTGACGGTCACCCGCCAGTACATCAAGCTGCCAACGCTCAACTTTGAATTGCTCGATGGCTCCATCGGCTACTTCAAAATGTCCCAGTTTCACCGGGAAAGCGCGATCGACCTTGAAAATGCCATTGCCAGCGTTGGCGAAAGCGGTGTCGAGCTGACCGGTCTGATCATCGACCTGAGAGGAAATGGAGGAGGGGTTCTGCGCGAGGCCGTCACCATCGCTGACGGGTTTCTGGATGAAGGCGTCATCGTTTCCACCCGTGGCCGCAATGCAACCATGCAGCTGGAGTTTACGGCCACTCCGGGACAGTGGCTTCCGGGCATACCGCTGATGATCCTGGTGGATCAAAAATCGGCTTCGGCGTCTGAAGTCATGGCAGGCGCATTGCAGGATTACGGCCGGGCGGTCATCGTCGGAGAGCGCACTTTTGGCAAGGGTTCTGTCCAATCGGTCCTGCCGCTCAGGACCGGCGCAGGTATCAAGTTGACGACTGCGCGCTACTACACACCCTCCGGCCGCTCCATCCAGGCTCACGGCATAGAACCCGACGTGGCCATCAAGTGGATGGCCGAGCCGGAGGAAGGGAATGCTTCCTTACGTGAATCAGACCTTGAAAGGCATCTCGGATACGAGGCAGAAACCGAAACCCCCGAAGCGGCAAGAATCGATATCGTACTGGAAGATTTTCCGCTGGAGGAAATGCTTCAGGCCCTCAGAACGGCCGGCATTATTCCCGATCGGGATTGAGGGAATCCGGCTCGACGGCCCTAATCGGAAGCAGAGCGTCCATGAGGCTGGACCGGGAACGGCGTGACTTTCTCACCGGACTCGCGGTCCCGAATCAGGCATTGGCCACGCTTTTCGACTTCTTCTATGCGCAATACGCTCTGGATGGGAAGGTGCAGCACCCGGGCGTTTTTGAATTCTTCGCGCATTTTTTCCTCCGTTGGATCGATCACCAGGCCTTCGGCGGTATCGAACACCAGTCCGGATACCTCTATAAAGCCCCAGAGTCCGCTGGACGTCACGCCCTCGCTGAACAATTCGTAGACCTTGCCGCTGTTCAGGAAAATAATTTTGTAGAGCCTTTTTTCTGCCATGTCTGTTTAATCTTTGTCCTTTGAAGAGATTATAGCCTGATCTGTGCCAGCGCCCGGGCGATCAGTGCAAAACTCAGGCCCAGCGCAAAACCGGCGACGTGTGTCCACCAGGCCACTGCGCCGTCAATGGGGCCAAACACGGTGTAAAGCAGCTGGAGCGTAAACCACGAGCCAATCACCAATAAGGCCGGAACCCGTGCGAATTGCAGATACAGGCCAAGCGGCAAAAACAGTCCTATCCTCCTTCCCGGAAACAGCCCCAGGTAGGCGCCGACCACTGCGGAAACCGCGCCGCTTGCGCCAATGATGGGTGTCCCGAGTTGCGGCAGGCGCAAGGCAACGATCACGTTCGCCATGGCTCCGCCCAGGAGAAAAATCAGGGAAATTCCGACAGAGCCAAGCCGCTGCTCAACTTTGATGCCAAACACCCAGAGGTAAGCCAGGTTGCCCAGCAGGTGCAGCCAACTGGCATGTATGAACAGGGACGTCGCCAGGCTGAGAGCAGACACGTCCCACCATGATGCTGCATTTTGACCGAGCAAAGCGGAGATGGATGAAGGTTGCATTCCACCCATTTCGATCATTGCCTGCTGCATCACCGGGCTCAGGCCGGTGTAGATCAATAACGCGAGAATACAGACCAGGCTGATACCGATGGTTACAAAAGGGGGATGTGGCGGGTTTTCCGACCAGTTCGTGACGATCCCGTTATTCACGTGATCACCCTTTTACGAGAAAGCGATAATTCCTGTACAGAAAGACAGCCCCGTCTTTCCTGATTTCATCCAGCACCAGACCACCGTCCAACTGGTCCTTCTCTACCAAACGCTGGCCGTTTGACAACAGGAACCGGTCATTTGGTTGCTCGGCGTAAACCAATACAGTGATCCTTATTTCCGGCAGGTCGTCCCTGATACCCTGCGGCAGTTCCCAGTAGCTGATAGGCTCCGAGACATGCGGTTCGAGGCCGGCGTTCCGGTCGGCCTTTTGCTCTGCCGGGCTTGCAGCCTCCTCTGGAGGAGATGAAACGGCGGCAGCAGTCGTTGTTTCGGCGAGTGCAGTGCCGGCCATCTCCGGGGCCGCTTCACCCCGCTCTTCTTCTGCCTGGTAATTGCTGACCGACTGGCTCAACCTGGCCCGGTCCGGCGACACGCCGTCACTGTTCAGGGCCGGCAATTCCCCCGCGGCTGCCGGTGTGTCCGTGTTGTCCGAATGAAACGACTCGGTCAGGGTGCGGGGACCCGGCGCTTCAGTCTCCGGGACGGCAGGCCCTTCGGCGGCCGCATCAAGTACAACGGCCACCTGGCCGTTTTCCGGCAGGCGAAACTGCTGCCAGCCAAACCAGGCCATGACAAAGGCACTCACCGCGATCATCGAAAACAGAATCCACGGGTTGAGCGAAGACTGGCCGCCCCGTGATTCCTCAGAGTGTGTCTGGAGGGTTGGTGTCTGGCCCCGTTGCCGCTCCTGCTCCGATTTTTTCAGCGCTTCAAGCAAAATCGACATGATCTAAGACCTCTCTTCGCTGACCTGGACCAGGCGCGGCCGCGTAATTGTCGGCGCCATCAGGTAAATGAGCGTGTTGGGTCCGATAATACCATCCGCCCGTAGTCCATTGCGTCTTTGAAACGACTTGAGCCAGGATTCGAAAGACGAATCAAACACCCCTTCGCCGCTCCAGGCGGGTTCGGCATAACCCGCCATTTCCATGACGATGTCGACGGCCGCGCCTGATTGGCCGCGGCGAATCTGGGATGGCCAGTCCGGTGCCTGCGGCCAGGCCACCATGTACTCGCCGAGCCACCGCTCTTCGATCACCTCGGGCGATACCGCGACCTGGCCTTCACCGGACCCCACCAGTAAACCATTCCGGGAGAATCCCTGCAGCACGAGGTACCTCGGATTGTCACCCTGGAGCACCAGGATCACCGGCAAACCCAGATTTCTAATCCGGGACCAGTTTCCCTGGTCGCGAAAACAGGAATAGCCTACCCCTGAAACCCCGTCACATGCCGAAGCTATCGCATTGGCATTCTGCCCGTCCTGCCACAGTTCGGCCATGGTTCGCCAGGCCAGGCGGTGTTGTAAATCGAACCAGTCCGGATCAGGCTGCAATTCCAGGCTGTCTGTGCCGATTTCCTCTCCGGCCAACTTGGCGGCTGCCAATTCAGCGCCAACAGCAGGTTCTGACCGGTCAGAATCCGCCTGGCCGGACAATTCCGGAACCGTTGCCAATGGCACCGGATCGATTGCCTGCTGGGCCATCGCCTTGATTTGCGGCGCGTCGGCCGGTCGGAATCGCTCCAGCATGGGAACACCCCAGGTGAACAGACTGATCACCGCGAGCGCTACAATCGACGCCGTGGCGATGAGCGCCGGCCAGCGCGTGGAGCGCACCCGTGATTCACTCGGCTGAACCTCGCTCGCTGCAGCGTTTACGAACGCGGGTGTCACAGTTTCCGCTTCCCTGGCGTATGCGCCGGCCAGTGACCGGTCGGCGATGATGTTGATCAAACGGGGAACACCGCCTGACCTCTGATAAAGCGCGCGCATGGCTGAGCGTCGAAAGGGGTTCCGCCGGGCTCCGGCGACATGCAGGCGATGCTTCACATAGGCCAGTGTTTCATCCTGGTTCAGCGGAGAGAGATGATAGCGGGCTGTAATTCGTTGTGACAGCTGCCGCAAGTCCTGTCTCTGCAGCAACTGCCTGAGTTCGGGTTGTCCCAGTAACACCATCTGCAACAACTTATCCTTAGCCGTTTCCAGATTGGTCAGGAGCCTGACCTGCTCCAGCGCTTCCGGGCTCAGGTTCTGGGCTTCATCGATGACAACGACAACCCGGCGGCCCCGTGAATGCTGATCCAGCAGATATGCATTGAGCGCGTCCACCATTAGCTTATTGCTGCCTGAAATTTCCCGCGTGTCTATCCCGAGCTCCTCGCAAATGGTTGCCAGCAACTCGCGCGGCGTCACCAGGGAATTGAGAACCAGCGCCACCCGGGTGTCTTCAGGCACCTGGTCCAGCAGGCAGCGGCAAATGGTCGTTTTGCCCGTTCCAACCTCACCCGTGAGCTGGACAAACCCGCCCGCACCGCCCTGGCCAACGCCATACAGGAGGTGCGCAAGCGCCTCACGGTGCGCCGCGCTCAGGTAGACGAACGCCGGATCCGGCGTAATCGAAAAAGGCGCTTCATTCAATCCAAAAAACTGCAGGTACAAATTATTGTCTCTCTTCAGTCATCCAATTCAAGCAGGACAGCATTGCCGCCGACCGCAGCCGTATTCACCGTCAGGGTCCGTTCCGTCGCAAACCGGAGCATGTAATGTGGACCACCAGCTTTCGGTCCGGTTCCGGACAGGCGTTCGCCGCCGAAAGGCTGAACACCGACCACGGCGCCGATCATGTTGCGGTTGATGTAACAATTACCCGCCATGACACGCTTTGCGATATGCCTTTGCGTGCGGTCGATCCGGCTGTGTATTCCCAGGGTCAGGCCGTACCCGGTTCCATTGATTTCATCGATGATCCGGTCAAGGTCCCTGGCGCGGTACCGTACCACGTGCAAGACCGGACCGAACACTTCTTGTTCCAGCGTGTTGATCGAATCAATCTCGAACGCACAGGGTGCCATGTAGTGTCCCGAGAGTTTGGCCGGCACCGGCGCCTTCCCGACCAGGGTGAAATCTTTTTCCATTCTGTCGGCATGCGCTTGCAGTTCCTGCAACGCCGCATTGTCGATGACAGGCCCGACGTCGGTGGACAGGTTCCCTGGGTCGCCGATGACCAGTTCCTGCATCGCTCCGGCGAGCAGGCGGAGAATCCTGTCGGCCACATCGGCCTGGAGGAACAGGACACGAAGCGCTGAGCAGCGCTGCCCCGCGCTGTGGAAGGCGCTGCGAATGACATCTTTGACGACTTGTTCCGGCAAGGCGGAACTGTCGACCAGCATGGCATTCTGTCCCCCGGTCTCCGCGATCATTGCGGCAAGCGGGGCGCCTTCCCGCGCAGCGAGGCTGCGGTTGATCATGCGTGCGGTGTCCATGGACCCGGTCAACGCCAGGCCATCGATGCGTGGGTCCGCGGTGAGCTTCGCCCCGATTACCGAACCTCTTCCCGGCACCAGTTGCAGCGCGGCCCTTGGGATGCCGGCCCGATGCAGCATTTTCACGGCCAGGGCCGCGATGGCCGGCGTCTGGTCAGCCGGTTTGGCCAGGACGGTATTTCCGGCCGCCAGCGCCGCGCTGACCTGCCCGGTGAAAATGGCCAGGGGAAAGTTCCAGGGGCTGATGCAGACAAAGACACCCTTACCATGCAGGCTGAGCTCGTTACGCTCTCCCGTTGGTCCCGGCAGCAGGGTCGGAGCATCGAAGTTCTTCCTGGCCTGCATGGCATAATATCTCAGAAAATCAACAGCTTCTCTTATTTCTGCAACAGCGTCATGGGCTGTTTTGCCAGCCTCCCTGGTGGCCAGCGCCATGAATTCAGCGAAACTTTCCTCCATCAGGCCGGCAGCGGTCTCCAGAATTTCGGCCCGCCTGCCTGCCGGGGTATTGTCCCACTCGGCCCTGAAGCCATATGCCGCTTCGACAGCACCCTCCAGTTCTTCCAGGCTGGTCTGGCGCACCGTGCCCACGAGATCACCCAACCGGCCCGGGTTTATGTTGTCCTTGGAGGTTCCGCCATCCTTGCTTAACGGTATCGCCAGGATGGGTTCCACGTCCCAACGGGAAGATGAAAACGGCTGCATCCGCCCGGCCAGTTCTGCAACTTCAGCCTCGTTGGCCAGGTTGACTCCACGGGAATTGAGCCGGTCTTTGCCGTAGAGTTTCCGCGGCAGCGGAATCGAGGGATGTGCAACCGGTTCCATGTCAGCGACTTTTTGAATGGGGTTCTCGACCACCTTTTCGACCGGCAAATTCTCGTCAACGATCCGGTTGACGAATGAGGTGTTCGATCCGTTCTCCAGCAAACGCCGGACCAGGTAAGGCAACAGGTCTTCGTGGCTGCCCACCGGCGCATAAACCCGGCACGCGTGGCGGAAGCCCTTCTCACTCATCACGATGTCGTAAAGGTCCTGGCCCATGCCGTGAAGTCGCTGGAATTCATAGTCCAGGCGGTCACCGGCCAATTCGGTGACAGCGGCAATGGTATGAGCATTGTGTGTGGCGAACTGGGGATAAAACGCGTACCGGTTGGCCAGTACCTGCCGGGCGCACGCGATATACGAAACATCGGTATTCACTTTGCGCGTAAAAACCGGATAACCCGAAAGCCCCTCGACCTGCGCATGCTTGATTTCGGCGTCCCAATACGCCCCTTTCACCAGGCGGACGGGAATACGCTGGCCACTCCTGGCGGACAGATGAGCCAGCAGGTCAATCACGGCGGGAGCCCGCTTCTGGTATGTCTGTAAAGCAATTCCCAGCCCGTTCCAGCCGGCCAGCGACGTATCCCTGATAACCGCCGCGAAAACATCCAGAGTCAGCATCAGGCGGTCCGCCTCTTCGGTATCGACCGTCAATGCCATGCGATTGGCCATTGCCAACTGCGCCAGCTCCAGCAGCCTGGGCGGCAGCTCACGCAATACCCGGTCTCTCTGGCCAAATTCGAATCGCGGGTGAAGCGCCGACAGTTTCACGGAGATGCTGGGCGCGGCGAATATCTCGTCCGGCTTTTTCCGGGCGCCTATCGCACGAATACCCGCCCGGTACGAGTCCATGAAGCGCTCGGCATCCTTGCCGGTCAATGCGGCTTCGCCCAGCATGTCGAATGAATGACGATACGCCAGGTTCCTTTTCTGCAATGAGCGGTCCAGGGCTTCATCAATGGTTCTGCCCATCACGTACTGGTGACCCATGATGCGCATGGCCTGGCGTATCGCCGTGCGAACGACCGGTTCACCGCTGCGGTTGACCAGCCGTTTGAATATCGAGGTGAAACTGGCCTGGGTGGACCCGGACAGAGCAACCAGTTTTCCGGTCAGCATCAGGCCCCAGGTGGACGCGTTCACCATGACCGAAGCACTCTTTCCGAGATGAGACTCCCAATCGGCGTCGCCAAGCTTGTCGGCAATGAGCTTTTCCGCAGTATCGTCGTCTGGAATGCGTAACAGTGCTTCCGCCAGGCACATCAGGATCACCCCCTCTTCCGATGAGAGGTCATATTCCTGCATGAACGCATCCAGTAATCCACGCTTCTCCTTCCGGTCGCGAACCAACTGGACCAGAGACCGGGCCCTTTGATCGACGCGCTGCTCGGTCTCCGGATCGAGTCTGGCCCCGGCGAGCAACAGTCGGACAGCATCGGCCTCATCCGAATCGTAAGCCCGGTTGACGGCTTCCTTCAGCGGATCCGCAATTGGAGGGGAAATCAGAAAATCAGCGCCCCGGTTGTCGTTCACTCCAGGTTCTCCATGTCGGGTTAGAAGCACTGGCCAGTTTACTCCCCGTGCGCAACCGTGAAAACACGAGTCGAAAATTATCAACCTTTTCTTGCCCATGACTTGGATGCGCGGATACAATTGGCGGCTTGGCGTGGCCGCCCTGGGATTTGGCGGCCGGCACAAAGGAACACCATGGTCGTTACTTGGCAAAGTTCTGACAGGCATCGTGCCGGTATCCTGGCCAGGGGTAATTTTTCCCTGGAAGCCGGTGGAATGGTTAACCTGCTGCTGGCACTGGCTTTCGTCAGTTTGTGCCTCGCCGGTATCCTGGCTTTCCAGGGGTACTGGCCGATACTGCTGATTGCCGTTATCCAGCTTGTGCTGGTGGCATGGATCCTGGTCAGGACCTGGGAACGCACCTGGGTCTCGGAATCCATCGAAATTGATGCGGACAAGATCAGGATAACGCACCAGAGACACCGGCGAAAACGCCGTTACGAACTCGAAACCGCATGGGCAGTGATCGAGTTGAAGCAACCGGAAGTCGCCTGGTACAGCCCGAGGATTCAGTTAAGGTCCCGGTCCCAGGTGGTGGAACTGGGCTCGTTCCTGACGAGTGAAGAAAAGCACGAACTGGTAAGGCACATTAATTGTGCAGTGGAAAAACATAGCGCCATCAAAGGTGCATTTAATTCTTGAGGCTTTAATTACCAATGAAGAAACAAAATACTTTCATTGTTGCAGCAGCGGTAACCGCGGCGGTCATTGCCGCATTCTGGTTGCTCCTGGCCGCACCCGCTTATACCGGGAATGCGATCAACATGACGCAGGGGGTCACTTCCCAGTCAGTGTTGAGCTATCAGCTGCATATGATCATTCTCTGGATATGCGTGGTAATCGGCATCATCGTTTTCAGCGCGATGTTTTACTCCATCGTGATGCACCGCAAATCAAAGGGCCACGAAGCTGCGCAATTCACACACAGCACCAAGGCGGAAATTGTCTGGACCATTATCCCGATTATCATTCTCATCGTCATGGCGGTGCCTGCGACCACAGCTCTCGTCAACATGGAAGTGGCTCCTGAAACCGAAATGACGATCAAGATCACCGGTTTTCAATGGCGCTGGAAATATCAATACGTCGAAGATGAAATCGAGTTTATCTCCTCACTGGATACCGGCTCCAATTTCGCCCGCCGCCTGGCATCGGGCACCGATCCGTCCAGCGTTGAGAATTACCTGCTGAACGTGGACAAGCCGCTGGTTCTGCCAGCCAACACCAAGATCAAATTCCTGATCACGGCGGACGACGTGATCCACTCCTGGTGGGTTCCTGCTCTCGGCTGGAAACGCGACGCCATTCCTGGGTTCATCAACGAGGCATGGACGGAGGTCATGGAGCCGGGAACCTATCGCGGGCAATGCGCGGAGCTGTGCGGAAAAGACCATGGCTTCATGCCGATCGTGCTCAATGTGCTGCCCAAGGCGGAATATCAAGCCTGGGTTAACCAGCAGCGCCAGGGCATGGCGCATGAACAGGCAGAAATTGAGCGCCTGTGGGCGCGTGACGAGTTGATGGACCTGGGCCAGGAAGTGTACGCCGCCCAGTGCGCTACCTGCCACCAGGCAGACGGCCAGGGACTGGCTCCTGCTTTTCCGGCGCTGGCCGGAAGCCCGGTCGCCAACGGGCCGGTCGACGAAAACATTGCGGTCATCCTGCACGGCAGGGAAGGCACAGCGATGCAGGCATGGGGCAGGATGTTGTCTGATTCAGACATAGCCGCCGCCCTCACCTACACAAGAAATGCCTTCGGCAATGAGACGGGTGACGTGGTGCAGCCACAGACCATCGCCCGCATCAAGAACGGATAACGAAAACAGGAATTGATGAGATGAGTATCGAGAGTCACGACATAGCACACGACGATCATCACGATCACAAACCCAGCGGATTCCTGGACCGGTGGCTGTATACAACCAACCACAAGGACATCGGAACGCTGTACCTGGTTTTCTCCCTGCTGATGTTCTTTATCGGCGGCAGCATGGCCATGGTGATCCGCGCCGAACTGTTCATGCCCGGTCTGCAGCTGGTGGAGCCGGAATTCTTCAACCAGATGACCACCATGCATGCGCTGATCATGGTGTTCGGCGCGGTCATGCCGGCCTGGGTCGGTTTTGCCAACTGGATGATTCCGATGATGATCGGAGCGCCTGACATGGCGCTGCCGCGAATGAACAACTGGAGCTTCTGGATTCTGCCTTTCGCTTTCACCATGCTGCTGAGCACGCTGTTCATGGATTCAGGCGGCCCCGCCGCCGGCTGGACACTCTACCCGCCCCTCAGTCTGCAGGGCGGTCAGAGTTTTGCCTTCGTGGTGTTCGCGGTCCACATGATGGGAATTTCTTCCATCATGGGTTCCATCAATGTCATCGCGACCATACTCAATATGCGCGCACCCGGCATGACCCTGCTGAAAATGCCGCTGTTCGTATGGACCTGGCTGATTACCGCTTTCCTGCTGATCGCGGTCATGCCGGTTCTCGCCGGTGCGGTCACGATGCTTCTGACCGATCACTTTTTCGGCACGAGCTTCTTCAATGCGGCCGGCGGCGGTGACCCGGTCATGTTCCAGCACATTTTCTGGTTTTTCGGGCACCCCGAGGTCTATATCATGATCCTGCCGGCGTTCGGCGTGGTCTCCGAAATCATTCCTACCTTTTCGCGTAAACCCCTGTTCGGCTATACCGCCATGGTTTATGCAACGGCCAGTATTGCTTTTCTTTCTTTCATCGTTTGGGCGCATCACATGTTCACGGTTGGCATGCCTTTGACCGGCGAGCTGTTTTTCATGTACGCGACAATGCTGATCGCGGTGCCGACGGGCGTGAAGGTATTCAACTGGGTAAGCACCATGTGGCAAGGCTCGATGACTTTCGAGACCCCCATGTTGTTCGCCATTGGTTTTGTGGTGCTGTTCACTATCGGCGGCCTGTCCGGGTTGATGCTTGCGATGGCCGCTGCTGATTTGCAGTATCACGACACGTATTTCGTGGTCGCGCACTTTCACTATGTGCTGGTGCCGGGCTCTGTATTTGCCCTGATGGCCGGCGCATATTACTGGCTGCCCAAGTGGACCGGCCATATGTATTCTGAAAAGTGGGGCAAAATCCACTTCTGGGTGTCTGCGATCTCCGTCAATATATTGTTTTTCCCGCAGCACTATCTTGGCCTGGCCGGCATGCCGCGGCGTATCCCCGATTATTCAACCCAATTCGCTGACTTCAATATGATTTCGTCGATCGGCGGTTTTATATTCGGAGCTTCCCAGCTGATTTTTGTGGGCGTGATCGTGCATTGCGTTTACAAGAGCCGCCAGGTCGCCACCGGACGTGTGTGGGAAGGCGCCAAGGGTCTGGAATGGACACTGTCGTCTCCCCCTCCCTATCATTCCTTCAACACACCGCCGGTGATCGATTCGACCACCATCGCGCATGTTGAAGAGGCGCACTGAATCGGGCCCCATGGAATTGACCGAGCATGACGACATCAGGAACCGGCGCAAGCGGGCTGTAAAAACAGCCTGGGCGCTGGCGATCGTGGCTATCATGATTTTTGTCGCCTTCATCCTTTCCGGCGTGCTGGGGACCTGACATGAATGGACCCTCGCATGGAAAGCTGGTGCGCAAACTGGTGCTTCTCGCCGTCGGCATGTTTGGTTTCGGCTTTGCCATGTGGCCGCTCTATAACGTTTTTTGTGACCTTACCGGGCTGGGCGGGCGTGGCGTGAAAGTGGTCGAGAGCGCCGGCGAGCTGCAGAAATCAGACCGCCAGGTCAAGATCCGCTTCGATGCAACCGTCAACTCCGGGCTACCCTGGATTTTCGAGGCAAAAGAGAAATCAACCATGGTTTCGCTGGGTGAAATGACCGAAGCCACGTACATGGCAATGAACCCCGGCAATGAAGCCATTGTGGGACAAGCGATCTATAATGTGACACCGCCCGAAGCCAGCCTTTATTTTGTGAAAACCGAGTGCTTTTGCTTTACCGAACAGGTTTTGCAGGCAAATGAAACCAGGGAAATGCCGGTTTATTACTTCATACAGCCGGATCTTCCGGAACATATCAAGGAAATAACGCTGTCCTACACGTTCTTCCGGAATGAAAGCGCAAACGCCGTGGCATTGGCGACCGCGCGGGAAACCGATTCGGAATGAACGCCCGGGCAGATGAAAGAACCAACGAGGCTTAAAAATGGCACATCACGCTGACGACAGCTATTACGTACCCCATGGAACCAAGTGGCCGATTATCGGATCCCTGGGGATGATCACCATGATGGCCAGTGCGGGATTCTGGGTAAATGACTCACAAACAGCGCCCTGGATCTTCCTGGTCGGCACGCTGATCCTTATTTACATGGTTTTCGGCTGGTTTGGCGAAGTCATCCGGGAAAGCGAAGCCGGCATGTACAACGCACAGGTGGATACGTCATTCCGCATGGGAATGATGTGGTTCATCTTTTCGGAAGTGATGTTTTTTGCCTGCTTCTTTGGCGCACTTTTCTATGCGCGCATGTTCGCCGTGCCCTGGCTGGGAGGCGAAGGCAGCGGCGCGTTCACCAATGAAGTGCTGTGGCAGGGCTATGATGCCGTCTGGCCAACGGCCGGTCCGGAAGAACTCGGCGGCCCGTTTCAGACCGTCCCGGCATTCGGCGTGCCCTTCGTCAACACCCTGATCCTGCTGTCTTCCGGTTTCACAGTCACCATGGCCCACCATGCATTGAAAAAGGAGGCGCGGGGCAAACTCATTACCTGGCTGATCGCCACCGTTGTCCTGGGCTTTCTGTTCGTATTTCTGCAGGTCGAGGAATACAAGGAGGCCTATGTGCATCTTGGGCTGACCCTGGGTTCAGGAATTTATGGATCGACGTTTTTCATGCTCACCGGTTTCCATGGCATGCACGTCACGCTTGGCGCCATCATGCTTGCGGTCATTACCATTCGCTGCATGCGCGGGCATTTCAAACCCGAACACCATTTTGGCTTTGAAGCCGTCGCCTGGTACTGGCATTTCGTGGACGTGGTCTGGCTGGGTTTGTTTATCTTCGTTTACGTTTACTAAGAAAACCGAAATGCCGCGAGTCGAAACCGCGGCAAAGCAGTAAATTAAGAGAAGGCCCGCCCAATGGCGGGCTTCTCCTTATTCCGGTTCCGCCGGTTGCTCTGCAGTCGGAACGCGAATCGGGCCGCTGTTGGGTTCTATCCAGCCCAGCTGGTAAGCACCCCACAGAAACAGGAAGAGCACGAGGGACAGGCCAATGCGCCACATCAGGCGTTTGACGGTCCGATCCCCTTCGCCATGATCTTTCACGAGAAAAATCAGGGCGGAACCGAGACTGTAAATAATGGCGAGCAGGAAAACGATGATCAGTATTTTGATGAGCATGACTGTCTCGACTGAACGTTTTAGTGAGTCTTGATTATAGCCAATCAGAGTTGAATTAAACGGAACAAAAAATGGTTTTCAAGCCTTCAATCAAGTTGACGCTGGTTTTGCTGGCTCTGGCGCTGGTTTTTGCGCGCATGGGCCTGTGGCAACTGGAACGCAAAGCAGAGAAACAGCAACTGCTCCACCGGTTTGACGATGCTCCCGTTTTGAACATCGAGGATGCCCTTGCACAAAACGCGCTGTTCGCACGGGTAGAAGCCCATGGACGCTATGACCCCCGGCGCCATGTATTGCTGGACAACAAGATCGACAAGGGCCGGGCCGGGGTTCACGCCCTGACCCCTTTCGAGCTTCAGGACGGCCGGCAAATCCTGGTGAACCGTGGCTGGCTTCCCCTGCCCCCCGACCGGCGTTCGCTACCCGGCGTGCCGACTGAAAGCGGCCTGACAGCGATCAGCGGAATTCTGAACAAGCCTTCTGAAGGCGGCCAGCGCATCGGAGGCCCCGATATTCTGGTCGCGGATGAATGGCCGCAATTGGTCACTTACCTGGAGATCGACTCTGTGGGTTCGGCCCTGGATGTAAACCTCGTACCCTGGCTGCTGCAACTGGATGCTGTGGACGAAAGTGGTTTTGAGGGACGCCAATGGAAGGCCGCCGTGATGGGGCCCGAAGTCCACAGTGCCTATGCTGTGCAATGGTTTGGACTGTCGCTGGCTGCTCTCGCCATCTGGATAACACTCGGAGCCCGACGCGGAAGAAGGCTGGTCGATAAAAACGCTGAAAGGGAAGCAAATTGAAAATGAAACTCTCGCCCAGGGTCTCCCTGGTCATCATCGCAGCGATGTTCCTGCTGCCCCTGCTGCTGGCCTGGTTCATGTATGACGGAACCATTACCTACAAGCCAGCCGTGACCCGCAATTTCGGACAACTGGTTGAGCCGCCCCTGCCGCTGGACTGGAAGGACGCGTCTGTTATCCCCGGCGACGGTTCATCCGGTGCCGCAGCGGCTGAAGAGTTCAGCCGGCACTGGGTCATTCTCTACCAGGTTGCGGAGCACTGCCCCGAATCCTGTCTGCAGGAAGTCTCAGCCTTGCGGCAAATCCATCGTGCCGCGGGGCGTCACCAGGACCGGATACGGATAGCACTGTTGCTGCGGAATGACGCCGGTTACGAAGTCGAGTCCGACCTGCGTGAAATGTATTCTCTCTACCAATTGATAAGCGACCCATCCGGAAGAATCGGAACTACCCTGGAGCGCGCGGCGAGCGGTCCGGGCGCCGTCTACCTAATTGATCCACTGGGGAATATAATGATGACTTACAAAGGGGGAGCCGACCCGAATGACCTCAAGCGGGACTTGAAGCGGCTCCTGACCTGGTCAAAACTGGACGAACAATAATGAACCGAGGCCTGCACCGCCTGGCGCTGATCGCCGCTATTGTCGCCTTTGCTGTCATCATCCTCGGGGCTTTTGTCCGGCTTTCCGACGCCGGACTGGGCTGTCCGGACTGGCCTGGCTGTTACGGCCAGCTAACCTGGCCGGCCGAACCCCACGAAGTGACCGAGGCCAACCAGTCCTATCCCGAACGGGCCGTTGAAACCCACAAAGCCTGGAAAGAAATGGTCCACCGCTACCTTGCCGGAGCACTGGTCCTGCTCGTGCTTGCCATTAATTACCTGGCCTGGAAATCAGCAATCCCTGGCCGTATACGCGCACTGGCGGCCCTGTTGCTGGCGTTGATCCTGTTCCAGGCGGCGCTGGGAATGTGGACGGTTACACTCAAGCTGTTGCCCCTTGTCGTGATGGGACACCTGATGGGCGGCCTCGCCACGTTCTGCCTGCTGCTCTGGCTTGCCTGGAGCACCTCAGACCGGCTCCCCACCACGGGCGGGGCCTT
>JAHEFT010000075.1 GCA_024640025.1 Chromatiales bacterium
GAGGCGCGCGGCAACGGTGTCGTCATGGTTACCCGGGGCGACCTGTTTCCGCCGGACCACGGAGCGGCGGTCCGCACTTTGGAAACCGCCCGCGCACTGGCGAGGCGTGGAATTCGGGCCGGCATCGTGACCGATGACCGGAAACACTGGTTTGAAATATTGCCTGCTGGCATGGTGCCGAGGAAATACCCATTCTGGCTAAGGTTTCTGAGTCTCCCGGGACCGGTCACCAAGCTTCTGCATTTTTCCAAGGATCTGCCTTACAGCAATAGTTTTCTGTATCTGCCGCTCAGCGACGGTTCCTTCTTCTGGCGCACCCTGGCAGCAGCACGCACCCTGGAGGCCGGCATACTCCAGGCCGAATTTCCGGCTTATGCCAAGCCCTGCATCAAGGTGAGTGACATCCGGGGTTACAGGGTCGTGCTGGTGGAGCACAATGTTGAGTACGACCGCATCAAGGCCCAGGTCGAGGAACTTACGGCAGCCCAATACCGGAATCTCCGTGACATTGAAATTGACCTGTGCAACCGCTCCGACGCGGTCGTTTGCGTGTCTGACAATGACCGTCAGAAACTGGGAAACGACGGTGTGGATCCTGAACTTCTCCACTCGGTGCCGCACGGTGTGAATCTCGCCCAATTCGATTCGGGGCCTGCAGTGGACGCACGTGAGAAATTCGCCATACCCGGTCATTGTCCGCTGCTGGTTTACCATGGAACATTCTCCTATCCTCCCAACCTGGAAGCACTGCGGATCTTCGCGGAAATTCTGCTTCCGGGCCTGGAAGCCAGGGGTGTCGAGTGCCACTTGCTGGCCGTTGGCCGAAATCCTCCGGCTGTCAGCCCGCATCCGCGCATTCACATGGTGGGGAGCGTGGAACAGGTAGGCCCCTGGCTCAGAGCGGCCGATCTGTCCGTGATACCCCTCATTGAGGGTGGCGGCACGCGCATGAAAATCATCGACTGCTTCGCTGCACGATTGCCGCTCATCAGCACAAGCAAGGGCATCGAAGGCATACCCGTTGTGCCCGGCCAACACGCCCTGGTGCTGGATGATTGGGACGAAATCATCGAGGCCGTAATCGACCTGGTGGACCATCCGGAAAAAGCATCAATACTGGCACAGCAAGGGCGTTTGCTGGCAGACAGCATGGACTGGGATACCGCAGCCGAAAAGTACCTCGCGATCTATGCCTCACTCGGCTAGGAATTTAAAATCTCTACGGGTTTTCGGACTCAGTTCGGATTGGATTTGAACGCTACCCTGTTGCGCACATACACCGGTTGTGCCATCCCCGCAGGAAGGGGCTCGTTGCTGTCCAGCCAGGCCAGGGCCAGTTTGCAGACCGTTTCCGCCCGCGGCCGGATACCCGGATGACATTCACGGGCCTGCGAAGCCATGAGTTCCAGCGGCTTGAACCGGTCAAACCCATTCCCGGCTGCAACAAAAGGCCCTCCGTCCAGGGCGAATACACGGTCCGGCTCGCAAACAAGTTCATCACCCGCTGAAGTCACCAGGCCGCTTTCGCCACAACGGAAGTTCGCTGTGTAGACCTCCTGCATCCGCGCATCGACTGCTACGCAGATCGAAGAATATCCAGGTGCAGCCGTATCCGCGGCATCTTGCGCGACCACCGCCAGGGATGACACGGGAACCACTGGAAGGCCGGCGCCCCAGGCTAGCCCCTGTACAACCCCGATTCCAATTCTCAGGCTGGTAAAACTGCCTGGACCCCGCCCGAATGCAATGCCATCCAGCTTGCCCACCGGCAGACGGGCCTCATCCAGCAGCGCTTGTATTGCCGGCAGCAGGAGTTCTGCATGACGCATCGGGGCATGCTCGATGTAGGTGCGCATATCGCCTTCGCAGTAAAGCGCTACAGAACAGGCTTCAGCGGACGTTTCGATAGCCAGTAGCCTAGTCATTCAAAAACCTCTCGACCTCGGCCCGGTCATCCGCCAACTTCATCGGCGGCAGGCTCTCCAGGAATACCCGGCCGTAGGACTTTGTACGGATCCTCGGGTCGCAAACCACCAGGGCGCCGCGGTCATTGACGTCCCGGATCAGCCGGCCTGCCCCCTGCTTCAGGGCAATGACTGCCTGCGGCAGGTAGAGTTGCGTGAAGGGATTGCCGCCGGAACGACGCAAGGAACTGCTCCTTGCCTCCATCACCGGGTCATCCGGCGCCGCAAAAGGCAGTTTATCGATAACCACCAGGGAAAGCGCCTCTCCAATCACGTCCACACCCTCCCAAAAACTCGACGAGCCCAGCAATACACCGTGCCCGGATTCACGAAACTGTTCAAGCAGCAAACTACGGGGTTGCTCACCCTGAACGTACAACGGGAACCTGACCCTGTCGGCCAACAGTTCGGCCGCCCGCCGCAGTGAGCGGTGCGAAGTGAACAAGAGAAATGCGCGGCCCCTGCTAGCCTCCAGTAGAGGAATGACCTGTTCCAGCAGGGCCGGCACAAAGCCCATGTCTTGCGGCTCGGGAATCTCTCCGGGCAGCCACAACAGGGCATTGTTTGCATAATCAAACGGTGAATCCAGTTGCAGGGTAGCAGCCTCATCCAGTCCCATTTGCGATGTGAAGTGGGAAAAATCGCCTCTTACCGCAAGGGTCGCGGACGTGAATACCCAGGCCGCATCTGCCATCGCCCTGAAATCATTGAATACCGCGGATACCTCGAGCGGTGTGATGTGCAGGGCGAACCCACGCCCCCTTTTTTCAAACCAGCGAACTTCCTCTCCGGACAGCGGCTGATCGAACCGGTCCAGGCGGGCCTGCATTTCGTTGAGGCGTTCGATGCAGCCGTCCAGGCCGCGTCCGCTTCCGGCCAGCTTATCGGCGGATGCCGCCAGAGCGATAATCGCGTCATCCAGAGCCTGTAGCGCCAGGCGTGTCTGCTCATCCCGGACCAGGTCATCCCATGACCCCCGGTCGGGCATTCTTTCAGACAGAACGAGTTGAATTTCCTGGAGTTTTTGCAAACAATGCGCAACTCCTTCACGCAGAACCCCCAGCGCGCCGGTGACAGCGGACGACTCGGCCAGAAAATCCCGGCAGAGATCGGCCACCTGCCTGGCGGTCAGGGAGATGCTGAAAAAGCGGGAGGCTGTTTCAGGCGCCTGGTGGGCTTCGTCAATAATGAAGGCGGAAGCTCCCGGCAGCACCTCTCCAAAACCACTTTGCTTGATCGCCATGTCTGCAAACAGCAGGTGGTGGTTGACCACGACCACATCCGCGTCCTGCGCTTCCCGCCGCGCCCTGGCCACGTAGCAGTCTTCGAACTGAGGACATTCTGCGCCCAGGCAGTTCTCTGTGGTCGAAGTCACCAGCGGCAGCAATCCGCTATCATCCGTCAGCACACCGGAGATGGACAGGTCGCCATCAACGGTGCGGGCGGACCAATCCGAAACGGCTTCGAGTTCAGCCACCGCCTCCCGGCTGGGCAGCCTGCCCTCCGTGCGGGCTATCGTCATCCGGTGCAGGCACAGGTAGTTGCCCCGACCCTTCAACAATGCCGGTTTGACGGAAAGCCCGAGCGTTTCACGAACCATGGGAAGGTCCCTGAAAAACAACTGGTCCTGCAGCGTCTTGGTGCCGGTGGAGATAATGACCCGCTCCCCGCTGAGCAAAGCAGGGACCAGGTAAGCCAGGGTTTTTCCAATACCGGTTCCCGCTTCGACCACCAGCGATCCGCCCCGGGCAAGCGTCTTCTCGACTACTGCGGCCATCTCAATCTGCGCCTCGCGGGGTGCAAAGCCTTGCAGGGATTCCGTGAACGGCCCATCAGCATCCAGCAGTCGGGCGCTGCGGCTTGGTGAATCAGTCACGTGTCTTTCAAAGGCTCCTGGGCTTGGTGTTCATGCACTTCCTGGCCTTCTCGGCGGCCTCGTCGGAGCCGCTGTGATCGCCAAGGTGCTCGCGGGAAACACTGATCGTGTGCCAATTGCGACTGCATATTTCACCCACGCGGGGTCCCAGATCATAGGACCTCGTGGCAAAACTTAACGCCTGCCCGTAGTCTTTGACCTGCAACTGGACCTCGGCCAGGCTTTGGAGAATCTCCGGATCCCGCGGTTGTATTCTGAGTGCGCGCTCCAGCAGAGTGGCCGCCTGCCCGTAATCTCCCATGGATTCGGCGGTGCCCGCATCCGCCATCAGTTCCTTGACCGCGGCGTTCTGTAGCGGGAAGACCTGCACGCCTTCACTGTCCTGCTTTGCGGGCTCACGCACCCGCGAGCTGACCTCGTTTTCAGCCGGTGCCGGGGGACCGGGTGCTGTACTGGCGCAGGCGCCAAGAAACAGGCTGAATGAAACCGCCAACGCCAGAAGCTCGCCCAGACTAATTTTTCTTCTTACCAAAAAGTTTTCTCCAAAAAGATTCTTCGTTTTCCTGTTGCGCTCCCAGGCAAGCTGTAGAACGTGTCGGTGCCGATCCATCCAGGAAAGGTACCTGCACCGCCCGCTCACAAGCCTGTCCGGTCAAAAAGCCGCTCTCGCCATCCACCCAGAGCCAGAACGCACCATCGGGCATGCGTAAATCCACGGCGCTGAAAGGCAGTTGCCGGAAAAGATCCGCCCACAGGTGCATCGCCGCATTACTTCCGGTGACGCCGGCGGGGCTGTTATCGTCCTTACCCACCCAGCTTACCGCAACATGATCACGAGTATATCCGACAAACCAACTGTCGCGACGGTCGTTCGTGGTCCCGGTTTTTCCCGCAATGGTTGTATTACTCCCCAGCAGGCCCGGCAGGGCTTTTGCCGTGCCCTGCTCGACCACTTGCGTCAACGCGTAGTTCAGCACACCGATCGCATCGCGGTGCGGTTGAGGCACCATCCTCAGGGGATAGCGGACCAGCTCGTTTCCATCTGCGGTCAACACCGCGATAACCGATCGCAGAGGAACGCTGTAACCACCGGCAGCCAATGACTGGTAAATCTGCGTCACCTCCAGCGGCGTGAGTTCCACGGCTCCGAGGAATACCGAGGGAACCGCGTCCACTTCTGCTGAAACGCCCAGCTGCTGGATACGGTTGACCAGGTTGGCAACGCCTATCTCCAGACCCAGCCGCACTGTCGCCTGGTTATAAGAACGTGTCAGTGCTTGCAGCAGGGTAACTTCTCCATGTGATTTACCGTCGTAGTTGTCGGGTGACCAGTCTGAGCCGTTGGCTTGCCGCAAGGTGATCGGCTCATCTTCAATCCGGGTCACCAGGCTGTATTCATTGCCGTGCTCCAGCGCCAGCAGGTAGACCAGCGGCTTGATGACAGAGCCGATTTGCCGGCGTGCGTGAATAGCCCGGTTGAATCCTGCGCGGTTGGGATCCTTGTCACCTACCAGCGCTCGCACTTCCCCGGTAGCGACGTCCGCCACCACCATGGCTGCCTGAAGGCCGGCAGGCAGCCCACGCTTTTCCAGTTGTTTGAGGCCGTCCGTCACGGCATGTTGCGCTTTCTCCTGGATCGAAGGCGCCAGCGTCGTATAGATCCTGAGACCCTCGGTCTTGAGGTCCTCCTCCCGGTAAACCTGGGCAAGTTGGCGGCGAACCAGATCGACGAAAGCGTGGTACCGCGTTCCGCGTGAGCGCGGCTCCTGCGTCACTCCAAGAGAGGTCGAGGCCTGCTGCCGGGCCTGGGCATCGGAAAGCAGGCCGGTTTCTGCGAAAGCCGACAATACCTGGTTGCGCCGGGCCAGGGCACGCTCCGGATGGCGCCTGGGATTGTAATAGGAGGCGCCTTTGACCAGGCCGATCAGTAGCGCTATCTGGTTGGGTTCCAGGCGATCCAGTGGCTGGTCGAAATAGAACAGGCTGGCCTGGCCGAAACCATGCACGGCGTAAGCGCCTTGCTGTCCAAGAAATACCTCGTTGATGTAGGCATCGAGGATCTCGGATTTGTCATAATGCATCTCGAGTAACAAAGCCATGATGGCTTCGTTGAATTTCCTTGCGACGGTCCGGTCCTGGGTCAGGAAATAGTTCTTGACCAGTTGCTGTGTGAGCGTGCTGCCGCCCTGCACTGCCTTGCCGGCTTTCAGGTTGGCCACGACAGCCCGAAGCACTCCGCGCAGGTCGACGCCCGGGTGCTGCTTGAAATGTCTGTCTTCGACCGCCTGCAGCCCTGTGACCAGCAACTGCGGCGCATCGGTGATTTTCACCAGGCTCCTGTCTTCTTTCTGCAGCGGATAAATGGACGCGATTTCGGCCGGTTCGAGGCGGACCAGGTCAAGCTGCCGTTTATCCGCCACGCTGATCACATCGGCAACCACTCCGGCAGAGATCCGCACCAGAAACCCACTCGCGTCTTCAGCGCCGTCATGGAAGCGAAAAGACCGGCGATATATTTCCACGCTGCTGCCGGAGACGCGGTATTGTCCGGGCCGGGTCACCGGGCTGGCGGCCCGGTAACCGGAAGCCCGCAACTCCATTTCAAGATCCTGTACGGGCAATGAAACGCCCGGGTAAATCTCGAGGGCACGTGCATAAACATGGCTGGGCAAATCCCACTTCCGGCCTTCGAATTCCGTGGTGACCTGGTAATTCAGATAGACAACCCACGGAATCAGCAGGCCCATCAGAACGCCTGCCAGCAACAACACGGGTTTCCACAGTCTGCCTATCCAGCCCCGCCGTGCCGGTTTGCTGGATTTCTTTTGCGCCGCTGCTGTCTTCTTTCTGCGTTTATTCACTGACAAATAAGTCTTATCTCCGGGTGACATCATCCCGGCCTTTGACCATAATGAACGGATTTCGTGCCGAAAGCACCCCCATGACCACGACTTTATCAGACCACGTCAGCGACCCCAATTCCCTGGGTGCCCGCCTGGATGATCACCACCGGCAAAACCCCGGTGTGCCCCTGCTTGTTTTGAAGAAAGGCTTGTCTCTTTCACCTGCGTGTGAAGCCGCGACCAGGAAGTTGCTGGAACGGGTCCAGGCGGACTCGCCGGGGCCGGTGGTAGTTACGGCCCTGAGCAATGCGGTGCCCGATCTCAACCCGTTTTCGGGCCTGCAGGGTGCGACAGCGGAGACCGCTGAAACGGCGGAGATCGAAGCGTTGGTGACGCTTCTGGGCCCGGGTGAATTGCTGGAATGGAATACCTTGCCAGGACATTTCCTGTATTTTTCCGCCCAGGCAGTCGAGGCGCTAGCCAGACCGGACACCTCCCCGCAGAACGCTCTGAGTCGTTTGCAAAAGGCCGGCGGAATCCTGTTGCTGGCGGACAGTATCTTTTTGCATGACCCGTCAGCGGATCTTTATCATCAGAAGCCCCTCGAACCGCATGAACGGCGGCACCCGGCGGCCTGGGGGCTGTTGAGACAAAGGCTTGCCCATTGGCTGGCGCTTGGCGGAAGCCCGGAACAACGGCGGTGGATAAGCGCCCTGGCTGATTTTCAACGCGGAAAGAAGCCGGTAACGTTGCATATCACCCACAGTTGGGGCGGCGGTGTCGCAAAATGGGTGGAGTCCTTTATCGACGCCGATGACGATGGGGTCAATTTCCAGTTGCGCTCTGAAGAGCCCGAATCCGGCAAGGGTTACGGTCAGCGTCTTTCGCTTTACCTGGGCAACCAACTGGAGACGCCGGTCGCCAGTTGGTGGACTCAACCCGCAATCCTGTCAATGGCTGGAGAACATGTTGGCTACGACACGATTCTGCGCGAGATTTCATCGCGCTACGGAGTCGGACGCGTGGTGGTTTCCTCCCTCGTCGGCCACAGCCTTGGCGCCCTGGCTACCGGCCTGCCCACGGTCCAGGTGCTGCATGATTATTTTCCACTATGGCCATTGCTGGGTATTCATCCGGAACCATACCTGGCCGAGGGTCCTGAACGCTGCCTGGCCCTGGCGCTCCGGCAAAATGAATTGCTCACCAGCTTCCGAAACCTTGATGCGGACGGTTGGAAAGACCTGGGCCGCCAGTGGCGGGAATCCATCGTAAAATGGGGTATTACCATCGCTGCTCCCAGCCGTTCCGTGGCTAATCTGATCCGGAAACTGGACCCCGCCTGGACCAGCCTGGAAATTGAGATCATCCCCCACGGTCTGCCGGAACTGCCCGGCGGGGATAAAATAATGCCCCGTGACCGGGAAGATGGCCGCTTGCGCCTGGTGATTCCCGGCAGAATCCAGCACGGGAAGGGTAAGCGACTCCTGCTGCAGGCCATTCCTCAGCTGACCGAGTTCGCACAGGTGTACCTGCTGGGCGCAGGCAAGGAAGGCGAGGAGTTTTTCGGCAAATCCGGCGTAAACGTGATACTTCAATACCGCCGTGAAGATCTGCGGAAGCTGCTGTCAGCCATTGGACCGCACATGGCTGCCCTGCTGTCAGTGGTACCCGAAACCTTCAGTTACACGCTGTCGGAAATGCAGCAACTGGACATTCCGGTCATCGCGACCCGGGTAGGCAGCCTCGAAGAGCGTATCGCGGATGGGGAAAACGGCTGGTTGATCGAACCTGAACCTTCGGCGCTGCTCGAGCGGGTTCAGTGGCTGGCGGGGCATCCCGCGGAGATAGAGGGAGTCCGCGCGAGGCTCGAACAATTTGACCTTGCCGGCACAGGGCAAATGGTCCGGAAATACGATGCTATTTGCAGACCCAGGCCGGCGCGGCGCTCCTGGACTGCGGCGCAGAGCCAGGCTTCGCTGCAGGCCTCGGCGATGGCTTTTCAGAATACCGAGCTTGTAGCGGGCAACCGCCAACTGGCTGCACAGGCAAAAGCGCTGCAAACTGAGGTAGAGAAGCGCACCGCCTGGGCTGAGGAGCGCGACCTGGCGAGGAAGAGCGAAGTCGCCAGGCGGATCCGCTGGGTGACTGAACTGGAAGGCCAGTTAGATGAAATGCGAGGAAGCCTGGAGCACGAACAGTACGAGCACCGGAAAACTAACGCAAGGATGGAAGATCTCAGATCCGTTCACGATTGGGTGCTCGGCACTGCTTCGTGGCGCTTTACCAGGCCATTTCGGGTTCTGGCAAGGGTTCTGAAAACACTACAACGCGCACGCGCCTGGAATCCCCTGCGCTGGCCCTTGCTTCTTTCCCAGGCCGTACGGACCATCAGCACCGAAGGTCTTGGCGGCGCGCTGGAACGATCCCAGGCAGCCCGCACCCGGGTGGCTTCACCTGAGGGCATTGATCCCGTATCGATAGAATCCGTAGGCAGCAGCGAACCCCCGGCCGGCTTTCCGGTCAGCGCTGATCCCGAAGTTTCCATCGTCATCCCGGTCTACAACAAGTGGGTATATACCGCCGCTTGCCTCCGATCCCTGGCTGAAACAGAATGCCAGGCGGATTTTGAGGTGATTGTCGTGGATGACCAGTCATCGGACGAAACCCCGGCCCGCCTGGAAGGCGTCGAAGGCCTGGTCAGTATTCGCAACGAACAGAACCGGGGCTTCGTCGAAAGCTGCAACCGTGCCGCCGAGTCCGCCAGGGGCCGGTATATCGTCATGCTGAACAACGACACCCAGGTAATGGACGGCTGGCTGGACGAGCTGATCGACACCTTCCGGCGCTTTCCGGACACCGGGATCGCCGGCGCCAAGCTGGTTTATCCTGATGGCAACCTGCAGGAGGCCGGTGGCATGATTTTTCGCGATGGTTCCGGTTGGAACTATGGCAAGGGTGACGACGCCAACCGGCCAGAGTATGGATTTATCCGGGAAGTGGACTACTGTTCCGGCGCCTGCATCATGCTGGAGACCCGGCTATTCCGTGAGCTGGGCGGCTTCGACTCAAATTACGCCCCGGCCTATTATGAAGATACCGACCTCGCCTTCAGGGTAAGGGCAATGGGTCTGAAGGTCCGGGTGCAGCCGGCCGCGGTCGTCGTACACCACGAAGGCGTCACCTCGGGAACCGATATCAGCGAGGGAGCCAAACGCTACCAGGCCGTTAACCGGGAAAAATTTATTGAGCGCTGGCAGGACGAACTCCGGACCTATCCTCGCCCTATTCACGATCCGGAAGATGCTGCTGAAATCCGGTGCGCGCGCGACCACCGACTAAAAGGGCGGATACTGGTCATCGATGCATACACACCCGAGCCCGACCAGGATTCCGGCAGTGTTCGCCTGTGTTACCTGATGGGGTGCATGGCCAGCCTGGGTTACGGTGTGACGTTCATGTCGGATAACCGGGCATACGCGGGGAGTTACACAACGGCGCTGCAACAGGCGGGCATCGAGGTGGTTTACGATCCCTGGGTCAGTTCACTGCAAGCTTTCTTCGCGGAGCGCGGCGCGGATTTCAATTTTGTCATGATCAGCCGTCACTACGTGGCGGCAAATTACACGTCGCTATTGCGCCGCCACTGCCCGAAGGCGAAATTCATATTTGATACGGTAGATCTGCACTATCTCAGGGAAGAGCGTATGGCGGAACTGGAAAACAGCCTGCCGCTCAAACGCAGCGCCGCCCAGACCAGGCGCTCCGAGTTGTCCGTCATCAATGCCGCCGATGCGACCATCGTGGTCAGCCCGGTGGAAAAAACGGTTCTGGAAAAGGCAGCTCCAGGGGCCAGAGTCCGTGTCATCTCCAATATTCACGAGGTTACCGGCAGCAAACGACCGTTTTCTGAACGCAAGGATATCTTTTTCGTCGGCGGCTACCAGCATCCGCCCAATGTCGATGCAGCCAGGTGGTTCGTGGACAGTATCTGGCCATTGGTCCGACAGGAACTGCCGGAACTGGAGTTTCATCTGATCGGCAGCAAGGCGCCGGAACAGGTGCGGGCCCTGGCTGGCAACGGGGTCCGTTTCCACGGTTTTGTCAAGTCTCTGGACCCCTGGCTCGATGGCTGCAGGCTTGCCGTTGCCCCCGTTCGTTACGGCGCGGGCATCAAGGGCAAGGTCAATATCAGCATGAGCCGTGGTCAGCCCGTCGTGGCGACTCCGATGGCAGTGGAGGGCATGTTTGCACAATCGGGCCGGGATGTGCTGGTTGCGGAAACCGAGGAAGATTTCGCTTCCGCCATCGTACGTCTTTACCGGGACGAGGAACTCTGGAACCGCGTATCAGCGGCGGGGCTGGAAAATGTGCGCCAGTATTTTTCCGTGGAGACAGCCCGCCTCGGCCTGCAGGACTTGCTCAACTCACTTTGAGAAGGCCGGTCATTAACCTTCGCGCAATCTCCTGGCCTCGATCACGTTGGACACGCTACCCAACCGGCTCAACAAATCGCTCAACTGCTCAAAGTCTGTTACGCGAACCTTTAGCTGGATCGTCACTTCATCCCTGGCCTCGTCGAGCCTGCTGCTGATATCGGTCACTTGTGTCTCCGCTGTTGACAGCACACCGGATATGTCACGGATCAGATCACGGCGGTCAAACGCCCTGACCAGAATCTGCACAGAGTAACGGGTTCCGGGTTTCTCACCCCAGCGGACCTGCAGAAGCCTTGGGCTGTTCTCCGCCCGCCAGTGCACCACCTGCCGGCAGTCATCACGATGGATGGTGACGCCACGACCCTGCGTCACATAACCCGCCACGGGATCGCCCGGCACCGGGTGACAGCATTTGGCCATATGCGTCATCAGGTTACCGACACCTTCGATGACGATATCTCCCTGGGCCCGGGATTTTTCGCCCCGCTGGCGCGCCGGCGACCGGGTCAACAGGTCCTCCGCCTGCGGCGAGACCTGCTCCGCCTTCATTCGTTCCAGTGCATTGAAAATCTGGCCGGTCGTCAAATCCCCGTTACCGACCGCAACGTAGAAGTCTTCGTCTGACTTCATATTGAACCGCTGGTAAACGCCCTTGAGGTCGGACAGCACGATACCCACGCGGCGTGCTTCAGACTCCAGCGCTTCCTTGCCGGCCCGCAGGTTGTCGTCGCGGCTCTCGCGCTTGTACCACTGGCGGACTTTTGCCCGGGCACGGGCTCCGTTGATGTAACCGAGGCGGGGGTTGAGCCAGTCACGGCTGGGCTTGGGATTCTTGCCGGTCAGAATTTCCACCCGGTCACCGGTGCCCACGACATGAGTCAGCGGCACGATACGGCCATTGACTTTGGCGCCACGGCAACGATGGCCGACCTCGGTATGCACCTGGTAGGCGAAATCCAGCACCGTTGAACCCGCAGACAGGTCAACGACCTGCCCGCGCGGCGTCAGCACATAGACACGGTCTTCAGATGTAGCGGATTGAAAACTGTCGAGCAGGCTCTGGTCATCAAGGTCGTCTTCGGTGGAGTCCAGAAGCTGGCGCATAATGGCAATCTTGTTGTCGAATGCCGGATCCGTCGGCCCGCCTTCCTTGTAGCGCCAGTGCGCCGCCACGCCGAGTTCTGCATGCTCGTGCATCTCGCGGGTACGAATCTGGACTTCAACCGCCCTGCCTTCCAGGTCCGCCACGGCCGTATGCAGGGACTGATAATTATTGCCTTTCGGCGTCGTGATGTAGTCGTCGAATTCACCCGGGATGGGCTGCCACAGCGAGTGCACAAGTCCCAGCGCGCTATAGCAGCCGGGCAAGTCGTTGACCAGCACGCGCACAGCGCGAACATCAAATAGCTGATGAAAATCCAGCCCTTTGCGCTGCATTTTTTTCCATATGCTGTAAATATGCTTGGGCCGGCCCTTCACCTCGGCAGAAATTCCGGCCTGCTCAAGGGCTTCGGATAACCGGTTCATGAACTCGCCGATAAACCGTTCCCGTTCCGCCCTGTGTTCGGCCACCAGCAGGGCAATCTTCCGGTACTGTTCAGGTTCCTGGTAACGGAAAGCCAGATCCTCCAGCTCCCATTTCAACTGCCAGATACCCAATCGATTGGCCAGCGGAGCATGGATCAGCATCGTTTCCCTGGCCACAGCCTCACTCAGCTGGTCGTTTTCTTTGGCCCGGCGCAGCAGGACCAATTGCCAGGACAAATCGACCAACACCACCCGCACATCTTTCACCAGCGCCAGCAGCAGGCGTCTCAAGCCCTCTGCGCTGCGCTCGGTACTGTTGTCCGATTGTCCTGATTCGTAATGTTTGAGCTTTTTCAGCTCTTCCAGTTGCGTCCGCACCTGCACCGGCAGCTGGTTGATGATCGCCGTCGGAACTTCTTTCTGCTGCCCGGCAACATGCACAATGGCGCAACTGACCGTGACCGGGTCAGCTGAAAGCATCTGGAGCAGTTCAAGCAACTCGAGCAAGCTGTCAATGGAAACGGGCGAGAGTGCGTTGATGTCCAACAGGTCATGCAGAAGTTTCTCGCACACTCCCGCCGCAGGCCCCACCGATGCCCGGTAAGCTGTCATCCATTGAACGAGTTGCTCACGTCCGCGCGGCCCTTCGTCCTGCGGCCTGGCTGCACCACCGGGATTTTCGTCAAACCTGCTCATTGGACTGATCATGTATCAACATCCTGTCTTTTTCCAGGCCTGGGCAAGGCGTTTTTCGGAAACGCGTTCCGCCGTGCCCAGGCGCTGCGCGAACAACGAGACCCGGTATTCCTCCAGTATCCAGCGAAAAGCATCCATCGCTTCATCATAGACGCACCCGGCATCCAGTGCAGTCCGGTACCGGTCCCACCATGGGTCCACTTTCGCCATCCGTTCGGCATCACGCGCTGGATTCTGTTCGAGTTGCAGCAGGCGCTCTTCGACCGCCTGCAAATAGCGC
>JAHEFT010000137.1 GCA_024640025.1 Chromatiales bacterium
CGCTGGATGACCTGCTTGATTGTTACCAGGGTGACAAACAGTTCGAGGCCTTTGAGCGAAGCTGTGTCCTGCGGCGCCAGTTGAACCACCTGGTTGGAAACGGGGTCTTCCCGAGCCAGCGCTATCTCCTGCACCAACTGGATTGTCTGCTGGAAGAGCTGGGCTTCTTCGCACTGCGGCATGTTGCATCGGCCTACCATGAAAAAGGGATGAACCTGGCAGAATGCCTGCGCGTGGTATTTCTGTGCGCCGGCAACCTGGATCGCGACGGATTGTACTCACGCGAACTTTGGGATCTTTCCACGATGCTGGTCAGCCCTTCACGCAAGCCTTCTGAATTGCTCGATGTTCTCGAGCAGATCCAGCGTAATTATCACCGGTTGGTGCTGCGGGTCAGCGAAGCGTACGAAGTGATGGCGGAACACCTGGGCTACAGCGTCAACGAAATGCGCGCGGTACAGGGGAATTTCCAACGCACCATGCATGACCTCAACAGCCTGGTTCACTTTTCAGACCTGGCACGGAGCCACGTTTCAGAGCACCGCGAAAGCCTGTCCGGAATGGGAAGCGGCGCGCTCGGTGATGATCCATGGGACTTCATACACTTGTCCCACCGCGACGATATTGTGCGCCGGGTCGAGGATTTGAAAGCGGCCAGCCTGCAGGCGCGCTACGGTGGTAAAGGCTCGGGCCTGTTGTATATCACCTACCTGGGTATACCAACCCGTGATGCATTCATCATACCAACAGTGCTTCCGCGCATGAATCTGCATAACAGCGAGTCAAGACGGCTCGAGGAAGAATTGATGAAACATGTGCGCATCCTGGAGCAGGACATCGCGCACAACGATGGAAGGAAAGTGCACCTTGGGGATCCGGCTGAACCGCTCTTGCTTGCAGTACGCGGCGGATCTGTGTTTTCGATGCCGGGCATGCTTTCTACAATCGTGTTCGCCGGTATGACGGATGCAGTGGCCGAGGCCCTGGCGCTTGATGACGAATGGTTCGCGTGGGATTCTTACCGGCGTTTTCTCGCCTCTTATGCAGCAGCCATGTGGCACCTGGACCTGGAAGAACTCGACCTTGTGGAAAGCGCCAAGCGACGGCACGGCGTTGTTCTAAAGACTGATTTGCCCGGCGCGGCAATGCGTGAGGTCGTCGAGGCCTCGAAGGCGGCGATCCATCAAGCGGGTTATGGAGTTCAACTCGATGCAATCCTCGACGACCCGGAATTGCAATTGAAAACTGCCATGCGTGCCGTGCATGACTCCTGGGATGCAAAAAGGGCGCGACAGTATCGCGACATCAAGCACTTGAGCGAAGGTTGGCACACCGCCGTAATCGTCCAGGAAATGGCCTGCGGCAACCGTACCAACGAAGAGGAACTCAAGCCCGGTATGGACGAAATGCATATTTCGCTGACCGGCGTGATCCCCCATACACGAATGACAACCTCCGGTTTCAGGGTATTCACCGGCGATGTGAAGTTCAGCGCCTGCGGAGATGACCTGGTGGGCGGCCTGACGGCGGCGAAATCTTTTGAGCCGGTCCAGGAGTTGCGCTCACAGGCGCCGATGCTGGAGCGCAAACTCAACCACATCAGCGCCCGGCTCAGGCGTTTCCTGGGATCGGATACGGAAATTGAATTTACTGTTGAACGCGGTGTGCTCAGCATCCTTCAAACCCGCAGCGCACAGCAGGAACACCATTCCAATCTGCGAACATTCGAAAATCCGGGACTGGCGGATGGGCGCGGTATTGGTATCAGCGGTGGGGCGTTCCGCGGCGTTGTTGCATTTGACGAGGGTGACGTCAGCCGGCTGAAGGAAGCAAACGCGGCGCAGGAAGCCGGTGTGGACGGCATTTTGCTGGTCGTGGAGAATCCCATACCGGATGAAATTCCGTTGATTCTTTCGGTTGACGGCTTGCTTGCAGCCAAGGGCGGGTCAACCTCCCATGCAGCGGTCGCGGTTCACGGCATTGACGAAAAGCCCTATGCCGCCGTGTTGGGGGTAGCGGAATTACGCTTATTCAAAGATAGAGCAGAATTTGTTCGCCCGGACGGCAAGCCTGCTCATACCCTGTGCACGGGTGACGTGGTATCGCTTCACGGGCAAACCGGTGAAGTCTTTGTGGGCCTGAAGCCGGTTATCAGTAACCAGCCGGAAGAGTCGGAGGAAGCAGCCGTTTAGCGAAAGAAATGCAATAAACGGTGGATCGCGCAACGTAACGGTTCAGACTACCGGTCTGTTGCAACCTGCACGACCAGTTTCCCGAAATTTTTGCCCTCAAACAGCCAGTTAAAGTATTCGGGTGCCTTTTCCAGCCCCTGAACGATGGTCTCGCGGTATTTGAGCTTTCCGCTGGACACCCACTCCACCAGCTTCCTGTTGGCTTCTGCATATTCGGAAACGTAATTGAACACGAGGAAAAACTGGTGCCAGGGCGGACTCTCCAGCTCTCCGAATATTTGGAAAGGTGTTCGGGTTTCGGCAATTTTTTTGGCGTTGTAACTGGAAATATAACCACAGATAGGCACCCGGGCGCCTTGATTTAGCTGTTTCGCCACGGCTTCTGACAGTGCACCGCCGACAGATTCGAAATACACGTCGATGCCGTTTGGGCAGGCCCTGGCCAACGCTTTGTCCAAATCGCCGGCCTTGTAGTCGATGCACTCATCAAAGCCGAGCTCATCTTTCACCCAGGCGCATTTGTCCGTACCTCCAGCCACGCCGACCACGTGCATTCGCTGCATTTTTCCGATCTGTCCGACCACGGAACCCACCGCACCCGAGGCGGCAGAAACCACCAGCGTTTCGCCGGCGCTCGGCCTGGCTTCCCGTAACAACCCGAAATAGGCCGTTCGCCCGGGCATGCCGCAAACGCCCAGGTAGGCTGAAAGCGGGACCAGCGACGGGTCAACGGGGTAAATCATCAGGTCGTTTTCCTCGCCGACGAAATAGGACTGCCAGCCCGACGGGCAGCAAACAAAATCGCCTTCCTTGAATCGCAATGACCGGGACTTGACGACCACGCCGGCTGATTCTCCGGTGATGACACCATCAATGGGCACCGGGTCGGCGTAGGATTTTTCCTTGCTCATGCGCCCGCGCATATAGGGGTCCAGCGACAGGTAGATCACCTTGATCAGGACCTGCCCTTTTTTGAGGTCCGCAACAGGTGCCTTCTCAATTCGATAGTTTTCCGGTGTCGGCAAGCCCTCGGGCCGGTTGGCGAGCACGATTCGTGTGTTCTCGATGGTCATTTGTTTGCACTCAATGGGGGAATTCTCCGCGTAGTGATATTCTACCGTAAAGGCAATGATAGAGACCTGTAGAAGGCCCGCATGAAGGACAAATTGCTCCAGGTAATGATTCTTGCACCCGATGCGGGTGAACCGCTCGAATACCGGGTCAATTTCGAGCGTGGATATTCAGTTTTTCGATCGAAAATGGCAAGTTGCCAATGGATGGGGAGTACATCATGGCAGGAGTGGAAGGAAGAGTAGCGCTGGTCACCGGCGCGGGCCGCGGAATAGGGAAAGCCGCCGCAGAATTATTGGCGGCGCGGGGAGCAAGGGTGATGGCAGTGGCGCGCAGCGAAAAAGAATTGGCAAGTCTCGGGCTCGATTATGCGGTTGCCGACCTAGGCACGGCGCGGGGTTGCTCGCACGCGGTCGAGGAAACCCGGAAACGACTCGGCCCGAT
Organism: Chromatiales bacterium; assembly: GCA_024640025.1. Taxonomy (GTDB): domain Bacteria; phylum Pseudomonadota; class Gammaproteobacteria; order Xanthomonadales; family SZUA-36; genus JAHEFT01. Next base: position 3,708 of record JAHEFT010000137.1, read on the forward strand.
CGAGATTTTCGTCTGCAATCACGGCATCGGTTCAGCCCACGAGCGGGTTATCTGGGAACAGGATCCGGAGTTGTGGGACGAAACCATCCGGATTAACCTGGACGGCCCCTTTCACCTGTCGCGGCTGATCC
>JAHEFT010000076.1 GCA_024640025.1 Chromatiales bacterium
CCCACGTTGATCATCGCCATCGCAAGGATGCCTTTCTGGATACCCAGCCAGCCCAGCAGAAAAAGTCCCGGCAACAAAGCTCCAAAAACGTTTCCCACGGTGTTCACCGCATACACCCTGCCAACGGCTGAGCCTGTCTGCAGCCGCTTCCTGATGGCTATATCTCCCACCAGTGGAAAGGTTGCACCGATAAGGGTTGCCGGAACCAGCATGACCAGGAAGGCCAGGCCAAAACCGGAAAAAATCAGTTGAAAAGGATGTGCGGAGCGTTCCATCACTTGCTGGGCCAACGACTGTGTATCCGCCATGGCAAAGAGCAGTGGCAAGGCCATTGCTGAGAATAGCCCGAGCAAAACCTGTACCCAGCCAAAAGCCAGCGCGCGATCAAGCACGTATTTGATCATGAAGCGAACCAGGTAACCGCCCAGGGCGATTCCGGCCAGAAAGGCGCTTAACATGGTGGTCAGTGCATAGGTCGAATTGCCCAGGATAAAAACCAGCGACCTGGTCCAGTAAATCTCGTAGGCAAAAGACGTAAAACCCGAAAGTCCCAGGCCCAGAAGGACTACCAGGTAGAGTCTTGTGTCACGCGAAAGAGCAGAATGACCAAGGGTCTCGGCAGGTTCCGGACTACTGGGGATTGTTGCTGATTTCGGAATCGAGACCTGGTTCGACAGTACCAGTGCCAAAATGCCGATCAGCAGGTTTCCAAGCATGGCGACAAAGGCGGGAGTATGGATACCGTAGCTGCCGATCAGGAAAAATCCGGTTAGCAGCACACCGCACACGGCGCCAAATGTATTTGTCGCATACAGGTTGCTCAGGCTCACGCCCGGAATCGTGCGAAACCTTAACAGGTAGCTCGCCAGTACTGGCAGGGTAGCTCCCATCAACACGGTTGGGGCCATGACCAGGAAAAAGGCCAATAGAAAACGGATGGTGGAAAACAGCAGTGGTGATGAGCCGGCCAGCTCAAAAATGGCCCGGTGGGCAGGAGCGAGTTCGCTCAACAGCAAGTGCGACAACAGGGCTGCCCCGGCTATTCCAATTTCAAGCACGGCATAAAGGCGCAAACAGTTTCGGGTATGGTCCGCGCGTTTGCCAAACAACCAGGCGCCCAGGGCCATCCCTGACATGAAAGCGGCCAGCACGGTGCCCACCGCCAGGGCGGTTGATCCAAATACATGCATCATCATGCGAGCCCAGACGACTTCGTAAACGAGCGCCAGGGCGCCTGACGCGAAGAACAGCAAGAGCACCAGGGCGACTGGCAGTCTGTCTGCTTTTGGCTGCGGCATGATCAAATATTTTCGCTGTTTTGGTTTAGGTGAACGTGAATCATATATATTTACCCGGATGGAGAACAACGATTCGAAACACTTGGCACAGTTCAAAGTACTCACTTTTGACTGCTATGGAACCCTCATGGACCGGGAAACGGGCACCTGGGAAGCAACCGCCAGGCCGGATAAAATACCGCAGACGGATTTCCTGCTCCATTCCATGGCGGACCTGGCAGCGGCCGTGGCCGGGGAGGGGGAATAGACACCATGGCCACGTATTACTGCGACTTTGCCATTGGAGACGACGTTCACGGCTCCTACCATGATCACGAGTACGGCTTCCCGGAAGAGGATGAAAGCCGACTTTTTGAGCGATTGGTGCTGGAGATCAACCAGGCCGGTTTAAGCTGGGCGCTTATTCTGAAAAAACGCGAGGGATTCCATGCCGCATACGACGGTTTTGATGTCGACCGGGTGGCGGAATATGGCGATGCAGACCGTCGCCGGCTGCTGGACGACGCTCAAATTATCCGCAACAAGCTCAAGATAAATGCGGCCATCGTCAACGCGCAGGTAATTCGTGACATGCGGGAAAGCCACGGTGGATTCGCCGGATGGTTAAGAGCCCACCATCCGCTGGACAAAGCCGGTTGGGTGAAACTGTTTAAAAAAGCGTTCAAATTTACCGGCGGGGAAATCACCGGTGAGTTCCTGATGTCCATAGGCTACCTGCCGTCCCCGCACCGCGAGAATTGCCCGGCTTACCGTAAAATTGCCCTGTTGAATCCACCGTGGATGGAGACGAATTAATGTCCAGACTTTCTTTGCATTCCTGGCTCGTTGCCGCTGGCCGGCCGAAAGAACCGGGGTCGGCGCTGAATGTGCCGATCGTTCCGGCATCCAACTTTGAACTGGGTGGAAACCGGGTTTATACGAGAGACAGCGGGTCCCCGGGCTGGGAGGCGCTGGAGGAAATCGTCGGGGGTCTCGAAGGAGGCGAAGCCATTGCCTATTCATCCGGCATGGCGGCTGTCGCAGCGGTATTCGATCAACTGGGCACCGGTGCGCGCATCGCTTTGCCTGACGACTGCTACCACGGCGTGTCTGAACTGGCCCGATCAGGGGAAATTAAGGGGCGGTGGCAGGTGAGCCGGTTGGCGGTGGAGGACACGGCAGGGTGGATCTCTGCGGCAAACCAGGCCGACCTGCTGTGGCTGGAGTCACCCAGCAACCCCCTGCTCACCGTTGCCGACCTAAAAGCAATTTGTGCCGCACCACGTAAAGAAGGAGCGATTCTGGTGGTTGATAACACCTTTGCCACACCCCTGAACCAGCGCCCCCTGGCGCTGGGCGCGGATATCAGCATGCATTCCGCCACCAAGTTCATTGGCGGGCATTCAGACTTGCTCGGTGGTCTGCTGGTCACCAACAGGCCTGAATTGCTAGCCGGCATCAGGAAGTCGCGCTCCGTTAACGGGGCTACCCCGGGGGCTCTCGAGGCATTCCTGGCTGTGCGCGGCCTCAGGACGATGGCCCTGAGGCTTGAAAAAGCGCAGGAAACCGCGGGTCGTCTCGCCCTCTGGCTGGCCTCTCACGAGGCTGTCAGCCTGGTCCGCTACCCGGGACTTGAATCCCACCCCACCCACGCCGTCGCCAAAGCCCAGCTTGATGGCTTTGGCACCATGATTTCTTTTGATCTTGCCGGCGGCGCCGGGCCAGCGGACGAGGTTTGCCAGAGAGTACGGCTGATCCGTCATGCCACCAGCCTGGGATCTGTCGAATCCACAATGGAACGCAGGGCGGCAGTCCCGGGGCAGGAACATTTGCCTGCGTCCCTGTTGCGCCTCAGCGTTGGTATTGAGTCATACAGCGACTTGCGCGCCGACCTGGAGCAGGCCTTGGCCGAAAACTGAAAAGCCCCCTGGGTACCTCGTCAATTATTTCAAATCCCAACTGAAACGTTAGCCAGTCAGAAAATCTTGGCGACCATGCAGCGCAGGCTGCCTCCGGCTTTCTCAAGCTCATCCAGTGGTGCTGAATGAATGCGGAAGTCCCATGACTCCAGCTTGGCCCGGTTGGCCGGGCGAAGCGCGTCTGCGGCCACCTCGCTCATGAACAAATCCCGATTGTTGAGCGAAATGCAATTGCCGACAAAGTGGTCTTTTTCGAACTTATCCAGCAGCAGGGTACGGCCGGGAAATGCCGCTTCGATCGCCGCGGGTGTCTCCGGGCCCGCGCAAGCGCCGGGGTAGAGGACACAGGCCCGGGCGGCAAGCACGGAAAACACGACATTGGTGTGGTATTCGTCGGGGGTAAGTCTGAAACAGTAAGTGAGTCTCAGCCCGAACGCCTCGTGCATGGCCGCCGCTCCCGCGCGATCCACCCGTTCACTGATACCGCAAAATCCAATGCGCCTGGCCCGGTCCATGATCAACACCCCGGTCAATTCTGCAACGCAGTTCTTTGTCCTGAGATCGACAATCCGGTAGCCGCGTTCCCTGAACCAGGCTGGAATGTCGGTTCGTTCCGCTTCAAGCTTCCGGATGGGATGGCGCATGTTGCCTATGACCAGGCGCCCCGGCACCGTGCCGAACACGTTATTGGGAAACACGTCGTCCGGGGTGCGGCGGTCCCCCGGAAATACCAGGACTTCGGTTCCGCATTTCCTGATCAGTTGCACCAAACCGAGAAACTGCCGAACGGCGCGGTCCGGGTCAGCAGCGCTGGTCAGATCCATGTAGTGGTTATCGAGCGCGGTTTCCTTTCCCACGTAAAACTCTTCCGGCTTGACCATCAGGACGCCCTTTGGAACGGATGGTGAATCCGCCGGAAAATTGTTTTCTTCCAGTGCACGAACGAAGTCGTTAGCATGCTCTACTATCATGACTGCGGAGCATAATGAAAATAGTGCTGAAATGCTTCTGAAATTCACCAACTCTCTGGGCTTCCTGTTATTTCTATCAATAAGTCCGTTGTCCGCAGATGCGGGAAACCGGAACAGCTCTCCCGTACTGGAAGAAGTCGTGGTGACAGCCACGCGAATCCCGACGGACATTCAGGATCTGCCGTTTGCCGCGGGTGTCGTAGACCGGGATGACGTTCAGCGGGCCCGTCAGCAACTGGGCCTGGACGAGAGCCTGGTCGCTGTTCCCGGCCTGTTTTTCCAGAACCGTTACAATTTTGCCCAGGACTTGCGAATCGCCATTCGTGGCTTTGGCGCACGCGCCAATTTCGGGATTCGCGGCATCCGAATATTCGCCGATGATATTCCGCTGACCCTGCCGGACGGGCAGGGCAGTGTTGATTCGATCGACCTGGGTTCCATTGAGCAAATACAGGTGATCCGGGGGCCTTTTTCCGCCGTGTTCGGCGCAGCCTCCGGCGGCGTCATCGATATCCGGACCGAGGACGGGCCGGAAACCCCCTTCATTTCCGGACGGTTCAACCTGGGCAGTTATGATTTTCGGCAGGCCCAGTTCAAGGCCGGCGGGCAGTTGGGAAAGCTGAACAGTCTGGCCAATTTCACCGGTTCCAGCCTGGAGGGTTACCGGGATCATGCCAGCTATGAGAGCCGCTTGCTGAACAGCAAGTTCCGCTATGATTTCAATGAAACTGCCAGGCTCACGCTGGTGTTCAATGCCGTTGATTCGCCCGAAGCAGATGATCCCGGAGGACTCAATGCCGCCGAAGTAGAACAGAACCGACGCCAGGCGGCCCCGCGAAACCTGTTGTTCAACGCCGGTGAATCGCTGGATCAGCAATCCCTCGGACTGGCGTTTCGCAAGGAGATAGGGTCCAACCAGGAATTAATGCTTAGAAATTATTACGTCAAGCGGCAATTCAACAGCCTTCAGCCGTTCACCCTGAACAGCAATGGCCAGGGCGGCAGCATTGACCTGTCTCGCAATTTCTCCGGGCTCGGGGGGAGTTACAGCTGGAATACCGAGCTGGGAGCCTTGGGGAACCGGATCATTGCCGGGCTGGATTACGATGCTCAGCGCGATCATCGAAAGCGTTATATCAACAACGAAGGTGTGGTCGGGGAGTTGACCACCAACCAGGACGAGGATGTCACCACTACCGGGCTCTATGTGCAGGATGTACTGAATCTGACGGCGAATGCCTCCCTCACACTGGGAGCCCGTTTCGATATCATTGACTACGAGGTGAGCGACCGGACGGGGAGCGGTGGATCCGGTCAGCGTAAATTCAACCAGTTCAGCCCGATGGCCGGATTGGACTGGTCCGTGCACGAAGGCCTGAATTTCTATGGAAATATCTCCAGTTCCTTTGATCCGCCGGCCACCACGGACCTGGCAAACCCGGACGGGGCGACCGGCTTCAACCAGGCTTTGGATCCCCAGACGGCGACCAATTATGAGGTCGGGATCAAGGGGTTGCTGACTGGACGGATGCGGTATGAAGTGGCCCTGTTTTTCATTGATGTGCGGGATGAAATTGTTCCCTATGAACTCTCCGGTTCAGGCCAGTCATTTTTCGAGAATGCAGGCGCATCGAGTCACGATGGCCTGGAGGCTTCTCTGTCAGCCGAACTGTTTCCGGGCCTGACGGCTACGGTAACCTACACCTGGTCCGATTTCACTTTTGATCAATTCCAGGGCCTGGACGGTGAGGACTACAATGGAAACCGGATTCCCGGCGTACCGGAACATCTGTTCAACTTCGATCTCTACTGGTCACACCCTTCGGGCTTTTTCGCCGGGTGGGATACGCTCTACGTGGGCCGGTTTTATGCCGATAACGCCAATACGGTCGAGACGGATGACTACTTTGTGTCGAGCCTGCGGGCGGGCTACCGCTGGACCGGCGGTGACTGGATTTTTGAACCCTTTCTCGGTGTCAACAATCTGTTCAATGAAAAATACATGGATAATATCCGGCTGAATGCGGCGTTCGGACGTTATTATGAGCCGGCGCCCGAGAGAAATGTGTACGCGGGTGCTTCCCTTAGATATGAGTTCTGATTAAATTTGTTCCGTACCTTGTGAGCTGAATGATGAATACTGGCAGCAGAAAAAACTGGTCAATGGCCGATGTCTCGGGAAAAAGCACAACGCACCGGGTCGCCATTGCAGGTGGAAAAATCCTGCTTGGGCGTGAAGCTTTTCAACTGCTGGTTGAAGGGCGCCTGCCCAAAGGGGATCCACTGGCGATGGCGGAAATTGCCGGGATCCAGGCGGCCAAGCAGACCCCTTCGCTCATTCCCCTGTGCCATCCCATTTCCCTGAACCGGGTGATGATCCACTCAGTGCCTAGACCGGACGATCATTCCGTAGAAGTGTTCTGCGTCGCCGAGATCGCGGAAAAAACCGGAGTGGAGATGGAAGCCCTGACCGGCCTGTCCATCGCGCTCCTGACGATCTGGGATCTGACCAAGCCGGTTAACCCGGCGCTGCAAATGACAAGCAGCCGGCTGCTCTACAAATCAGGCGGCAAAAGCGGGGTCTGGATTCATCCCGATGGTCTTCCGGATGAGGTCGAAACGATTCTGGCGGAGCTGGAGAAACCGTAGGAGCCCTTCCTATTCGTGGTGAGCACAGCGCTGGCAGTTCACCCATTCGGCGTGACCGCTCTCGTAGTGTTCCTTCTTCCAGATCGGTAAGCGGATCTTGGCCTGATCGATGATGTAGCGGCAGGCTTCGAATGCCTCGCTGCGATGGGGTGACGAGACACCGACCACGACGGCGACTTCGGATAACTCCATAAGCCCGCTGCGGTGAATGGCGCAGGCATGGCTTACGCCGAATCGTTCCAGGGCTTCCTGGATGATGTCCTGGCCTATTCTGACAGCCAATGGTTCGTATACTTCGTATTCAAGCTGCAGAACCTTCCGGCCTTCGTTGTGATCCCTCACCCAGCCGTCAAATTGCACGTAGGCGCCGCAGGAACGGTCCAGCAGGCGTGCGCGAAAAACCTGTAATTCTATCGGCTGACCGGTGATTTCGAACGCACTCATCCGCCGGCTACCGGTGGAAAAAACAGGACTTCGTCGTTTTCGTTGAGCTGAGCGTCCCACGCAGCCATTTCATCGTTGATGGCAACCAGGGAAGCGGTATATTTTTGCAGGCCGGGATGGCGCCCGACACACTCGCTGAACAATTCGGAAGGCGATGCCGCGCCGGTTTCGATGACTTCAAGACCGGTTCCAGTTGCCTCGCGGAATACTGCAAAGTACCGGACACGGATTTTCATCCGTTCAACCGCCCAACCGGTACATTTCGACTTTCTCGCGGCTGTGCCCCGGAAGATCGCGTTGTTCGCTGTAGCGGTCGTTACGTTTTGCCCATATCGAAGCTATTTTCCGGCTCAGTTCACCGGGGTCGTCAGCATGCCGGAGCAGCGGCATCAGGTTGGTGCCCTTGTCCGCAAAAAGACAGGTGTAGAAAATTCCGTCTGCGGTTACCCTGGCGCGGGTACAACCACCGCAAAAAGGCTGGGTGATGGAACTGATAAAACCGATTTCGCCCTCGCCATCCAGGTATTTATAACGCCTGGCCGTTTCAGCGGGATTGCGGGATCCGACCGGCGCAATCGGCCACTTCCGGCCAATGGTTTCCACCCAGTGAGCATTCGGAACCACGTCGTCCCTGCTCCAGCGATTGCTGTTTCCCACATCCATGAACTCGATCAGCCGCAGCCGGTGCGGTGTTCCGCGAAAATACTCAACCAACTCCATGACGGTGTGGTCGTTCACGCCTTTTTGCACGACCGTGTTGATCTTGAGTTGCTGAAATCCGGCTTCTTCCGCGGCCTGGATTCCATCCAGTATCTGTTCCAGCCGGGCCCTGCCACCGCTCATTTCTTCCAGCACTTTCGGGTCAAGGGTATCCAGGCTTACGGTGATCCGGTTGAGCCCCGCGTCGGCCAGGTCGCCGGCAAGGCGCGGAAGCATCACGCCGTTTGTGGTAAGCGCAATGTCGTTCAGGCCGGGGATCGATGCAAGCTGTTCAACCAGGGCTGGCAGGCCGGGCCTTAACAGAGGTTCTCCACCGGTAATGCGCAGTTTCCTGACCCCAAGGTCAACGAAAGCCCTGACCATGTCCTCGATCTCATGATCGGTCAGAAGATTTTCCAGCGGCAGAAAGAACCCCCTTCCCTGCAGTGAGTCGGCAGGCATGCAGTACGTACAGCGAAAATTGCAGCGGTCGATGACCGAAACGCGCAATTCCTGCAGCGTGCGCTGGAAGCGATCCTGCAGCGGGACCGCCTCGGTAAACTTCAGGGGTAGGCGCATATCCATCATTGGTTCCGTTCTATGGCTTTATGCCTTCTTTTCCTGTATCTGAGCTTTCTTGACATCCTGGTGGTGTTCCAGTGTCCGGCGGTAAAGGGCGACAACCTTGTCGACCCCGCCGGGTTCCAAGGCGCCTTCATTGCCGGCGGCAATGTAGGTGGCATAGACACCGGAAGCCGTCATCAGGGCGCCGGACACCAGGGCAGGATTGATGTTCTCGCCCTTGAGCTGGTTGGCCAGCTCGATGAACTTGTTCGTGCAGTACTGATGCTTTTCCTGATCCTTCACAGGTATGCTCCGGCAAAATATTGAGAAGCGCCTATTGTATTAAGAAATCGTTCCCGATGCCCGCCTGATTCAGTGCTCGATGGTGTAATTCAGATCCACACCGGTGTCCTTTTGGCCGGAAGTCACCTTGACGCCGAACCGTTTTCCAAGGTCGTAGCGGGCGCTGATAACGCTACCCTCCTCAAATACGCCGATTCCATAACTGATATAAAGCTTGGGAAGAACATAGGCGCCGACGGCAACAGCGCCGACGCCCTGCTCATAGTTGAAGTCGCTTCCGGTAACCAGCAGGGTCTGTGCCCTGTCCTTGTTTGTCATGGGCACGGTATAGGCTTCAATGACCGGGCGTTTGGCGGTTCCGGCTACCATCAGGCCGGCTTTCTGGATCTGGGTATTTCCGTAGATCGTACGTTCAGCCCGGATGTTGAGGTGGGGATTATCAGCCGGAATATCCGGGAAACTGATGCGCCCCTGGGTTACCTTCAGGGACTGGCCGTAGGCCTGGATATCCCCCCTGATGTCAAAATTGCCATTGGCGGTGGGCAGGAGCTCATCCCGCCAGGTGAATCGCGTGGTCCCGAAGACCCTGACTTTGGCCATTTCGAGTTCAATTTCGGCTTGTTTTCCCAGTTCGATTTCCAGCGTGCCCCGGATGCTGACCGGGTTGTCACGCAAATAGTTTTCCTCGGGCTCCGGCAATTCTCCGGCGACAATAACCACGTCGTCACTTTGCCTGATGCTGGGTTGAGGAATGATGGTTGGAGACAAACGGGCTTTGGGGATATACACACGGCCGTTCACCCCCAGCGTGCTGTCACGCCAGGTCAGTTCGACATCCGGATCAGCGATAACCTTGAGGTCGGGTACATCAATGACGGTGAGCGACTCTCCCTTCAGAACCAGCTTAACGACCGGGGTCAGCATGTTTTCGAAAGTGATGTTCGTGGTGATGTTCCCCATACCTTCGCCGGCACGGAAGGTTCCCCGGAGCTCAGAGCGGTCCAGATCACTCACTTCCCCTGCCAGGTTGATTTCGGAAAAAGAGAATCCGGAAGCGTGGTTTGAGACCTGACCGTTGGCCAGGGATGCGCTGCCGTTGAATGAAGGATCCGACAAGCTGCCCGACAGGGTCAGGTCAATTGCCAGCGCTCCGCTCACGGTATCCAGAATGGGGAACACCGGCTCAAACGCACTGATGTCTTTAAAATCGACCTGGACGTTCCCGAGCACAAGACTATCCGGACCGGGACTCAGGTCCGGTACGCTGAAATCGATGTCAATCTGACCCGCTCCGGGAAAGGCGAGGTCCAGGTTCCCATTTTTCAGGGCGCCCTCGGCCAGTTCGAAACCAAAAAATCCCGGGCCGGTTTTGAGTAGATCTTCGTCATCGTCAAGCATGCGGATTGTGCCTGGTGATATTTCAAACCTGGCAACCCCGTTGCTCCCGTTTTCTTCTGTTTGAGACCATTGAAATGTGCCGCTGAGAATCTGTGTAAATCTCAATTCCGTTTCAACCATCATCTCGACAAGGCTGACCGGCATCGACGCCAGGTCGGCTGATATCCGGAGTGCATCCTGAGCCAGCCAGCTCGAGCCCACGCAAAGGCGGGCGTCATTTGTGCCGCTGAGGCACATCGGCTCGAGCAGGAACCGGGATGGGGTCCATTCCAGGACGGCCGCCTGATCGAGCGTGAGCAAAAACTGGTCCTGGTGATTGATTCGCAATGCCGACACTTCCCCGCGCCAGCCGGAAACCAGCGGTTCGGACCAATCCTTCACCGATCCCTTCAGCCCCAGGGAAATTTCAGAGCCTTCCACCAGGGCATCGATCACGATGTCTTGCAGCGGTTGTTCGCCGTCGAGCCCAATGGACATCGATTCGATGGGGTGCTGTCCGATGGTCAGTCCGGATAGAATAATTTTGTTCCCTTCGCCGAAACCGGGCCTGGAAGCGTTCAGGGTTTCCATTTTCTCAATTTCGACAGAACCGACGGCGAGATCTTTACCGGAAAGGAAGACTGAAATCCTGGGTGCAGCCGGGTCTAGCGACACGTTCCCTTCAGCAGCAAGGCTTCCGCGCATGTCGCTGGAAAATCGGGCAAGAGAATCTATATTGGCGGAAAAGTCGATCCCGCCGGGCTCGTACAAGCTCCCGTCGAGGGTCATTGTTGAAGACCCTGATCCGATACGCAGTCCATCGGCGAACACCCGGCCCTGTTCGATGTGAAAACCGCCGCGTCCCGTCACCGGGTACTCCATGAGTGTCCCTTCCAGCTCCTCAATATCGACCTTCAGACGGAAAGGCGTTACCGCGCCGCTGACCGCCAGCCGGGTGGTGATGACGCCGGGATAGTCGGCAAACAAAGGCGTTGTATTGATCTGCCGGGCTGATACATCCGCCTTGAACGGTTGGCTTTCCGTCCAATTCCAGGACAGATTTCCCGCAAGGGTGCCTCCCAGGGCTTTGCCTTCCGTGACGGTGATATCGAGCGATTCATTGTCGCCTTCGCCGGACAGACTGAACTGTCCTGGCGGGAAATCTCCCGATTGGAGATCCACAATTCCGGCCAGTTGCCAATCTTCCGGCAGTCCTGACACCTGCAGGCTGCCGCTCCTGCTGACGATGGCCGGAGCGGGATTGTCCAGCGGCCAGCTGAAATCGTTCCAACTCAGCGCCATGTCGACGATGCCTGATTGAACGGCTACGATTCCGTGTCCCCTGGCTGAAAATGATGTATTGGCGACAGCCAGGTTGAAATCGCTAATGCTCACATCCTGACCTTGCCATTCCACCGCCAGGCTTCCTGCCACCTGGTGATTTTCCGGCCAATCCGGCAGCCACTTGCCGGGTTCCAGGCGGTCGAGATTGACCGCCAGGCCAATCTGCAGCGTGTCTTCCCAGGAAACGGTTCCGGTGGTATCAAGCGATACTTCAGGCCCCTGGACGGCCAATTTTCCCACGGTAAACTCACCGGTTGATCCATTGCCGGACAATACCAGCGATGAGGGCTCGAGCCACCGGCTTTCGAGACCAGCGGCCAGGTCAAGGTCAAACAGCGGCCATTCCCCCGTCGTCTGCGCCTGCACTCCCGTGAGTGAAAGTGCCGGATCCGGGCTGTCCAGTGGCAACCGGACCGACGGTGCGCTCACTTCCAGGTCCCAGGCCGGGGTATTCAGCAATTGCGCCACGGTTCCGATGATGCGGGCTTGCGGGGAAGTGGAGTCGATAACGAGTTCGGCGGCATTCAGGTCTCCGCGCAGGCTGCCCTCGAGATTGACCCGCCCCTTTGCCTGGAATTCCAGGTTCAGGCTATGGGGGAAATCAAGCGCCACCAGGCCGGACAGTTCCAGCCGGTCCTCGGCCAGTGTTGCTGAAAACCGCTGCAGGTCCAGGTTTTCGTAGACGCTTCCAGAGGCTTCGACCGAGTCGATCCGGAAGGCATTTTCTCCGTTTGAATCCAGGTAGTCGATTCCCGAAATCTTCAGGTCCCCGAACGCCACTGGAAATGGCAGGACGAAATTTCCGGACGGTTTCTCACCCGGCGGCTTTTCACCGGAATCCTGCAGAACCTGTATCTGCACATTCCCTGCATGCAGGGTTTCGATAAATACAGTGATGGGTAGAAGGTCAATATCGATGGCAACGGTGAGCGTTTCTATCTTGACATGGACACCGTTATCTTCGAAATACAACCCATCCAGTTGCAGGCCGGAATCCAGATCGCCGGAAAGCCTTGCCGCCCCGACCGACGCGGCTGACGTTGCAGCTGCTTTCTCGAACACCCAGTGGGCGCCGGATTCCGTGTGCAATAGCCACCACCAGGCGAGCGAACCGGTCACCAGCAGCAGGGCAGGAACCGCGAGCCACCACGTAAGTCTGCGCAGCTTCATAACAGAGGTGACCCAATCGTGAAGTGAAGGCTCCAGGGTTTGCCGGGCCTGTCCAGCGCCTGTGCCAGGTCCAGCCGGACCGGGCCTGCAATCGAATACCAGCGGATGCCGACACCCGCGCCTTTTTTCAGGTCCATGGCATTCCATTCATTGAAAGCGTTACCGACGTCAAAAAATACGGCCGCAGACCAATTCTGCATAAAACGCATTTCGAGCTCAGCGCTGGCAGTTACGATGTTATTTGAGCCGATGTCGTTGTTGCTCAGGCTCTCGAACCCGTATCCGCGAACACTTTGACTGCCGCCGGCCTTGAAACGGTAGGCATAGGGTAGTTCAGTCACCGAGATACTGATGGTGTCTTCGTTTGTGCCGACCGTGCGGTTAAAAACGTTTGCGTCCGAATACCCGACTTCGCCGCGCAAGAGTATTTTCCAGCGTTCCCTGAAAATCCTGTTCCAGCGTGATGAGACATAGGCCTGGCTGAAATTGAAGTCCGAGCCCCATGCCGTGTTTGAAGTAAAAATCCAGGCGCGGTGGTTGTGACCCACGGTTTCAAAGCCATTGCCCCGGACAACCGGCCAGTCCCAGCTGATACCCGGCGAGAGTGTTTTACTTGGCGCGTTGACGGTCTCCGCATCGCCCCCCCGGCCCAGCAGGGACAGATATTGCGGGGATATACCCTCGACCAGGGTGAAATCAGAGGTTTCCTTCAGGTACTGCACATACCATTGTTCAAATATTTGCTGGTATCCGCGCTCGAGGCTGCGAATCTTCAACCACCCCGGTTTGACACTGTAGCCATCCACCCTGCCGCGGGCGATGGTAATGGAACGATCAGGATCCTCG